>NZ_WWJY01000276.1 GCF_009865405.1 Streptomyces sp. SID3212 | reverse complement strand
GGCCCGCCGTCGCCGTGGTCGGGGTGTACGGCTCCGCCGCGCTCCTCACCGGGGTCGCGCTCGGGGCGACGCTCTGGCGGGGGCTCGCCGAGCCGCGTACCGCTCTCGCCTTCGGCCTGCTCGTCGTCGTCGGCGAGCTGGCCCGGTGGGGCGCACTCCCCGGCGAGCGGGAGCCCGCGCCCCTCGGGGCCGCCGGTGCGCTCGCGTACGCCCTCCTCGGCGAGAACGCCGGGCAGCGCACCACCCACGGCGTCCTCCAGACCCTCGCCGTCGTGGTCGCGGCCACTCTCGCCGGTTCCGTACCGCACATCGCCAAGGGCCGCGGCCCCGCGCTCGACCACCTGGTCCGCCGCGTCCTGACCGTCGCCTTCGCCGCCGTGTGCTTCCAGCCGCTGTACCACGCGGGGTACAGCGCGGGCTACACCTCCGGGTACCACCCCGGCGGGGCCGACGGGCTCGTGGAGCGCTTCGGCACGGGCCCCTTCTACGCCGCGACCCTCCTGCTCCTCCTCGTCCTCACCGCCCTCTGCGACGCCGTCCTCGCCGCCGTGCTGCTCCGCGCCCGCACCCGCCACCCCTTCGGCCCCCTTCTCCGCGACGAGCTGGGCGCCCTCCTCCACATCGGCTCCGCCGTCTGCGCCACCGGCGCCGTCATCGCCCTCGGGGTCGCCGTCGCGGGACTCTGGGCGCTGCCCGTGTTCTGCGTACCGCTGCTGCTGACCCAGCTGTCCTACCGGCGGTACGCCGCGGTCAGGACCACGTACCGCCAGACCATCGCCTCCCTCGCCCGCGCCACCGAGATCGCCGGCTACACCCCCCACGGCCACGCCCGCAGAGTCGCGGAGCTGAGCCGTGCCGTCGGCCGCGAGCTGGGCCTCTCAGGACCGGAGCTCACCGTCCTCGAATACGCGGCCCTCATGCACGACATCGGACAGCTCTCCCTCGTCGATCCCGTCCCCGAGGGCGCCACCGCCTTCCTCCCGGCCGACGAGCAGCGCCGGATCGCCCTCCTCGGCGGCGAGGTCGTCCGCCAGACCGGCGTGCCCGCCGCCGTCGCCGTCGTCGTGGAGCGCCAGGCCGATCCGTACCGCGAACAACCGCTCTCCGCCAGGATCGTCCGCACCGTCAATGCGTACGACGACCTCACCGGGGAATGTGCCAGGACGAGTGGATCGCCCGGCGGACCGCTCGGCGGATCGCTCGGCGCACTGGAGCGGCTGCGGCTCGGGACGGGGCACGACTACCAGCCCGAGGTCGTGGAATCCCTGGCACGCGTGCTGTCCCGAGGCGGCCCGGCCCCGGGCGGGGCCGGGTAACCCATGGGTAATGAGCGGGCGTGGGACCGGGCATGGTTGGATGCGAAGAAGAGGAAGAAGAGGGTGTCCGGGGGCACAGACCCGAGCGACCGGCAGGCGGGAATCGTGAGGATCTTCGGGAAGGTACGGCATCGGCCCTCCGCCTCGTGGCGGCAGGCCACCGACCGCGCGTTCACGCTGATCGGTGACGGCCGGTACGAGGACGCGGGCGCGCTGCTCACCCGTGCGGCGGACCTGGAGCCCTGGCTCTCGGAGTCGTGGTTCAACCTGGCGCTGCTGCACAAGTTCCGCCACGACTGGGAGCAGGCGCGCGCCGCCGGGCTGCGCGCGGTCGCGCTGCTCGACAAGGAGACCGGCGCCCCCGACTGGTGGAACGTCGGCATCGCCGCCACCGCCCTCCAGGACTGGCCGCTGGCCCGCCGCGCCTGGCAGGCGTACGGGCTGAAGGTGCCCGGCAATCCGCACAGCGTCGAGGCCAACGGCGAACCGGAAGGCATGGAGCTGGGCAGCGCCGCCGTCCGGCTCTCGCCGGAGGGCGAGGCGGAGGTCGTCTGGGGCCGCAGGCTCGACCCGGCCCGCATCGAGCTGCTCTCGATCCCGCTGCCGTCGTCGGGACGGCGCTGGGGCGAGGTCGTGCTCCACGACGGCGTACCGCACGGCGAGCGCACGACGGCCGCCGGGCCGGACGGAAACACCCGCGCGTACCCCGTGTTCGACGAGATCGAGCTGTGGGCGCCCTCGCCCGTACCGACGTGGGTGGTGCTGCTGGAGGCGGCCACCGAGGAGGACCGGGACGCCCTGGAGCGCCTCGCGGCCGACGCGGGGTTCGCGGCCGAGGACTGGTCGTCGTCCGTACGGCTGTTGTGCCGGGCCTGCTCCGAGAGCCGGATGCCGAGCGCCGAGGGCGACGGGGAGCACCTGGACCCGCACGACCACAGCGAGCCGGGGCACCCGGGGCCGCTGGGGCACCGTACGGCCGGCGAGCTGTGGGTGCCGGAGCGCGAGTGCGGGATCGCGGCGCCGCAGGGGCTGGTGCGGGGGCTGTTGGACGGGTGGGTCGCGGACAGTCCGGACACCCGGGAATGGCGCGATCTCGAAGAGGTCTGCTGAGGTCCGCCGGCTGCCCTTAGGCTGTATGGGCACATCGTGCCGATCGTGCGGGCAGCATCGGGAACCGAGGAAGGCGTACTGCGGACATGGCGCAGCAGGAGACGGACCAGCGGATCGACAGTGGTACCACCGTGGCGGGGACGGCGGACGGGTTCGCCGACGACACGGAGGGCGCCGCGGAGCGTGAGCTGGCACACCGCGAGCGCGGCACGTCCCGCCCGATCACCGTCGTCGGGAATCCGGTGCTCCACAAGGAGTGCCGGGATGTCACGGAGTTCGACGACTCCCTCGCCGCGCTGATCGACGACATGTTCGCCAGCCAGCACACGGCGGAGGGCGTCGGCCTCGCCGCCAACCAGATCGGCGTGGACCTCAAGGTCTTCGTGTACGACTGCCCGGACGACGACGGCAAGCGCCACGTCGGGGCGATCTGCAACCCGGTGCTGGAGGAACTGCCGCCGGAGAAGCGCCACTTGGACGACTCCAACGAGGGCTGCCTGTCGGTCCCGACGGCGTACGCGGCCCTGCCCCGCCCCGACTACGCGGTGGTACGCGGCCAGGACGCCCAGGGCAATCCGGTGAAGGTGGCGGGCACCGGCTACTTCGCGCGCTGCCTCCAGCACGAGACGGACCATCTGTACGGATACCTGTACATCGACCGGCTGTCGAAGCGGGACCGCAAGGACGCGCTCAAGCAGATGGAAGAAGGCACGCCGCGCTACGAGACGGTCCCGAACGCCTGAGACCGTGAGGCCGGGGCCGAGGTGGCGGCCGGGACGGGGGCCGGGGCCGGGACGGGCGCCGGCCCCTGGAACGTCCGCCGGTACGCGTTCGGCGTCGTCCCGAGGGTCCGCAGGAAGTGATGGCGGAGCCCCGCCGCGTTACCGAACCCGGCGCGCCCCGCGACCCGGTCGACCGTCTCGTCCGTACCCTCCAGCAACTCCTGCGCCAGCAGCACCCGTTGGCGCAGGAGCCAGCGGTACGGAGTGGTCCCCGTCTCCTGCTGGAAGCGGCGGGCGAACGTACGCGGTGACATGTGGGCCCGCTCGGCCAGCTGTTCCACGGTCATCTCGCGGTCGAGGTGGCGCTCCATCCAGGACAGCACCTCTCCGACGGTGTCGCAGGCGACGGGCAGCGGCCGCTCGATGAACTGGGCCTGGCCGCCGTCGCGGTGGGGCGGGACGACCATGCGGCGGGCGAGCGCGTTGGCGATCTCCGGGCCGTGTTCCCGCCGTACGAGATACAGGCACGCGTCGATGCCGGCGGCCGTACCGGCGGACGTGATCACGGGGCCGTCCTCCACGTACAGCACGGCGGGCTCCACCCGTGCCTCGGGGAAACGGCGGGCGAGGTCGGCCGTGTGCCGCCAGTGCACGGCGCAGCGGCGCCCGTCGAGGAGGCCGGCGGCCCCGAGCAGATAGCCGCCGGTGCAGACGCTGAGCACCCGCGCCCCCCGGTCCACGGCGCGCCGCAGCGCCGCCAGCAGCTCTTCGGGGAACTCGCGCTCCGCGTAGGCGTCCCCGGCGGGTACGGCGATGAGGTCGGCCTCCTCCAGCCGTTCGAGCCCGGCCAGCGAGCCGAGGGTGAATCCCGCGTGGGTACGCAGCTCCGCCCCCTCCCCGGAGACCACCGCGAAGTCGTAGACGGGCAGCCCGTCGTCGCTGCGGTCGAGCCCGAACACCTCGCAGACGACGCCGAGTTCGAAGGGGTGGACTCCGTCGAGCAGGACGGCGGCGACGTTTTTCATCATGGGCCCAGTGTGGCAGTAATTCGAGGTTCGATGACAGTCCTGCCACTGCCTTGTGTCGAACCCATCCGCGACGCTGGATACATGGACACCTTCCTGGCGTTTGTCGCCCTTACGGCCCTGTTCGTCCTCCTGGCCCTCCCGGCCCTGCTCTGGCTCCTCAAGGACCTGTCGATCGACCGCCAGTTGCGCCACGCGACGGTCAGGAGGGGGGATCCGAAGACCGCACGGGACGACGGACGGGCGCAGAGTGCGTCGAGCCCGTCGAGCCCGCCGAGCGAGCCGAACGCGTCGGCACCGAGTGCAGGACTGCTGCCGCGCCCGCGCCGACCGCGTACCACAGCAGGTCAGGCGCGTTGAAGGTCGAACCCAGCACCAGCCGGGCGAGCCCGCTGCGTGCGGCGAGCTCGGCCGGGACCGGGGTGAGCTGGAGCAGTTCGACCGCGCAGCTGAACACAAAAGCGCCCACGGCCGCGGTGCGGGGCCGTACCCGGGGGACGGCGCACACGACGAGGGTGTGGACGAGCACGGTGTACAGCGCGTCGCCCGCGTACTTGGCGAGATCGCCGTCCGCCCACGCCCTGACCCCGAGCCCCGCGGCGACGGTCGACACGGCACACGCGAGAGCTGCCGCCCGGGTACGGATCACGGCGTGAACGGGGAGCTGGACCACGACGGGACCTCCAGACTGTGCAGGCGGCCGAGCACCACCGCGTCGCGGCTCACCGACACCCCGAACTCCGCTGCCAGGGCCTCGCACAGCCACCGCGCGGGTGCGGCCGGGTCGATGGCCTCAGGGTCGTCCGCGACCGGCCCGGCCGCGAGGTGGCGGCGGGGGTCGAGGGCCGGTGGGACCTCTCCCCGGGCCTCGGGCTCGGTGATCCCGGGTGGGCCGACGGTGACCTCCCACACGATCCGGCCGGCCTCGGCGGCCGTGACCCGCAGAGTCGGCGCGTCCGGGTCGAGGTTCAACGTACTGCCCACGCTCAGGACCAGGCCGCCGGAGACCGCCGACGCGGCCGGGGCGGGCGACCGCATCACCCCCCGTCCCGCCTTCTCCACCAGGGCGAACGCCCAGCCCCCGGCCCCTGCCCCGGTGTCCGGCCCGGCCCGGCCCACCGCCGCCGCCGAGGGGAGCCCGTTCGCGGGCACGCCAGGGACCACCAGCTGACCCGGCCGGTCCTTCATCACCAGCGGCGCCGCCGGCGGGTGGAACGCCGTTTCGCGCCGCCTCGCCTCCGTCACCGGATGCGGCGACAGCCCGTTCTCGGTGCCCAGGACGCGCGGCAGCTCCGCCGGCTCCACCCCGCGCGCCAGCACCAGCCACCACTTGAACTCGAACCTGCGGTCCTCCGCCACCAGCCAGGCCAGTCCGTCCGGCTTCGCGGTGGCCGCCACGGCGGCCGTACGGGACGTGGTGAGCAACTCCCGTCCCCGCCGGGGTGTCAGCAGCGGTCCCAGTACGCCGTCCGCGACGAGCCCCAGGGGGGCCACCTGCTCCTCGTCGTCGTACGGGCGCCATTCCCGCATGCCGTCGCGCAGCGTCGCCCACGCCTCGCCCACGGACCCCCAGCGCGCGAACTCCCTTGCCCGCGCCACCACTTCACCGAACGGGCCCTCGACGCTGTGGCGGTACGTGCCGTCGGCAACCGCGTGCAGCACCGACTCGACCACCGCCGGATCGACCGCCGGGAAGTCCCTCCGTACCCCCTCCAGATCGGGCACGCTGCCGAGCGAGGTCCATCGCTTCGCCGTCAGGCACCTGCTCGGGAGCAACTCCCGCACGGTGTACGCCGTGTCGCCGACGGGCGCCGCGCGTTCCCCGCACGGCGGAAGCCCGAGAAGCACGGTGAGTTGCTCGTGGATCGAAAGGGCGCGTGGACGGCGGGCCCGTACCGCCGGCGCCAGCAGCGCCAACGCCCCGTCCGGATCACCGGAGAGGGCCAGCCGCCGCGCGCGCTCCACGTCCGCGTCCAGGCCGTCGGTGCCGGCACTCGCGTGGGCATCCGCGAGGAATCTCTCGTGGACGGACTCCATGTACGCCCGGAACGACGGATACCGCGCGGGCTCCGCCCGGCTCCCCGCCGGCCGGACCCGCACCGCCCACTCGCCGTCCGCCGCCACGTCCAGCGGGTCGAGCACCACCTCCACCTGGGCCGAGTCGTCGGTAAGCCGCAGCGACCGGCCCTCCGACCCCGCCTCGCCGAAGATCCCCTCCGTCCGCGCCAGGAGCCATACGGACGGGCCGGTCATCCGCCACCCGTCGGTGACCTCCAGGAACGCCCGGAACGACGGCGGCAGCGCACCCCCCGCCCGCGCCTCCCACACCGCGACCGCCTTCGGATCCGCCGGCTCGAACCCGAGCCACCGACGCTCCCGCGCCTCACGCAGCCCGTGCCCGTCCACCACGGCCGGATCGGCCGAGTCGGCCCACTCCGCGCTCCACCCGCGCAGGAACCCCCGCCAGTCGGACTCCTCCCCTGGGTGTGGGTGGTCGTGCCGCGTGTTCGTCGTCGTCATGGGTCCATGGTGTACGCACCCACTGACAACGCGACAACGCGACAACGCGCCCCACCCCCGCCACAGCGGAGATGGGGCGCGCCCCGGTCGTGCACCAGCGACCCGGAAGTCGCGGAACAGCGGCCTAGAAGTCGTCGTCGAAGGCGACCGACCCCTCCACCGCCACCTGGTACGCGGACGGGCGGCGTTCGAAGAAGTTGGTCAGTTCCTGGACGCCCTGGAGCTCCATGAAGGAGAACGGGTTCTCCGAGCCGTACACCGGCGCGAAGCCCAGCCGCTGGAGCCGCTGGTCCGCGACGCACTGGAGGTACTCGCGCATCGACTCCGTGTTCATGCCTGGCAGGCCGTCGCCGCACAGGTCGCGGCCGAACTGCAACTCCGCCTCGACGGCCTCCTTCAGCATGTCCGTGACCTGCTGCTGGAGCGCGTCGTCGAACAGCTCCGGCTCCTCCTTGCGTACGGTGTCGACCACCTCGAAGGCGAAGTTCATGTGCATCGTCTCGTCACGGAACACCCAGTTGGTGCCGGTGGCCAGGCCGTGCAGCAGACCGCGCGAGCGGAACCAGTACACGTACGCGAAGGCTCCGTAGAAGAACAGCCCCTCGATGCACGCCGCGAAGCAGATCAGGTTGAGGAGGAAGCGGCGCCGGTCCGCCTTGGTCTCCAGGCGGTCGATCTTCTCCACCGAGTCCATCCAGCGGAAGCAGAACTGCGCCTTCTCGCGGATCGACGGGATCTCCTCCACCGCGTCGAAGGCCGCCGCGCGGTCGTCCGGGTCGGGCAGATAGGTGTCGAGCAGCGTCAGATAGAACTGGACGTGCACGGCCTCCTCGAAGAGCTGGCGGGACAGGTACAGCCGCGCCTCGGGGGAGTTGATGTGCTTGTAGAGCGTCAGCACCAGGTTGTTCGACACGATCGAGTCGCCCGTCGCGAAGAACGCGACCAGCCGGCCGATCATGTGCTGCTCGCCGGGGGAGAGCTTGGCGAGGTCGGCGACGTCGGAGTGGAGGTCGACCTCCTCCACCGACCAGGTGTTCTTGATGGCGTCGCGGTAGCGCTCGTAGAAGTCCGGGTAGCGCATGGGACGCAAGGTCAGCTCGAAGCCCGGGTCGAGCAGGTTCTTCTCGGCGGGACTCGTCACGGCGAGACCTTTCTCGGTGGAACTCATCACTGGCAGGCCTCGCAGGACTCGGGGTTCTCCAGGGAGCAGGCGATCGCGTCGGCGTCCGGCACCATGGGGTTCGCGGGGGCCGGGGACGCCTGCTGGAGCGGGATGGTGGCGGCGGCAGCGGTGGCCGGCGCCGGCAC
>NZ_WWJY01000275.1 GCF_009865405.1 Streptomyces sp. SID3212 | reverse complement strand
CCCCCCCCCCCCCCGGGGCTGCGGTGAGCGCGCGATCGGGCGATCAGGCTCCCGTTCCGTGGCCGACATCGGCGTCTGTGTCGGTTGCGGTGTCAGCGTCGGAGTTGTCGTTGTCGGCGGCGTCGTCCGCGTCCGCGCGGAAGACGGGCCAGCCGATCTCCGTGACCCACCGCGAGGCGTCGGGCGTGTCGCGTGCGTCGCGCAGGTAGTACTCGCGAAGCGGGCCGGCGACGCCGATCTCGTGCCGGGCTGTGTAGGCGCCCAGTTCGCCGTAAGCGAGGTCGGCGTCGGCCAGCGGGCCGTGGTGGGTGGTGACCGCCAGCTCGGCGGCCGGAACGACAAGGGCCTCGACCCGGCCGATGGGGCGTACGTGCCCGGCCACCGGGACGAAGACCGTGGCCGGGCCACGGTCGTCCTGGAAGATCCCGCCGGCGTACAGACCGCCGCCGGGACCGGTCGGGTCCAGGTCCTGGGCCTGGACCGCGGCGTGCAGTTCCCCCCGCGCCCCCTGCCACCACGCCGGCAGGTCGGCGCGGTCCACTTCGGCCGTGATGCCGATGGCCGGGCAGGCCGGGATCGTACGGTGCTCGACGGGGGCCGCCGCCGGGCGGCGCAGCAGGTCGCGCAGGGAGTCGACCGCGGAGCGGGTCCTGGCCAGTTCCGATTCCAGGCGGTCCAGGTGGGCGGCGATCAGCGCGCCGCGCGTGCGCGCGTCCGGGGTGGCGAGGACGGCTTTGACGTCCGTGATCGGCATGTCCAGGTCGCGGAGCCGGCGGATGACCTGGGCGGTGGGGATCTGGTCGGGCGTGTAGTAGCGGTAGCCGGTGCCGGGGTCGACCTCGGCGGGGCGCAGGAGGCCGACCTGGTGGTAGTGCCGCAGCGTCTTGACGCTCAGGTGGGTGGCCTTGGAGAAGTCCCCGACCATCAGTGCGTGCCTCATGCGGCCAGTATCGACTCTCCCCCTGCCGGAGGGTCCACGTGCGCGCCGGGTGTTGACCCTCCCGCAGGGGGAGCGCCGAGGGTGGTGATCAGGCCCACCGGAGCGGTGGCGCACACACCCTGTCCCAGGGAGGTTCGCTCTCATGTCCGACACCACACAGAGCCCGACCACACAGAGCCCGACCACACAGTTCCCGACCACACAGTTCCCGACCACACTGACCCCGACCACACTGATCCCGGTCCTGGCGGAGCACGTACATGCCGTCAACGCCTTCGACGTGGACGCCATCGTGGCCACCTTCGCCGAGGACGCCTTCGTCAACGACGCGCGCCGCGAGTTCCGCGGCGCCGCCGCGATCCGCCGCTGGGTGACCGAGGAGATCGTCGGCGACAAGGTCACCCTGGAGGTGACCGAGGTCGTGGACCACTACGGAGACCAGATCGTGCGGGCCCGTTACGACGGCGAGTACGACAAGACCAACCTGCGAGGAGACCTGATCATGACCAATTACTTCACCGTGTGTGACGGCAAGATCACTTCGCAGATCGTCATCCGCAACGAGCCTGCCCACTGAGCCGTGCACGGACGCTGCCGGGGCCTCCGGGGCCTCCGGGGCCTCTGGGGCCTCTGGGGCCTCTGGGGCCCTGTCCTAGCGGACCCTGTCCCGTACGTTCTCGCGGAACCGGCCCTCCACGTTCCCCGGCGGGCTGAACGTGACCACGACGTAGTTCTCGAACCACTCCTCGCCCCGGCCGGTCGCCCTGGCGGCGCCGATCCTCTTCGATCCGCGCCAGACCAACTGGGTGAAGTGGCCGGTGGCGCGGCTGAATTCGCCGGCCCGGAAGTCGTACGAGGCGACCTCGTCGTACCACGCCTTCACGGCGGTGGGTCCGGGCAGGTGGTCCGGCTCGGCGGTGCCGGTCCAGTACAGGTTCTCGCCGTATTCCCGGTCCAGGCCCCGGTGGCCCTCGCGCAGCCGTTCGTGCGAAGAGACCTCCCGCGCGCGGGACTTGGCGTACCGGTTCAGCTTCCGGTCCAGCCGTACCGGCCGCGCGCCGTGTCTCGCGCGGTAGGTGTTGACCGCCTTCACCACCTGCTGGAGGAACGCCCGGTCGGTGGTGTCGGGGAGCGGCGGGCGGGACTGCGCCGACGGGGCGGAGGGGGCCGCGTGGACCGGGTGGGCGGCCCTGCTCGGTGGGGTGGCGCCCGCCGTCACACCGACCAGGGCGGCCGTCGCGAGCAGGAGACCGATTTTCTTCCGTTTCAGCACGGTTCATCTATGGCCAGCCAACTCGCCCGTGAATCAACAGATTTGGCCAAGAACGGGGTCGGTAACCGGCCGCCGTCGCCGGCTCGACTTTCCTGGTGCTCTGGCAGGTCTCCGCAGCTCCCGGCCGTGGGGGCGTTACGGTCGCAGGGCCGGACCGGTCGGCCGGTGGCCGTGCCGGGCACCCCCTGCTGATGCGGAGATTCGTGTCGTGATCCCCCTTTCCCTGGAAGCCGTCGCGGCGGCCGTCGGCGGCCGTCTGTACGACGTACCGGACCCGTCCGTGCTGATGAGCGCGCCCGCGGTCGTGGACTCGCGCGCGGTCGAGCCCGGTGGGCTGTTCGCGGCGCTGCCCGGTGAGCACGCCGACGGTCACGCCTTCGCGGCGAACGCGGTGGAGGCCGGTGCGGTGGCGGTCCTGGCCACCCGTCCCGTCGGTGTGCCGGCCGTGGTCGTGGACGACGTGCTGGACGCGCTCGCCGCGCTGGCCCGTACCGTACTGGCGGCCGTACCGGAGGCGACCGTCATCGGGCTGACCGGCTCGGCGGGCAAGACCAGCACCAAGGATCTGCTGGCGCAGGTGCTGCCCGAGATCGGCCCGACGATCGCGACGGTGAAGTCGTTCAACGGTGAGATCGGGATGCCGCTGACGGTGACCCACGTGGACCGGACCGTGCGGTACGTCGTGCTGGAGATGGGCGCGCGGGGCGTCGGCCACATCGCTCATCTGACCCGTATCGCCCCGCCTGCCGTCGGCCTGGTGCTCAACGTGGGGACGGCGCATGTCGGGGAGTTCGGCGGGCGGGAGCAGATCGCCCGGGCCAAGGGGGAGTTGGTGGAGGCGCTGCCGGAGGACGGGCTGGCGGTCCTGAACGCCGACGACGCCCTGGTCGCCGCGATGGCGTCCCGCACCCGCACCCGTGTGCTGACCTTCGGCGTCGAGAAGGAGGCGGACGTACGGGCGCTGGACGTCGCCGTCGACAGCTCGGGCCGCCCGTCGTTCACCCTGGCCGCCGAGGGCGCCCGGGCGCGGGTCGACCTGTCCCTGCACGGCGCGCACCACGTGTCGAACGCGCTGGCCGCGGCGGCGGTCGCGATCGGGCTGGGGGTGGGCGTGGAGAAGGCGGCGGGGGCGCTGTCCCGCGCGGTCCTGGTGGCCTCGGGGCGCATGGAGGTCACCGACCGGCCGGACGGCGTACGGATCATCAACGACGCCTTCAACGCGAACCCGGACTCGATGAGGGCGGCGTTCACGGCACTCGTGGCCATGGCCCGCGACGGCCGCCGTACGGTCGCGATTCTGGGCGAGATGAAGGAACTGGGCCCCGACGGCGCCGAGGAACATTGGGGCGTCGGCCGCCTGGTCGCGGCGGCGGGCATCGACGTACTGATCGCGGTAGGCACCGACGACGCCCGGACACTGGCCACCGCCGCGCAGGAGGACAACCCACGGTTGAAGGTGGCACACGCGGACGACCGCGACGAGGCGCTGACGCTGGCCCACGACCTGATCCGCCCGGGAGACATCGTCCTGGTGAAGGGCTCCCACAGCGTCGAACTGGAACACACGGCAGGGAACTTGGCGGTCGCGGACACGCCCTAGGACGTGTGTCGCACAAGTGGGGGCTGCGACCGGCCCCTTCGATACGCCCCTAGGACCGTATCCCGAACAGGAAGCGGGTCGCCCGCGTGCGGCGTACCAGCAGTTCGTACGCGGTGAGGGTGAGGACGAGAGAGATCACCACGAGCACGGCGTACTCGACCAGGATCGGCGCGGACCAGCCGATCACGAAGTACGCGACGGCGACGACGATCGGCTGGTGCAGGACGTACAGCGGCAGCACGGCCGCAGCGAGGTAGCCGTAGAGGAGGCGCCGACGCGTCGTCGGGGTCGGGTCCGGCGACGCACGCGGTCGCTCGGGCCGCCGACGGTCGAGGAGGCCGGGGATGGCGACCACCAGGCACCACCCGGCCGCACCGAACAGCGCGCGTGAGGCGGTGGCCAGGGCGGTCATCTCCGTGAAGGGCTCGTCGGCCAGGGCGAAGCCCGGCCCGGCTGCCGCGAACAGCAGGGCGCCGAGCCAGGCCGCGGTCCCGGCGTCGCGCCGCATCACGGCGCGGAAGCGGTCGTCGGCGGCGAGCGCGAAGCCGGCGACGAAGAACAGCAGGTACGACCAGCGGTGCCAGCCCGCGTAGTCCTCCTCCAGCCGGGCGAAGGCACAGATCGCCGCGAAGGCGAGGGCCGGCAGGAGCACGACGCCCCGTCGGCGCACGGCCGCCTCCGCCACCCGGTCACCGACGCGGCGGACGCGCTCGCGCGGCAACCACCGGTGGAACGGCACCAGCATGAGGGAGAACGTCAGGAGGAGCACGACGAACCAGAGATGGCCGGTCTCGAAGTGCTCGCCCTGGACGAGGAAGGGGAACTCTCCGGGCTCCAGGCGCACGTCGTAGAAGCGGGGCAGGAAGTCGACGTACGACTCGTGGTGGCCGGCGTCGGCCGAGCGCAGCCGCAGCCACTGCGGCAGCGGGTTCAGCGCGAGGGTCGCGAAGACCAGCGGAACACCGAGCCGCAGCAGCCGCTCTCCGGCGAATCCGCCCGCGCCGCGGCGCCGGAGCGAGTGCCAGGCGCCGAGACCGGAGATGAGGAACAGCAGCGGCATGGCCCAGACGACCCCGAAGCCGGCGATGATCATGACGGCTTCGGTGGTCTCGGCGTTCTTGACGTAGAAGTCGTCGTCGGCGGCGAAAACGAGCGCGGAGTGGAAGAAGACCAGCCCGACCACGACCAGCATCCGAACCACATCCAACTCCGGCCGCCGCTCCGGCACAGGTGCCCGCGCGGGTTCTGCGCGTGTCGCCATGTCCGTTCCCCCCCAAGTCGCCTCTAGGTCACCAGTGTTGGAAAGGCGACGGCCCGGCGCCACCCCCGTACCGGACTCGGCTCACCTCGAACCACCGAGGACGGACGACCCGGCTGCACCCCAGGCCGGGGCGGCCCGGCGTACACGACAGCCTCGCCGGTGGGTCGATGCTGTGGCCGGAGGGCGAACCGTGGCCGGTCTGCCACGAACCCCACCCGCGCGAGACCGAGGGGTACGCGCCCGGACGAGATCCGCAGCGCCTCCGCTTCGGCCGGGACGCGGACCTGAACGTATTCACTTGTCCGGCCGACCCCGGTCATCAACCCGGATGGGTGCTTACCTGACGGATGCCTTCTTGAGGACGCGGCGGTGTGTTCGTCGTAGGGTGATCGGCGGCTGATGGAGTCCAACTACCTAGGGAGCCACGCGCGTATGACGCGGTACCTGATCTCGTTCGACGACGGCACGATGATCTTCCCCGAGGAGGACCTGCCCGAAGTGTCCGACGCCTCGCACGCGGTGGTGCGGCAGGCGCAGGAGGCCGGTGTGTGGGTCTTCGGCGGGGGACTGCTCACGCAGCGGGCGAGCGTCGTGGCCACGGACGGGACCGTCACCGACGGCCCGTACCCGGAGACCAAGGCGGTGCTCGGCGGGTTCTCGGTCATCGACGTGCCCACGCGCGAGGACGCGCTGGAGTGGGCCGCCAAGATCGCCGCCTCGTGCCGGTGTGCGCAGGAGGTACGGGAGATCATGGACGACCCGGACGCCTGACCCGACCGACCTGACGAACCTGACCGACCGTTTGCGCCAACGCCACGCTCACGAGAGAGGGAATGGGGAAGGCGCGCCCGGCCGCCCACGAGGATGCGGCCATGACTTCCGCAATGGATTACCTCGCAAACGCCGACGTTGTCCGCATCGCCACCGAGCGGAGCGACGGAGGAGAGGTCGTGACCCCGATCTGGTCGGTCGTCGTCGACGACACGGCCTACGTCCGCAGCGCCTACGGCCCTGAGTCGAACTGGTACCGCCGGGTCAGCCGCAGCGGCCGGGCGAAGTTCGTGGACGGCTCCCAGCGCTACCCGGTGACGGTCGAGCGCGTCAACGACGATGCGGTCAACGCGGACGTGGACGGCGCGTACAGGACGAAGTACGCGGCGAGCCCCTCGCTCCCGGATCTCCTCAACCCCGACGTCCGCGGCCTGACCCTGCGCGTGATCCCACAAGAAGCCTGAGCGAAACGCCTCGGCATGTCCGCCGGTGCCTGCCGGCCCGGTCTCCTGTTCGTCCGGCGGTCGCGGACGAACCGTCGCGGACGAACAGGAGACCGCACGCTCCCCATGGCCCGTCACCGCACGTACGTAGAGCGCCTGAGTCCCCGACGGAAACCTTGCCCGTGAGCCCCTCCGCGTGCGTACTCTCAGGACCAGGCGAACCCCAACACGGGTTGGCCACAAGGGGGATGCATGCGCAACACGGCCGTGGAGCGCCTCCGGCGCCGGGCATCAGGTGACCACACGCACACAGGGGAGGGGCACGCCGCGATCGGGCGCCCCGCCCCGGCCGCATGACCGGCGTGGCCGGTTCGGTCTTCCCCACCTTCTGTCACATCAGTGAGTACGGGGAGCCGGGGTACCGGAGCCTGCACAGCCTGCTCGCGCTCAGCCAGCCCCTCAATCTGTGGGCCCCGTCCAGCGTCCTGATCCGTCACGCGAGCCAGATACCGGCCCGGCACTTCGTCCGTTACGTCGAGCAGGGGCTCATCCGTGTCCAGGCCCGCGAACCCTGGCTCACCGACCGCGCGCACCGCGACCGGCACCCGTGGGAGGCCGCTCGCTGGGACGACGAGATCGATGCGGCCCTGCTGTCCATCCTCCGCAGCGACGAAGGACTGCCGGAAAGCGAGCGCAGGGTGCTCGCGGCGCCACCCGAACGCGGTGCGGAGCTGGCGGCGGAGCGACTGGCGCTCGATCCGGGACAGGTCGCGTACTGGTACGGCGCGTACCAGGGCGCGGGCGCCGCCCGCCGTATCCCCGAAGGAACACGCGAAGCCGCCGGACTGCACACCGACGGCGCGCCTTTCGAGGTGGCCAGGCTGATCCTCCGTGACGCCTACAACCACGGCGCCGCCTTCGAACTCTCGGGCGCCAGGGCTCCGCTGTTGCTCAGCCGGGCAGACCGGCGTTTCGTCCGGCTGATCACCCGGGCCGGGACAGCCGACGGCGCCTCCGTGCCGGCACCCACCGCCCCCTCCGAGGTTCTGGCCGCGGAACTGGCGGTGCAACTGCTCGACGTTCTGCGCCTCCTCGACGTCCAGGCCGGCCCCCGCGACCTCGATACGTTCCTCCGCGGCCAGGGCCGCCAGGAACTCGTCCGGTGGATCGGTGAGATGTGCGAGCGCTACCGGCACCACCCCCGGCGTGAACTCGACGGTCTGATCATCCGCGAACTGCGCCGCGTGGTGGGCACCGCACGTTTCAGCGACCCGCTCGGGGAACTGCGCGAGCGGCCTGTGGCAACGGCTGTCGGCAGCATCGCGCTGGCGGCGGGCGCGGTGGACTTCGTACTGGCGCCCGGGAACGCGTTGGGTATCGCGGGGATGGCGGCCGGGGCGTACCAACTGGGCTCAGGTCTGGCCCGGCAGATGGGCTGGGCACCGAGCGCGTTCGAAGGACCGCAGTGGCCCTTCCTGTACGCCTACTCGTCCAAGGCGAAGAGGTCCCGACTGGCGAAGATGGTCTACGCCCTCAGCAGGCACCCTGGCTGACCCGGCCGCCCGCCCGATCGGCCCCCCGGCCTGTCAGAAGCGCCGCAGGCGCTTGTCGGCCAGGGCCGGGGGTGTGTAGTAGATGTCGTCCTGGTTGACGTTCGTGCCCGGAGGGACGATTTCGTCGATGCGGTCCAGGATGTCGGGGGTCAGTTCGGTCTCCGCGCCTGCCAGGAGGTCGTCCAGGTGGTCGGGGCGGCGGGGGCCGATGAGGACCGACGTGACCGCCGGGTGGGAGCGTACGAATGCCGTGGCCAGGTGGGACAGGGGCATGCCCGCCTCCACCGCCAGTTCTGTCAGTCGTCGGACCGCCTCCGCCTTTGCCTTGTTGGCCGGGACGGAGAGGTCGAAGGTTCTTGGGCCCAGTGCCGCGCGGGCGCCCTTCGACGGGTCCGCGCGGCCCGAGAGCCAGCCGGAGCTGAGCGGTCCGTAGGTCAGGACGCCCATGCCGTACCGCTGGGTGGTGGGCAGGACGGCGGCCTCGATGCCGCGCAGCAGGATCGAGTACGGGGGCTGTTCCGTACGGAAACGGTGGTGGCCGCGCCGTTCCGCCGTCCACCGCGCCTCCACGATCAGCTCGGCGGGCGTGCACGACGAGCCGATGGCCCGGACCTTGCCCGAGCGGACCAGGTCGGAGAGGGCGGCGAGTGTCTCGTCGATGTCCGTGTGGGGGTCGGGGCGATGCATCTGGTACAGGTCGATGTGGTCGGTGCCCAGCCGCCGCAGGCTGTTCTCCACCGCTTGTACGATCCAACGGCGCGAGCCGCCCCGGCGGTTGAGGTCGTCGCCCGCCGGCCAGCCGAACTTCGTCGCGAGGACGACCTCGTCACGCCGGCCCTTGAGCGCCTTGCCGACGATGTCCTCCGACTCGCCCTCGCTGTAGACGTCGGCGGTGTCCACGAAGTTCACCCCGGCGTCCAGGGCGCGGTGGATCATCCGTACCGACTCGTCGTGGTCGCTGTTGCCCATCGCGCCGAACATCATCGTGCCGAGCGCGACCTCGCTGACCGACATGCCCGTACCGCCCAGAATCCTGCGCTTCATCGCTCGGTCCTCGATCCTTCCGTCCGGGGTGGCTCGGCTTCCACACAACCATCTGCGCGTTCGGTTCGCAGGGGTGGTGGGGAGCCCCCCTCCACCGGGGGTCCGGTGGTACCCCTCTCGCGTGGCGCGCCGCCGCCCGCCCCGTCCTACGCTGGACGGATGAGCGACATCGCGTCCTCCGGCGGGGGCAACACCGAGCTGCGGGAGTTCCTGCGCTCGCGCCGCGCGCGCGTCACCCCCGAGGACGCCGGGCTGCCCCCGCACACCGGCGCGCGCCGGGTCCCGGGGCTGCGGCGCGAGGAGGTCGCCCAGCTGGCGGGGGTGAGTGTGGACTATTACGTACGGCTGGAGCGGGGGCGCGGCAGCAACGTCTCGGAGAGCGTGCTGGACGCCGTCGCGCGCGCCCTGCGGCTGGACGACACCGAGCGCGGTCACCTCTTCGCCCTGGCCAGGCCCACCCGTAAACAGGGCCGTCCGCTGCCGCCCCAGCGCGTACGGCCCGGGATGTACCGGATCCTGGACACGCTGACCGACACCCCGGCGCTGGTGCTGGGCCGCCGTCTGGACGTCCTGGCGTCGAACCCGATGGCGCGGGCGTTCTACACCGACTTCGAGGCGCTGCCGCAGCGGGAGCGGAACATGGCCCGCTTCCTCTTCCTGGACGAGGCGGCCCGCGACCTGTACGCGGACTGGGCCGCGTCCGCGCGCGGTACGGTCGCCGCCCTGCACCTCTACGCGGGGCGCCATCCGCACGACCCCCGGCTGGCCGAGCTGATCGGCGACCTGTCGCTGGGGGACCAGGACTTCCGCCGCTGGTGGGCCGACCATGACGTGCTGCGCCGTACGTACGGGAGCAAGCGGTACCACCATCCGCTGGTCGGCGAGCTGACGCTCGACTACGAGGCGCTCAACCCGACCGGTGACCCGGACCAGACCCTCGGCATCCACACCGCCGAGCCGGGCAGTCCCTCGGCCCATGCGCTGAGCCTGCTGGCGAGCTGGACGCGGGAGCCGGCCGCCGGGCACTCCTTGCCCTGACCGTTGTCCTGACCGTTGTCCTGACCCGTGTGTTGACCCGTGCCCCGTGCCCCTCGACCCTTGACCCGTGCCTCGTGACCCTTGCCTTGACGCCGACGTCAACGCTTACCTTCGACACCATGCGCATCGGCGAGCTGGCGGAACGGGCAGGCACCACCACCCGGGCCCTGCGGTACTACGAATCACGCGGACTGCTGCCCGCCCGGCGGGCGGTGAACGGCTATCGCACGTACGACGAGGACGACCTGCGGCTTCTCCAGCAGATCAGGACCCTTCAGGACTTCGGGTTCGACCTGGAGGAGACCCGGCCGTTCGTGGAGTGCCTGCGCGCCGGGCACCCGGCCGGGGACGCCTGTCCCGCCTCGCTCGACGTCTACCGCCGCAAGCTCACCGAGCTGGACGAGCTGATCGGGCAGCTCCGATCGGTCCGCGCGCAGGTCGGGGCGCAGCTGGCGCAGGCCGAGGCGGAACTGCCGGGAGGTCCGGAACTGCCGGGCGGTCCGGAACTGCTCGGCGGTCCGGAACCGCTCTGCGACCTGACGGACGCGCTTGCCCAGGGAATTCATCGAACTCATCGCACTCACGGAGGTACGAACGCATGATCACGATCGACGGAGTCGACGCCGTCACGGACGCGGACTTCGACACGGTGGTAATAGGGGCCGAACTGCCGGTCCTGGTGGAATTCACCGCCGACTGGTGCCCGCCGTGCCGGCAGCTCGCGCCCGTCCTGAGCGCCGTCGCCGCCGAGGAGGCCGGCCGCCTCAGGATCGTCCAGCTCGACGTGGACACCAACCCGGAGATCACGACGCGGTACGGCGTGCTCGCCATGCCGACACTCCTGCTGTTCCGCGACGGGGAGCCGGTGAAGTCGATGGTCGGCGCCCGGCCGAAGCGCCGCCTGCTGGAGGAACTGGCCGACGTGCTCTGACGCCTCTCAGGGCGCCCCCGAAGCCTTTCCGTCCGCCCCCGATCCCATTCGCGCGCATCAAAAAAGCCCCCACCGAATTGACGGTCGGGGCTTGCGTTCGCGTATATTGGTTGTTTCATGTCTTGAGCGCGATCTGTGGTCGATCTGTAGTTGATCTGCGTTAAAGACATGTCTCAAGTAATGGGTGCAGCATATTGGACAGGGGCTCAATTGTCAACCGAGGAATTGCAGAACGAACAGCAATTCGTCACTCTCCTCTACGAGCGACTCGACGCCCTGAGGGAGCAGGCCGAGGACGCGGTGGAGGCCACCGCCGGACAGGTCGGCACCGGCCGGCAGGCGAGGGTCGAGCGTGACATCACCGTGGCCGAGCAGTCCGGCCGCGTCTCCTCCCTGAACGCCGTCGAGTCCGGCCTGTGTTTCGGCCGGATCGACCTCGCCGACCACACGACCCACCACATCGGGCGCATCGGCATACGCCGCGACGACGAGGAACGCACCCCCCTGCTGGTCGACTGGCGCGCCCCCGTCGCCCGCCCCTTCTACCTCGCCACCGGCTTCGAGCCCATGGGCCTGCGGCGCCGCCGCCACCTGACCACCCGGGACCGCCGGGTCACCGCCCTGCACGACGAGATCATGGATCTCACCGACACCCGCCGGACGGGGTACGAGGACGCGGACGCCGACGCCGTCCTGCTCTCCGCGCTCAACTCCGCGCGTACGGGCCGGATGGCCGACATCGTCCAGACCATCCAGGCCGAGCAGGACCGCGTCATCCGCGCCCCGTACCGGGGTGTGCTGGTGGTCGAGGGCGGGCCCGGCACCGGAAAGACGGCGGTCGCGCTGCACCGGGCCGCGTACCTGCTCTACGCCTACCGCGAGCAGCTGGCCCGCCGTGCCGTGCTGATCGTCGGGCCGAACCCGGCCTTCCTCGGCTACATCGGCGAGGTGCTGCCCTCGCTCGGTGAGACGGGCGTGCTGCTGGCGACGACCGGGGAACTGTTCCCCGGCGTACGGGCCGCCGGGACGGACACCCCGGCGGCGGCCGAGGTCAAGGGCCGCCTCGGGATGGCGAAGGTACTGGCCGAGGAGATCGCCGACCGGCAGTCGCTGCCCCAGCCGAGCATCGAGATCGCGCACGAGGACCACGGCACGCTCGTCCTGGACCGCGAGACGGCGGCCGAGGCCAGACAGCGGGCCCGCGAGACCGGCCTGCCGCACAACCTGGCCCGGCCGACCTTCGCCTTCCGGGTCATCGACGCGCTCACCGGGCAACTCGCGGAGCGCATCGGCGCGGATCCGGAGGGCGGGCCCAACCTGCTGTCCCCGGAGGACGTGGCGCAGCTCGGCAAGGAGGTCGCCACCAGCCGGGAGGTGCAGGCGGCGATCGAGTCCCTGTGGCCGGCCCTGACCCCGCAGCAGCTGGTCGCCGACTTCCTGGCCGCGCCCTGGCGGCTGGACGCGCGCGACGCGGCGGCCGTACGCCGCCCCGGCATCAGGACCGGGGCGGACGCGCCGATCGACTGGACCCCGGCGGACGTGCCGCTGCTGGACGAGGCGGCGGAGCTGCTCGGCGAGGACGACAGCGCCGCACGCGCCGCCGCCGCGCTGGAACGGCAGGAGCAGATCGCCTACGCGCAGGGCGTGTTGGAGCTGTCGTACGGCTCCCGTACGCAGGAGTTCGAGGACGAGGACGAGTCGGAGGTGCTGGCGGCCCACGACATCATCGACGCGGAACGGTTCGCGGACCGGCACGAGGAGGCGGACACCCGCAGCGCCGCGGAGCGCGCGGCGGCCGACCGGACGTGGGCGTTCGGGCACATCGTCGTGGACGAGGCGCAGGAACTGTCCGCGATGGCCTGGCGGTTGCTGATGCGCCGCTGCCCGAGCCGGTCCATGACGCTGGTCGGCGACCCGGCGCAGACCGGGGACGCGGCGGGCTGCGACTCGTGGCAGCAGATCCTCCAGCCGTACGTCGGCACGCGCTGGGAGCTGTCCCGGCTGGGGGTCAACTACCGTACGCCCGCCGAGATCATGGAGGTCGCGGCGGAGGTGCGTCGGCTCGCGGACCCGCTCTTCGAGCCGCCGAGGTCCGTACGGTCGACGGGTACGGCCCCGCTCGTACGGGCGGTCGCACCGGCCCGGATGGCGCGTACGGCGGCCGAGTTGGCGGCGGAGCACCCCGGCGAGGGGCGCCTCGCGGTGATCGCGCCGCCCGCGCTCGTCCCGGCCCTCGGGGCCGAACTGCCCGACGCCTCCTGGGGAGTCGCGCCCGACCTGACCCGCCCGGTGGTCGTGCTCGACCCCCGCCAGGCGAAGGGGCTGGAGTTCGACACGGTGATCGTGGTCGACCCGGAGGCGATCCTGGACGGTTCGCCGCGCGGGACGAACGACCTGTACGTGGCGCTGACGCGGACGACGCAGCGGCTGGGGATCGTACGGAACGCGACGGTGCCGTCCCGGTTGAAGTCGACCAGCGTGTCCGGCACGAGCGGCGGGGAGGCGCCGGACACGCCCTAGAGCCTGTCGTCGCCCTCCCTGAGGGGCCCTGATGTCGCCCGCGGGGCCGCTTCACGGCGGGCGGGGATTCCTGGTGTCCCGGCTCCGGGCCGGAGACGTGCCGGGCCGGGGCCCGGGGTCGGCCTCCGGGCCGGAGGTGTGCCCGGCGGTCCCGGGGCGCGGCGGGAGCCGTCGGGCGGTTGCCGGGGACGGCTCGGGGAGCCCACTGCCCGGGATGTCGGCGTTCCCGGCGGGGACTAACATCCACATATGGGTGATATTCGATCTGGCGGGCCGGATCGGTCAGGTCGGTCAGGTCGGTCAAGTCGGTCAGGTCGGTCTGACCGGTCAGACATCCCCCTGGGGGATGCGGGCGGCGACGCGCCCACCGCTGGGGCGGCGTGAGCGTGGCGGAGGACGGCGCCTCGTTCACGGCGGAGATCGAACGAGCCCTGACGGACGTGGGACAGGCCACCGGGGCGCACATCGGGGTCGTGTACCTGCTGGAGCCCGGGGACCGGGTCGTCCGCATGGGCTTCGTGACCGGCGTGTCCCGGAGGGTCGCCGAGCCCTGGACCCAGGTGGCGCTCGCCTCGACGGTCCCGGTGGCCGAGGTGGTGCGCGAGGGGCGCCCGGTGTGGGTGCCCAGCCACACGGACATGGCGCGCCGCTTCCCCCGTACGGCCCTCGCCCTGCCCTACCACGTGGCCCTCGGGGTCGTACCCCTGTCGTCCGGCACCACCCGCTGGGGTGCGCTGCTCCAGATCTGGCCCGGTACGCACCCGCCCGAGCTGTCCGACCGGGAGACGCGCGCGCTCGACGAGGGCGCGGGCCGGATCAGCGACCTCCTGCTGCGAGCCGCGGAGGAGGGGCGTCCGGTACGGCCCACGGAGACGCGCGCGGTCGACCCGCCGCCGGCCCGGCACGCCGAACCCGGAGCCGAACTCACCGAGCGCTTCCCGGAAGGCGCCTGCGCCCTGGACCTCGAAGGCCGCATCACCTTCCTCACCCACACCGCAGTCGACCTGCTGGGCGTCACCCGTGACAGCCTGCTCGGGGCCCGGCCCTGGGAGGTGCTGCCCTGGCTGAACGACCCGGTGTACGAGAACGCGTACCTCGGCGCGCTGTTCAGCCGGCTGCCCGTGTCCTTCAGCGTCCTGCGGCCCCCCGACCGGTGGCTGGCCTTCCACCTCTACCCCGACGCCACCGGGGTCAGCGTCCGCGTCACGCCCGGGGTGGCGCCCGGCGACGGGCACGACCCGGTCCTGACGCCCGCGCCGGCCACTGCGGGGAACGCGCGCCCGGGGGCCCTCTTCCAGCTGCTGCACCTGTCGTCCGTCCTCACCGACGCCGTCGGGGTACGGGACGTGACGCAGACGGTCACCGACCAGATCATGCCGGTGATCAACGCCCAGGCGCTGGCGCTGGTCACCGCCGACGCGGGGCGGCTGTCGGTCATCGGCTTCCGCGGCTTCCGGAAGGAGATCGCGGTCGGCTTCGACGGCCTCTCCCTGACCGCGGACACGCCCGTCGTCCGGGCGGTCCTGAACGGCACGCCTCTCTTCTCGACGGACGGCGACGAACTCAGGCGTACGTCGCCGAACGTCCGACTGAGCCCGGAGAAAGCCTCGTTCGCCTACCTGCCGATGTTCGCCTCCGGGCGGACGATCGGCTGCTGCGTGCTCGGGTACGACCGGCCGCACGCCTTCCCGCCGGACGAGCGCACCGCCCTCATCTCCCTGGCCGGGGTGATCGCGCAGGCGTTGGAGCGGGCCCGGCTGTACGACTCCAAGAACCAGGTGGCCCTGGGCCTCCAGGCCGCGCTGCTGCCCCACGAACTGCCGAAGATCCCCGGGCTCCAGGTCGCGGCGCGCTACCTGCCGGCGACGCGGGGCCTGGACATCGGCGGTGACTTCTACGACCTGATCCGGCTGGACGACACGTCGGTCGCGGCGGTCATCGGGGACGTACAGGGCCACAACGTGAACGCGGCGGCGCTGATGGGGCAGGTCCGGACCGCCGTCCACACGCACGCGAGCGCGGGCGCGCCGCCGGACGAGGTGCTGGCGCGGACCAACCGCCTGCTGATCGACCTGCGGTCCACGCTCTTCACGAGCTGCCTGTACGCCCACCTCGACCTGCGGCACCACCGGGCGCGGCTGGCGACGGCCGGTCACCCGCCGCCGATCCTGCGCCATGCCGACGGCCGTACGGAGATCCTGGACGTCCCGACCGGGATCCTCCTGGGCATCGAGCCGGAGGCCGAATACCGCACGGTGGAGGTCCCGCTGCCGCCGGGGGCGGTGCTGGCCCTCTACACGGACGGCCTGGTGGAGGTCCCCGGCACCAGCCTGGACACGTCCATCGCAGCGCTGGCGGGGAGGCTGGGGCGGGCGGACACGGTGTCGCTGGACGCGCTGTCGGAGAGCTTGGTGCGGAGGGCGGGGCGGACGCGGCAATCGTTTCGGGGGAGTGACGATATTGCGTTGCTGCTGGTGAAGGTGGAGCGGCGTGGGGGTGGGTGACGGGGGCGTCTTACGGGGGTTGTCCTCAAACGCCGGACGGGCTTGATCGGGCGGGCGCGCGGGCTGCGGGCGCGGTGGCGTCGGCCTCCGGCCACGGGGTGTCCTCAAGCGCCGGACGGGCTGGG
>NZ_WWJY01000274.1 GCF_009865405.1 Streptomyces sp. SID3212 | reverse complement strand
CCGCGGCCCAGCCGTGCGCCAGCACGACCGTGGTGCCGCTGCCGGGGCCGGGGCTCAGGGGGCCGAGGACGGTGACGGCGAGCGCGGCGCCGTCGTCGGCGCGGACCGTCGTCTCCTCGGTCAGCGAACCGGCGGGAAGCTCCGTGAGGGCGCTCATCGGGACGCGCCGTCCCGTGCTCCGGCCAGCTGCCGGTCCAGCGCCGCGAAGGCCGCGAGGGTCGCCTTCGAGTGCTCGGCGCCGATGTCGGCGAGCTTGGAGATGACCTTGAGCTTGCCCTGCGGCCGGCCCTGGAAGTGCATGCGCACCCGGGTACGGTCCCCGCCGTCGAGCGGCTCCAGGACGAATGCGGCGGGACCGCGGAAGACGCCGTCGACGTATTCGACCGCGAGCCGGCGGCCCGGGTCCACGGACACCGTGCGCTGGGTGAAGCGGAGCTTCAGCCCGCCCTTGTCGACGCCCTTGGTGTGGACGGTCACCGCGACCTCGCCCCCCACGACGTCGGGCGCGCCGGTCACGGTCTCGAAGGTGTTCGCCGGGACCCACCAGGCCGCGGCCCCGCGGAACTCGGCGACGAGCGCGTCCCAGACGGCGTCCGCGGGGGCGCCGACCACCGCCTCGTCGATGATGTCGTATCCGGTCATGGGATCTCCCTGTGCGGTCCTGCGGATGGGGGGGAGCGGTGGTTGGGGTCGGTGCGGTGCGGCCGGCGGTGCGGTGCGGGTGGTGGTGTGGTGTGGTGGTGCGGTGTGGTGTGGTGCGCGGGAAAGAAACGGGAGGGGCGGGCGGGGGCGGGGCCGCGGAGAGACCCCGCCCCCGGTCGGTCAGCCGAAGAATCCCTGGCCGGGGGTGAGGATGCCCGCCGGGTCGTAGCGCCGCTTCGCGGAGTAGAACTCGGCGTAGCGGTTGCCGAAGTGCTTCTTCCAGTCCGTCCCCGTCATCCTCGGGACGGCGCCGACCAGGTACCGCTTGGCGCCGAGCGCGACGGCCTTGTCGTACAGCCGCCGGTTCTGCTCCAGCATCCCCTGGATGTTCGGCTCGCCCGGGTGGGGGAAGCGCAGCAGGTCGAAGAGGTACGCGACCGGCTCGTTCGGCTGGACGGCCAGCGGGCGCTTGAGCTTCGACGTGCGGTACGGGTACGTCAGCAGGAAGCCGGCGCCCAGGTCGTTCGCCGTCAGCTCGGCCTCGGCGATCTTCAGGAACTGCTTGGCCTTGGAGGCGGGCAGGAACATGGACAGCCAGGGCTTCGGCTGGAACCAGTACCCGGTCTCCTTGAGGAACGCCTCCGCCGCGTCGAGACGGAAGTTGTAGTCGCGGTACGTCATGTCCTCGATGACGGCCTCCGCGCGGTTGTCCCGCAGCCCAGCGAGCAGCGCCGCGCGGTTCGGGACGGCGGTGCCGTTGTAGACGGCCCCGACCTCCAGCTTGTAACGCCAGCCCGTGTCGTCCGGCGTGCGCTGCAACTCGCCCGCCTGGACCTCGAACCGGCCGTCCGCGAGGACCTTCTCCGAGTCGGCCATGTAGGTCGCGACGTCGCTGTAGTACAGGCTGAAGATGACCGCCCGCTCCTTGAGCGGGACGACGTCCACCGTGGCGCGCAGGATGATGGCGACCTGACCGCCACCGCCCAGCACGGCGTTGAACAGGTCGGGGCGGACCGTCGGCGAGGTGGTGACCAGCTGGCCGGCGCCCGTGACGACGTCCAGCGACCGGACCGTGTCGACGAGCAGGCCGTACTTGCCCGCCGTACCGCCGATCCCGCCGACGCTCAGCGTGCCGCCGATCGACAGGTGCAGGTAGTCCGGCACCGCCGGCGGCATCTTGCCCTTGGGCGCCGCCGCGTCCGTCAGCTGGCCCCAGGTGACACCCGCGCCCACCGTCGCCGTGCTCGAACCGATGCTGTAGATCTTCGCGAGACCGCGGGCGTCGATCGAGATGCCGCCCCGGACCGAGGCCTGGCCGTAGCTGGAGTGCGACTCGATGTCGTCACCGGTGCCGCTGCGCCCGTTGACGGCGATCTTGAGGTTGTTCGCCCTGGCGTAGTTCACCATCGCGACGACGTCCCGGTCCGACCCCGGCACCAGCACCGCCCACGGCAGGGCGTCCGTCACGAGCCGGCCGAAGTCCTGGCCGAACGGCGCCAGTTCGGTCCCGGACGTCTTCAGCGTCCCGTCCAGCGGCGGTACGGGGGACACCTGCCCGCCGTGCCCGCCGTGACCGCCGTGGCCCCGGCCGGACTCCGCCGCGGTCGCCCACGTCTGGGTGGTGGCGTTCCAGCCCACCACGGTGGCCGCGGTGGCGGCGATCCCGCCGAGGACCCTGCGCCGAGAAGGGGTGCTGTTGCTCATCTGGTCCGTTCTCCCGTTCGTCATACGTGCTTCACAGCCGGTCTTCCGGCGCCGACAGTGGTGGCGAGCTGGTACTCACCGAGATCGAAGTGCTTGGTCTGGCGGCGGAACCGCCAGGTGTACGTCGGCCAGATCGACGGGTTGCGGCCGCTGCTGTCGAGGTACCAGCTCTTGCAGTTCCCGGCGTTCCACACCGTTCCGTCGAGCCGCTTGTCGAGCGCCTCGTTGTACGCCGCCTGGGCCTCCTGGCGGACCTCCACGCTGGACAGGCCGCGCCGGTCCATCTGCTTCAGCGCGTCGAGCACGTAGGCGATCTGGGCCTCGATCATCACGACCTGCGAGGAGTGCCCGAGGGTCGTGTTGGGGCCCAGCAGCATGAAGAGGTTGGGGAAGCCGGCCACGGTGGTGCCGCGGTGCGCGGACATGCCCCCGCTCCACGCCTCCCGCAGCTGGACGCCGCCCCGGCCCCAGATCCGCCCGGCGACCGGCCGGTCCACGGCCTTGAAGCCCGTACCGAGGATGATCGTGTCGACCTCGCGCTCCTGGCCGTCCTTGCCCACCACCGACTTGGCCCTGATGTGGTCGATCCCGTCGGTGACGAGCTCGACGTTGGGCTGCTGGATCGCCGGGTACCAGGTGTTCGAGAACAGCAGCCGCTTGCACGCCATGACGTAGTCGGGCGTCAGCCGCTCGCGCAGCGCCGGGTCGGCGACGCTCTTCTTCAGATGGTCCGACGCCATCTTCTGCATCTTGCCGGCGACCTTGGGGCGCGCCATCACGAAGGCCAGGATCTCGCGGCCCCACATGTTGAAGTTGCGCCGGAAGTTCTGGTAACCGGGCAGTCCGCGCAGCAGCTTCGCCTGGAGCGGGCTGGTGGCCTTGTCGTTCTTCGGGCCGACCCACGGGGGAGTGCGCTGGTAGAGGTCCAGCTGCCCCACCTCGGGCTGGATCTTCGGGACGAACTGGATGGCAGAGGCGCCCGTGCCGATGACGGCGACGCGCCGGCCCGCCAGGTCGTGGTCGTGGTCCCAGCGCGAGGAGTGGAAGACCTTCCCCTCGAAGTCCGCGAGCCCCGGGATGTCCGGCAGCGCCGGCTCACTGAGGTACCCGGTGCCGGTGACCAGGACCTGGGCGGTGTACTCCCCGCCCGAGGTCTCGATGTGCCAGTGGCGGGTCGCGTCGTCCCAGCGGGCGGCGATCAGCTCGTGGCCGAAGCGGATGTGGGGCCGTACCCCGAACCGGTCGGCGCAGTCCCGCAGATACGCGTACAGCTCGTCGCGCTTGCCGAACGTGCTCTTCCAGTGCGGGTTCTGCGCGAACGAGAACGAGTACAGGTGCGACATCACGTCACAGGCGCACCCCGGGTAGGAGTTGTCGCGCCAGGTGCCGCCCACCTCGTCGGCCCGCTCGAAGACCAGGAAGTCGTCGATGCCCTGCTGGAGCAGGCGGATGGCCGTACCCAGGCCCGAGAAGCCACTGCCGATGACCGCGACCCGCAGGTGACGGGTCGGCCCCCGGCCGGCCGCGTCCCGCGCCTCACCGCTCACTCCGCCGCCGTGGGCGGGTTCGAGAATGCTCGTCACGGTGGCCTCCTCAGCCCCTGCGCGCGATGGTGACGCGGAAGTTGTTGAAGAACTTGTCCTCAAGGGTGTAGGCGAAGATGTCGAGGTAGCGCTCGAAGCGGGCCACCACGTCCTCGCCCTCCAGGGCGACCGCGGTCTCGCGGTCCGCGGCCAGCCGCTCCAGCCAGGCGCGGCACGCCATGGCGAAGGACTCCCGCTCGTTGACGATCTCCACGACCTCGAAGAGACCCTCCGCGGCGGCGGTCAGCTCGTGCAGATGCGGGATGTGCATCCCCTCGAACTCGCTGCGCTGGAGGAACTTGAGGTCCGCGAGCAGCTCGCGGGTCATCGGCTGCGCCTCGGCGGTCATCGTGTGCAGGACGAACTTCGCCCCCGGGTTGAGCGCCTTGGAGACCTGGTTGAAGAAGAAGCGGTAGCGCTTGGTGCGCTCGCGCGGCGGCAGGTTGGAGGAGACGAAGTGCTCCAGCGCGTTGATGCAGAACGCCGCGTCGTACTTCTCGTCGGTCGTGTGGTCCGCCCAGCTCTCCACCCGCGTGGTGATCCGCGGGTTGTCCAGGCCGGTGATGAACGCCTCCTGGGTACGGCTCAGGGTCAGGCCGACGGCCTCGCGCACCCCGTGGACCGTCGTCAGCCGGTTGAGCATGGTGCCCCAGCCGCAGCCGATGTCCAGCACCCGGCCCGCGTCCTTGGCGCCGGCCAGTTCGGCGAACGTGTCGAGCTTGCGGAACTGCGCCTCGTCCAGGGCGCCGACGAGCGTCTCGTCCGGCTCCCAGTAGCCGCCGGAGTACATCATGGACGGGCCCAGCAGGAGAGCGTAGAACTCGTTGCTCACCTCGTAGTGGTGCCTGACCGCGTCGACCTCGGGGTCCACGGATCTGGGGGCGACCGTTGTCATCCTCGACCTCTTTCCTGGTGTTGGTTCCGCGATCCGCTCGTCCCGACCGCCGGTGCGGCGGCCGGTCCGACCGCCGATCCCGCCGGGCGATCCGGTCCTGCGATCCGGTCACGAGGAAAGCGGTTCGCTCGCAACAGACGCGCAACACGGCCGTACGGCACCGGTGTTGCGCGCCGGTTGCGCGGCCCGCGCTTGCATGCCTCTCGAAACCGGATGCACCGCGAGAGAGGACCGAAGCTCATGACGCTGCCCACCATCGAAGAACTGGCGAGCCAGCTCGAGGCCGTGTCGGGCGCCCAGGAGGTCAGCCCCGATGCACCGCTCCAGCACATCGCGGACGTCGACTCGCTGGACCTGATGGAGTGGCTGTACGGGTTCCAGAACCAGTACCCGCACATCCCCGCCGACGAGTCGCTGTTCGCGGACCTCGACGACACCACGACGCTGCGCCACGTGTACGAGCGGATCCTCGCGCTCGTACCGCAGCCGGCGCAGGCGTAGCGAGAGCGCCCCGTGAACGGCTTCGACATCACCGGGTGGGGCATGTCCGTACCCGAGCGCAAGGTCACCAGCGCGGAGCTCGCGGAGCGCTTCGGTGTGGACGAGAACTGGATCGTCAGCCGGTGCGGTATCCAGGAGCGCCGGGCCGTGGGCCCCGGCCAGACGACCGCCTCACTGGCGGTCGAGGCCGGCCGGCGCGCGCTGGAGAAGGCCGGGCTGACCGGTGCCGACATCGCCCATCTGATCGTCGCCACCGCCACCCCGGAGCAGCCCTCACCGGCCACGTCCGCGTTCGTCCACCACGACCTCGGCATCGCGGGCAGCGCGCACGACGTCAACTCGGAGTGCGCGGGCTTCGTCTACGGACTGGTGTCGGCGATGGCGCTCATCGCCATCGACCCCCGGCCCATCCTGCTGATCGGGTCCGACACCCACACCCTGACGGCCAACCCCGACGACCGGGACCTGTCGATCCTCGTCGGCGACGGCGCGGGCGCCGTCGTCCTGACGCCGGGGCCCGAGAACCGGGTCAAGGCGTGGAACCTGGGCGCCGACGGCTCGTGCGCCGGCAGCCTCAAGGTACTGGCGGGCGGCAGCAGGATGCCCACCACCGAGGAGACCGTGCGCGCGGGGCTGCACTACGCCCAGATCAACGGCAACGAGATCTACCTCAACGCCGTGCGCTACACGGTCCGTACGGTCCGGGAGACGCTGGAGAGCGCCAAGGTCGACGCCGCCGACGTCGATCACATCATCCCGCACCAGGCCAACATCCGGATCATCAACTCGATCCTCAGCCACACAGGACTCCGCAAGGAGGCCCTGGTCACCAACCTGGAGCGGTACGGCAACACCGCGTCCGCGTCCATCCCGATCGCCCTCACCGAGGCGCTCGACGACGGCCGGATCCAGAACGGCGACCAGGTCCTGCTCGCGGGCTTCGGTGCCGGCATGACCTGGGGATCGATGCTCCTGGAGTGGGGCGGGGAGAAATGAGCCGTAACAACACACCGGGCAGCCGCCCGGAGCAGCCGGTCGCCCTCGTCACGGGGGCGTCCGGCGGTCTCGGCCAGGCGCTGGCACTCGAACTGGACGCCCTCGGCTGCCGGGTCGCCGTGCACTACAACAGCGCGGAGGCACAGGCCAGGGCCGTCCAGGACAAGCTGACCAACGACTCGGTCGTGGTGACCGGGGACGTGGGCTCCTGGGAGGCCGTCACCGGCCTGTACGCGGAGATCAGCGAGCGCCTCGGCCCCGTCGACGTGCTGGTCAACAACGGCGCGATCCGCAAGGACTCGCTGATGGCGATGCAGTCGCCGGCGGACTGGGCGCAGGTGATCCAGACCAACCTGGTCGGCTCGTTCCACACGACCAGGGTGGCCGTGCCGTACATGCTCAGGCAGCGGTGGGGACGGATCATCAACGTGGTCTCGCCCTCGGGCCTGATCGCGACGGCGGGCCAGACGGCGTACTCCGCGTCGAAGGCGGGGCTCATCGGCTTCACCCGGACCCTGGCCGCCGAGTGCGGCCGGCGCGGGGTGACCGTCAACGCCCTGTCGCCCGGCTTCATGATCACCGGTATGACGAAGAACCTGTCCGACCGGGTCATCGAGGGCATGGAGGACAAGGCCCCCATCCCGCGTTTTGTCACGGTCGAGGAGGTCGCGCGCAGTGCGTCGCTCTTCCTGGACCAGGACTGCATGACGGGCCAGGTCATCAGCATCGACAGCGGCGTCTCCATCACCTGACGCCGTGGCACACGAAACGAGGCGGTCCGGAATCCTCCGGGCCGCCTCTTTCTCATGTCCTTCCCGTCTCCCCCGTCGACAGGGCTAGGCCACACGCCGGCGTGGTGCGAACGGGCGGGGCGCGGCCGGCCGCGGGTACGGAGCCTCGAACATGCCCATCAGGACCGGGTCCAGCTGGGTGACCGCCCGGGGCTCCGGGCGCCGCCGCGTGTCGGGCGTACGCAGCAGTTCCAGGTACGCGGCCTCGCTCTCGGGCGCCGGGTCGATGCCCAGCTCCTCGGCGAGGACCTCACGCAACTGCTGGTAGGTACGCAGCGCCTCGGCCCGGTTGCCCGCCGTGCGGTGCGCGGCCATCCGGCACCGGTACGCGCTCTCCCTGAACGGAGCACGCCGTACGGCCTCCTCGGCGTACCGCAGCGCGTGGTGCTCGTCGCCGAGGGCCGACGAGGCGAGGCTCGCCGTCTCCAGCGCCGACAACCGCAGCTCGTCGAGGCGTTCGCGGGTGCTGTTGACCCACTCGCCCTCGTGGGCCGGCAGAAATGACCCGCGTAGATGTGACACAGCGGCGGCCGCGAGCTTCTGCGCGACACCGTACGAGCCGGTCGCGTACGCCTCGGCCGCCTCGGTCGCCGCCTCCTCCGCGCACTCGACGTCGACCAGTGCCTCCCTGGGCAGGTACAGCAGGTAGCGGCCGCCCTGGGCGACGAGCGGGGTGATGCCCGGGTGCTGCGTCGGGGACGTGACGAACGTACGGACGCGGCTGACCACACTGCGGAGTGCGGACGCCCAGGTGTCGGGAAGGCCGTCCGGCCACACGGTGTCGGCGAGCTGGTCGCGGCTGGTGCCCCCGGAGCGTTCGAGGACGAGCCGGGCGAAAGCAACCTGGGCCTGAGCGCTGGACAGGTGCTGTGGGGCAGTCCCGTCGGGTTCGATGGTGACGAGACCAGCGAGTCTGATGAGCAAGCTGTACTCCCTGAGCGGTCGGCCGGGTGGCCGGGAGTTCCGTCGCCGGCTGCCGCCGGCGACGGTGGGTCGAGATCGCGCCAGGGGGTCGTCACGCTTGCCCTTGTGGAGGAAAGCGGGACACGTCTCGGGTATGCCCCCCGCACAAGAATTGGACGATACCGGCCAACCTTCTCGGTGTGTCAACAGTGGCCGGTGAACAATCCCCCTGAATGGCTGGAGCCTTGAGTTCCGATTGCCGTCCGCTGTCGCGTTCTTGTTGCGCCGCTCCAATTCCCCCATCTCACGGCCGTGTTGCGCCCGCCTTGCGCGGCTGTCGTTGAATTGCGTCGCACTTCGGGTCCAGGGTTGAGAGGACTCCGGTAATTGTCCGAAACGTGGATGAGGAGACGTCCGTGAACGCATCCGGAGGCTGGGAACGGCTCGCGCCGAAACTGGACGCGACACGCCGTCGCGTGCAGTCGCTCGAATGGGAGCCCGCCCGCCGCAACAGCTTCGTCACGTACACGGTCGAGCGGGACTCCGCGTACGCCGACCTCGACGGCCGCCGCCTCCTGATGATGTCGGGCTACAGCTACCTCGGGCTGGCCGGTGACGAGCGTGTGGTCCGCGCCGCCCAGGCCGCCGTCGAGCTGTACGGCACCGGCAACCACGGGGTACGGGCGCTGGCCGGGTCGATCCCGCTGCACGAGGAACTGGAGGCGGAGGTCGCCCAGTTCGCCGGCCGCGACCGGGCCCTGGTCTTCGGCTCCGGCTACGCGGCCAACGTCGGCACGGTCGGCGCGCTGGTCGGCGCGGGGGACACCGTACTGATCGACAAGTACGACCACGCCAGCATCGTCGACGGCTGCCGCCTCAGCGGCGCCACCGTCACCCGCTTCCGCCACAACGACGTGGACCACCTCGACCGGCGGCTCGCCGCCGCAAGCCCCGACGGCATCCGTCTGGTCATCGTCGACAGTGTGTACTCCATGGACGGCGACATCGCCCCGCTCCCCGAGCTGCGCCGCGTCTGCGACGCGCACGACGCGCTGCTGATGGTGGACGAGGCCCACGCGCTCGGTGTCATCGGCGCCACCGGCAAGGGCATCGAGGAGCACTTCGGGTACACGGCGAAGGTCGACGTCAAGCTGGGCACCCTGTCCAAGGCCATCCCCTCCATGGGGGGCTGGGTCGCGGGGCCCGAGGAGCTGATCGGCCACCTCAAGTACGCGGCACGGCCCTTCCTCTTCTCCGCCGCGCTCGGCCCGGCCCAGACCGGAGCCGCGCTGGAGTCGCTGCGCATCCTCCAGCAGGAGCCGGAGCGGGTCACCCACATCCAGGAGGAGTCCGCGCGCTTCCGCCGCACCCTGAACGACGGGGGAATGCGGACGGGCGACAGCGAGACGGCCGTGGTGCCGGTCATCGCGGGCTCCGACGAGGCCGCCTACGACTACGCGACCGCGTGCCGCGCGGCCGGTGTGATCGGGCTGCCGGTCGTCACCCCCGCGGTCCCCAACGACCTGGCGCGGCTACGGATCGCCATCACCGCCCGGCACACCAAGGCCGACCTCGACTTCGCCGCGGAGGCCTTCCTCAAGGCCGCGGCCGAGTGCGGTCTCATCCCCGCCTGACCCACGGTCGTACCACGCCCGGCACCGCCCCCGTCCGGCCCTGACCCACCGTCAGGGCCGGCCCCGGGGCCGGAGCCCCAGGGCCGGGCCGACACCCACGGCCACCGGCGCTCCCGTACCACCGACCCGCAGGACCGGTCGGTACGCGCGCCGGCCGCCAACGCCACCACCTCAACGGCCGGACGGCCGTCCACCGCTCGCACGGGATACGGGATCCGAGATGCCAACCTCACCGAGGCACGCACCGCTCACAGCGCCTGTCGCGATCACCGGCATGGGCGTCGTCACTCCGGGCGGCAGCACCCCCGACGACCTGTGGGACACCCTCCGCGCCGGCCGGTCGACCGCCGCCGCGCTCACCCACCTCGACCTGTCCCGGCACCGGGTCAGGATCGGCTGCCGGGTCCGCGGACTCGACGCCGTGGGACTGGTCCCCGACAAGGACGCGCGGCGGATGGACCCGTTCGCGCTGTACGGGACGACCGCCGCGCTCGCCGCCCACCGCGACGCCGGGGCGCCCACCGCCGACCCCGGCCGTACCGCCATCGTCGTCGGCAACGCCGTCGGCGGCCGGGCCACCAGCGACGAGCAGTCCCGGCTCTTCACCGAGTCGGGCCCCCACCGGGTCAACCCGCTCATGCCGCTGATGACGATGCCCAACGCCGCCGCCGCGCAGATCGCGATCCGGCTCGGCTGGCAGGGCCCCGCCCTCACCATCGCCACCACCTGCGCCAGCGGCGCCGACGCCGTCGGCCACGCGCTGATGCTCCTCCAGACACACCGGGCGGACGTCGTCATCGCGGGCGGCTGCGAATCCACCCTCACCCCCGTCACCCTCGCCGGGTTCGGCAACCTCAACGCCGTCTCGATGCGCAACGACGACCCGGAGCACGCCTCCCGGCCGTTCGACACCGACCGCGACGGCTTCGTGATGGGGGAGGGCGCCGGGTTCGTCGTCCTGGAACGCCTGGACGACGCGCGGGCGCGGGGCGCGCGGACGTACGCCACCGTCGCCGGGTACGCGGCCACCTCCGACGCCTACCACCTCGCCATGCCCCTGCCCGACGGCTCCGCCGCCATCGACGCGATGACCGGGGCGATCGCCGACGCCGGCCTGATCCCCTCCGACATCGTCCACGTCAACGCCCACGGCACCTCCACCCCGCACAACGACCGGGCCGAAGCCGCCGCGCTCACCAAGGTGTTCGGCGCCGACGGACCGCCGGTGACCGCGACCAAGAGTGTCATCGGCCACCTCATCGGAGCCGCGGGAGCCGTCGAACTGATCGCCACCGTCGAGGCGATGCGCCGGTGCGAGGTCCCGCCCACCGCCAACCACGAACAACTGGAGCCAGGCATGGAAATCGACGTGGTCCACGGCGCGCCGCGCCCCGTCGCCTCCGGTCCCGCGCTGTCGAACTCCTTCGGCTTCGGCGGCCACAACTCCACCCTGGTGGTGACGCCGGTATGACGACCACACCGATCGAAGGAACGACCGGGGCCCAGGCCCTCGCCCCCGCGGCGGCCTCCACCGTCACCGCGGCGCGGCTCACCGCCTACCGGGACGCCGTACGGTCCGCCCTCCCGGCGGCCGGACCCGGCCACCCGGCCGCCGGACCCGCCTCGCCCGTGCACGCGTTCGTCCTCGCCCACACCGTCGCCGAGCAGACGGTCGCCGCGCTGACCGCCGCCGAGACGGGACCCGTGTCCGTCGTCCACCTCGGCCAGGACATCCGCTGCCGCAGGCTCGTCGCCGCCGGTGAGCGGGTGACCGTACGGCTCGACGTGCTCGGCGCCCGCCGCGAGCCGCGCGGCACCCGGGTCGCCCTGCGCTCCCTGCTCACCGGGGACGCGGACGGGGGAGCGGAGCCCTTTGCCGAACTGCTCACCAGCGCCCTGCTCGTCGGCGCCACCGCGCTGGACCCCTTCGGTGACATCTCGGCCGGCGCCCCCGCCCCGAAGCCCGCCGGATCCGGTGAACCCGCCGTCGCGACCCACGAGTTGACCGAGGAGTGGATCGGCCGGTACGCCCACGCCTCGGGCGACCTCAACCCCATCCACCTCGATGACGAAGCGGCCCGCGCCGCCGGCTTCGGCTCCGTCATCGCGCACGGCATGAGCGTGGTGGCCCTGGCCGTCGAGGAGATCACCGACCGGTACGCCGACGGCGACCCCTCACGCGTACGGGGCATCGGCGCCCGCTTCTCGTCTCCCGTCGCGCCCGGCGAGGAACTGCGCCTCGAACTCCAGCCCGACGCGGCCGGCCTGGTGGTGCGCTTCACCGGCAGGACCCCGGCGGGGCCCGCCGTGAAGAGCGGCTGGGTCCAGCTCGCCGACCCGGGCGCCGCGTCCGGGGCCGTACCCACCGGGGGCAGCCATGAGCAGTGACAGCCCCGGCCCGGGCCCCGGCGGTCTCGTCGGCGGGTTCCTCCTCCAGGTCCGCGAGCGCCCCGACGCGCCCGCACTCGTCTGGAACGGCGAGGAGACCACGTACCGCGAGCTGTACGAACAGGCGGGGCGGCAGCGCGAACGGCTGGACCGGATCGGGCTCACCCCCGGCGAGCCCGTCGGCGTCCTCGGCACCAAGTCGCCGGCGGCCGTCGCCCTCATCCTGGCGTGCCTGCTCGCCCGGCGCCCCTTCCTCCTGCCGTCGCCCGCCCTCGCCCCCGCCCTGCTCGCGGACCTGTTCGCCCAGGCGGGCTGCCGCCGGGTGATCGCCCCCGGGGCCGAGGACCCGGGCGTGGTCCCCAACCCGGACGTCACCCCGCAGCCGCTCTCGCCCCGCGAGGCCGCCGAGGTGTCGTTCATGCTCACCACCTCGGGTTCCACCAGCCTGCCCAAGATCGTCCCGCTGGGCCGGGAGGCCGTGAACCGCTTCGCCGCCTGGGCGGGACCCGCCTTCTCGATCACCCCGGGTACGACGGTCCTCAACTACGCCCCGCTCAACTTCGACCTCTGCCTGCTCGACGTGTGGACCACGCTGGCCCACGGCGGCCGGGTCGTCCTGGTCGACCCCGCTCTCGCCGCCCGCGGCGGACACCTCCTCGACCTGCTCGTGCGCCACGACGTCGAGGTCGTCCAGGCGGTACCGATGTTCTACGGTCTGCTCCTCGACGCCGCCGAACGGCGCGGGGTGACCCTGCCCGGCGTCCGCCACGCGATGTTCACCGGCGACGTCATCCCCGACCGCACCCTGGGCGGGCTGCCGAAGCTCTTCCCCTCGGCGCGGATCCACAACATCTACGGCTGCACCGAGACCAACGACAGCTTCGTCCACGAGGTGGACGCCACCACCGGCACACCGGTGCCGATCGGCGTCCCGCTCCCCGGCGTCGAGGCCCTGGTCCTGGACCAGGACGGCCGGCCCGTCACCGGACCGGGCTCCGGCGAGCTGTACGTGTCGACGCCCTTCCAGTCGGCGGGCTACCTCGACCGGACCCGGCACGCCGGGGTGTTCACCGGCCACCCCCTCGGGCTCGACGACCGCCCCTGGTTCCGTACCGGCGACCTCGTACGGCGCGACACCGAGGGACGGCTCCACCTCACCGGGCGCGGCGACCACCAGGTCAAGGTCCGGGGGGTGGCGGTGAACACCGCCGAGGTGGAACGGGTCCTGCTGGACCACCCCTCGGTGCTCGAAGCGGGGGTGGCCGCCGTGCCCGACCCCATCGAGGGCCGTGTCCTGATCGCCGCCGTCCAGCGCGCGCCCGGCACCGGGTTGAGCAGCCTCGAACTGCGCAAGCACTGCGCGCAGGGCCTGCCCAGGGCCGCCGTCCCCGCCCAGCTGCGGATCGTCGACGAGCCGCTGCCCAAGACCGCCACCGGGAAGGTCGACCGCAGGGCGCTCGACCGGCTCCACCCTCTGTCATCAGCGAAAGGAAGAACGTCATGAGCCACGTCGGCACCATCAAGCAGTTCGTCATCGAGGAGTTCCTGCCCGACGTCAGCGCCGAGGAGCTGGCCGACGACCACGACCTGCTCTCCGACGGTGTCATCGACAGCCTCGGGGTGCTGAAGCTGATCGCCTGGGTCGAGGACCGGTTCGAGGTCGCCATCGGTGACGAGGACCTCGACCCGGACAACTTCCGCAGTGTCGCCGCGATCGACGCCTTCGTCTCGGGCGCGCGCCGGCCAGAGGTCGCAGGAAGCTAGCATGCACCTCGCGATCCTCGGACTGCTCGAACAGCGCGCGCCCGTCGGGCGCGAGACCTGGCGGTCGTTCTGGGACGAGCTCGGCGACGGCAGCCTCGACCGGGCCCAGGCCGTCGCCCTGCTGACCTCCCTGGCCACCCGGCTCCCCGACCACGAGACCCTGCGCCACCTGCTGGACTCGCTCGCGGAACGGCGGCCCGCCCGGCCGGCGGACCGCTGGCCCGGCACGGTCAACGTGGTCGGCACCGGCGGCGGCCCCAGGACCTTCAACATCTCGACCGCGTCGGCGTTCGTCGCCGCCGCGGCGGGCGTACGGGTCGTCAAGACCGGCTCACGTGCCTACTCCAGCAGCCTCGGCTCCGTCGACCTGCTGGAACGCCTCGGGATCCGGCTGACGTCGTCGTACGAGCAGACCGCGGAAACGCTGGAGCGGTACGGCATCGCCTTCGCGGGGCCGTTCGTCTACCCCGCGCAGCTGACCCGGCTCGCCAGGACCGTCGCGCCGCTGAGCATGAAGCCCTTCGGCCGCTTCCTGAACGCGCTGGGTCCCTTCCTCGCCGACCTGCCCGTCACCGCACAGGTCACCGGGGTCTCGGCGGGCGCACCGCTCACCGGGCTCCGGGCCCTCGCCGGGACGGTCACCGATCGCACCCTGTGGCTGACCAGCAACGACCGGGGTGCCGACGAACTGCTCGGCTTCGCCGACAACACCGTCCACACCGACGCCGGTGACGAGTTCACCGTCAAGGCCGGTGAACTGGTCTCCTCCGAGGGCGGGTTCGACGATCTCGCCCCGGCCGCCGACCCGGCCTCCGCGCCGGACCACTTCCTGTCCGTCCTCGGCGGCGCCGCCGGTGAGGTGGCCACCCGCACGGTCTGCCTCAACGCCGCGGCCCTGGCCGTCGCGAGCGGCCACCTCACCGACTGGAAGCGGGCCGTCGAGGCGGCGGAGGAAGCGGTACGGGGCGGAGCGGCCCGCGCCCTGGCCGAGCGGATCCGTGCCGACCAGGCGCGGCCGGCGGCCCGAGCGGGCG
>NZ_WWJY01000273.1 GCF_009865405.1 Streptomyces sp. SID3212 | reverse complement strand
GGACGGCGCGGCGGCGGAACGGACCCGGCCCGGACCTGTCGGCCGGGGGGCCTCCCGTAACCCCGGAGCGCCCGCCCGTACCCCCGCGGCCCGGTCCCATCGCCCACAGCGCAACGCACCCCGGTGCGCGGGCCCGGGGCGATCCGGCACCATGTCCCCCATGTCCGTACTGACGCGCGACGAAGCGCAGACCCGAGCCCAGTTCCTCGATGTGCACCGGTACACGATCGCTCTCGATCTCACCACCGGCGAGGACACCTTCGACTCCCGCACCGTCATCCACTTCACGGCGCGGGCGGCCGGGGACACCTTCGTCGAGCTCAAGCCCGCCGCACTGCACTCCGCGACCCTCGACGGCACGGCCCTCGACCCCGCCGCGCTCGACGGGAACCGGCTCGCGCTCACCGGGCTCACCGCCGGACCGCACGAACTGCGCATACACGCGGACATGCGCTACTCCCGCACCGGCGAGGGCATGCACCGGTTCACCGACCCCGCCGACGGCGAGACGTACGCCTACACCCAGCTCTTCATGGACGACGTCCAACGGGTCTTCGCCGCCTTCGACCAGCCCGACCTCAAGTCCGTCTTCGAGCTGACCGTCACCGCGCCCGAGGAGTGGACGGTCCTCGGCAACGGCGTCGCCACGCGCACCCCCGAAGGCCCGGCGGGACACTGGACGATCGCGCCCACCCCGCTCATCTCCACCTACCTCGTCGCCGTCGCCGCCGGCCCCTGGCACTCCGTACGCACCGAACACGCCGGACTGCCCTTCGGCATCCACTGCCGCCGCTCCCTCGGCCCCCACCTCGACACCGACGCCGACGAGATCCTCTCCATCACCCGCGCCTGCTTCGACCGCTACCACGAGAAGTTCGAGGAGCCGTACCCCTTCGACTCCTACGACCAGGCCTTTGTCCCGGAGTTCAACGCCGGCGCCATGGAGAACCCCGGACTCGTCACCTTCCGCGACGAGTTCATCTACCGCTCCGCCGTCACCGACACCGAGCGCCAGACACGCGCCATGGTCGTCGCCCACGAGATGGCCCACATGTGGTTCGGCGACCTCGTCACCCTCGCCTGGTGGGACGACATCTGGCTCAACGAGTCCTTCGCCGAGTACATGGGCTACCAGATCCTCACCGAGGCCACCCGGTTCACCGACACCTGGGTCGACTTCGGCATCGCGCGGAAGGCCTGGGGGTACGACGCCGACCAGCGCCCCTCCACCCACCCCGTCGCGCCCGACCCGGACGCCGTCCCCGACACCGCCTCCGCACTCCTCAACTTCGACGGCATCTCGTACGCCAAGGGCGCCTCCGCCCTGCGCCAACTCGTCGCCTGGCTCGGCGACAAGGACTTCCTCGCCGGCATCAACGTCCACTTCGCCCGGCACAAGTTCGGCAACGCCACCCTCGCCGACTTCATCGACAACCTGGCGTCGGCCACCGACCGCGACGTGCACGCCTGGGCCGAGCGGTGGCTGCGCACCACCGGCGTCGACACCCTCACCCCGCGCGTGACCACCGGCGACAACAGCTGGACCCTCGACGTCGTACGGGACGGCAGCAGGCCGCACCGCGTCTCCGTCGGTCTGTACGACCTCGACGTGGTCGACCCCACCAAGCTGGTCGCGCGCGAGCGCATCGACCTCGACGTCCCGCTCACCGAGGCGCCCGTGGCCAGGCCCGGCCGCCGTCCCGCCCTCGTCGTCCTCAACGACGGCGACCTCACCTACGCCAAGGTCCGCCTCGACCCCGCCTCCTGGGACACCGCGCTGCGGGCCCTGTCCGGCGTCCCCGGCGCCCTCACCCGCGCCGTCATCTGGAACGCCGCCCGCGACATGGTCCGCGACGGCGAACTCGCCCCCACCGCCTACCTGGACGCCGCCCGCGCCCACCTGCCCCACGAGAGCGACCTCGCCCTCGTCCAGGGCGTCCTCTCCTTCGCCGCCGTCCAGATCACCGACCGCTACCTCTCCGGCGAGGACCGGCGCGCCGCCCTCACCACCCTCACCGCCCTGTGCCGCGACCTCATCCGCCGCACCGAGGACGGCAGCAACCCGGGACTGCGCCTCACCGCCGTACGCCACTTCGTCGACGCCGCCACCCAGCCCGGCGCCCTCCAGGACTGGCTGGAGTGCGGCAGCGTCCCCGGCGGCCCCGAACTCGACCCCGAACTGCGCTGGCGCGTCCTCACCCGCCTCGCGGTCCTCGGCGCCCTCGACGAGCCGGCCATCGCCGCCGAACTCGCCGACGACCCCAGCGCCACCGGCCAGGAGGGCGCGGCCCGTTGCCGCGCCGCCCTGCCCGACTCCGAGGCCAAGGCCGCCGCCTGGGCCCGGCTCTTCGCCACCGACGACCTGTCCAACTACCTGTTCGCCGCCACCGCGCAGGGCTTCTGGCAGCCAGAACAGGCCGATCTCGTACGGGAGTACGTGCCCCGCTTCTACCCCGAGGCCGTCGCCCTCGCCGACCGGCGCGGCCCCGCCATGGCCGGAGCCGCCGGGCACTACGGATTTCCTCTGCACGCGGTCGACCAGGAGGTGCTGCGCCTCGGCCAGGAATGCCTGGACACCGCAGAGATGATCCCCGCCCTGCGCCGCAAGCTCGCCGACCAACTGGACGACCTCGGCCGGGCACTCCGGGTACGGGGCGCCTGACCGGGGCGGCCGACCCGCCCCGGACGGGGTTGCCCCGCACTGTCCGCCGGACGGTCCGAGGCAACCCCGTCCCGGCCGATACTCCTTACGGGTTCCGCTCGTTGTGCTCCACGGGCACGCACGACCACCGAACCTGAAGGACCCCCTATGCGCACGCCACCCCCCGGCATCACCCTCCCGCCCCTGGCAGGTGGCGAACACGGTTCCGACGCGCTGCGGCCCCTCCTCGCCACCGTTCTGGACGCCCTCCACGACGGCGCCGCCGAACGCGGCGGACCGCTGCCCGCCGGCGGACCCGGCCGGGTCGCCGGCCGGCTCCGTACCGCCGCCGAACCCGTCCTCCCCGACACCGGCGCGGGACCGGGCGAGGCCCTCCGTACCCTCGTCCACGCCCTCTCCCTGGGCGCCGCCGACCCCGCCCACCCCCACTGCGCCGCCCACCTGCACACCCCGCCGCTCGCGCTGGCCGTCGCCGCCGACCTCGCCGCGTCCGCCCTCAACCAGTCCATGGACTCCTGGGACCAGGCCCCCGCCGCCTCCGTACTCGAAGCGCTCGTCACCCGCGCCCTCGCCGACGAGGTCTACCCCGGCCCGCGTACGGCCGACACGGCCCCCGACGCCGTCCTCACCACCGGCGGCACCGAGTCCAACCAACTCGCCCTCCTCCTGGCCCGGGAGCGGCACGGCCCCACCCTCCAGGTCGTCTGCGGCGCCCACACCCACCACTCCGTCCACCGCGCCGCCTGGCTCCTCGGCCTGCCCCGCCCCGTCACGATCCCCACCCCCGCGGGCCTCCTCGACCCGGCCGCCCTCGACGCGGTCCTCACCGCCCTGCGCGGCCCCCTCCTCGTCGTCGCCACCGCCGGCACCACCGACACCGGCCGCATCGACCCCCTGACCGCCCTCGCCGACGTCTGCGACGCCCAGGGCGCCGCCCTCCACACCGACGCCTCCTACGGCGGCCCGCTCCTCTTCAGCCCCACCCACCGCCCCCTGCTCGACGGGCTCGACCGCGCCCACAGCGTCACCCTCGACCTCCACAAACTCGGCTGGCAGCCCATCGCCGCCGGACTCCTCGCCGTCCCCCGCACCGGTGACCTGGCCCCCCTGGCCCACACCGCCGACTACCTCAACGCCGACGACGACACCGAGGCCGGCCTCCCCGACCTCCTCGGCCGCTCCCTCCGCACCACCCGGCGCCCCGACGTCTTCAAGATCGCCGTCACCCTCAAGGCACTCGGCCGCGCCGGCCTCGCCGCCCTCGTCGACCGTGTCCTCGACTCCGCCCGGCTCCTCGCCGACCTGGTCGAGGACCGGCCGGGCCTTGAGCTGTACGAACGGCCCACCCTGACCACCGTGTTGTTCCGGCCCGCCGGCGCCCCCGACCACGCCGTCGCCGCCACCCGCCGCGCCCTGCTCACCGAAGGCACCGCCGTCCTCGGCCGCGCCCGCGCCGACGACCGCCTCTGGTTCAAGGCCACCCTGCTCAACCCCCACGCCACCCCCGGCGACCTCGACACCCTGCTCCGACTCGTGGAAGGCGGCACCCGCCGATGACCGACCGGCCCAACGATCTGGACGACCCCCACGACCTGGTGGGCATCGGCATCGGCCCGTTCAACCTCTCGCTCGCCGCCCTCGCCGACGGCGTCCACGGCGGCCTCGCCGCCACCTTCTACGACCAGAGCCCTACCTTCCGCTGGCACCCCGGCCTGCTGATCGACGGCACCACCCTCCAAGTCCCCTTCCTGGCCGACCTGGTGACCCTCGCCGACCCCGCCAGCCCCTGGTCCTTCCTCAGCTACCTGAGGGCCCGCGACCGGCTCTTCCCCTTCTACGTGGCCGAGCGCTTCCACATCCAGCGCGCCGAGTACGACGCGTACTGCCGCTGGGTCAGCGAACAACTCCCCGGACTCCACTTCGGACATCAGGTCGACGCCGTCCGCTGGAACCCCGAACGCGCCCTGTTCGAGGTCGACTTCACCCAGCTCGACCGCGACGGCGAGGTCGAGGCCCTCGGCCGCGCGTACGCCCGCAACGTCGTCCTCGGCATCGGCACCGAGCCCTACGTGCCCGAACCCCTCAAACCCCTCGCCGAGGCCCCCGCCGTCCCCGTCATCCACTCCGCCGACTACCTCGACCACCGCGAACGCCTGCTCGCCGCCGGGCACATCACCGTCATCGGCTCGGGACAGTCCGGCGCGGAGATCTTCCTGGACCTGCTGCGCGCCCGCCCCGCCGGCGCCGAGAAACTCCACTGGCTCGCCCGTACCGAGGCGTTCGCCCCCATGGAGTACTCCAAGCTCGGCCTGGAACAGTTCACCCCGGACTACACCCAGTACTTCCACGCCCTGCCCGAGCAGGTGCGCGACGACCTCGTACCCCGCCAGTGGCAGCTCCACAAAGGCATCGACGCCGACACCATCGCCGCCATCCACGACGAGCTGTACCGGCGCACCCTCCACGGCGGCTGGCCCGACGCCGTCCTCACCCCCGGCGTCTCCGTCCGTACGGCGGGCCGCGTCGCCACCACCAAGGTCGAACTCCACCTGGAACACCGCCAGCAGGGCACCCGCACCCGCCTCACCACCGACGCCGTGGTCCTCGCCACCGGCTACCGCGAACGCCCCTTCGACCGGATCCTCGCCGGTCTCGACCCGTACCTGCGCCGCGACAGCTCCGAGCGCCCGCGCGTCGACGCACACCACCGGCTCGTCCTGGACCGCAGCGTCACCGGCTCCGTCTATGTACAGAACGCGGAACGCCACACCCACGGCGTCGGAGCCCCCGACCTCGGACTCGCCGCGTGGCGCAGCGCCACCATCCTCAACCACCTCACCGGGACCGAGCCCTACCCGCTGCCCCGGCGCACCGCCTTCACCAGCTTCGGCCTCGACGGGCGGGACCGGACCCGCTCGGTGCCCGCACCGAGGGGTCTGGTCCCGCTGACCGAAGTCCGCTGAGACAGCGGCGGGTCGGAGCCTGGAAGACCGGTTGCCCGGAAGCCCGGTCGCCTAGAAGACCGGCACGCCGTCCCGCGTCAGCTTCCAGTCCACCGACGCGAACGACGACGGATCGACCGTGCCCGCCGCGCGGACCCACTCGATGATCGTGTTACGGATCTCGTTCGAATTGGCCCACAGCTGCTGGGCGGCGGCCACGTGCGGGAAGTTCCCGCCGCCGCTCGCCCGGTAGTTGTTCACCGCCAGCACGAACTTCGCCGCCGGGTCCAGCGCCGCCCCGGCGAACCGGAGATTCACGATCCGCGACCCCACCGGCTTCGCGATGTCGATCTCGTACGTCAGCCCCGACACCGCGTCGTAGTTGTAGTCCGGGGTGTTGGCGGCGTTCGTCAGCTTCGAGGTGTCCACCACCGCGCCCGCCGGCGTCTGGACGTAGTACTTCGCGGAGAACTCCAGGTACTCCTTGATCTGAGCACCCGTCAGGAGGCGTGCCTCCATGGTGTTCTCGAACGGGTAGAGACCCGCCGCGTCCTTGATGGTCACAGGACCGGCCGGGATCGCCGCCGTACGGGAGAAGCACGACGCCTGCGACAGCACCGGCAGCGCCGCCCACTCGCCGCCCGCCAGGGCCGCCTTCACCGTCTCCGTCTGCACGTGGTTGATCAGATCGATGATCGGCTCGTCCTTCCACGGCGCCTCCACCGTGGACATCGCCGCGACCGACGTGCCGATCACCTGGTTCACGTACGCCACCACCTTGCGGTGCTCGTCCGCGAGCATGCCGGTGATCTTCCGGTCCTCGGCCACCGTGTTGGAGTTCAGGACCTTCGACGTGACCCGCTCCACCGTCCAGCAGCCGCGCTCGCGGACGAGCTCGACGTCGAAGAGGGTCAGCCGCTGGCCCCACCGCAGCGGCTCGGAGAGGACAACCTCCTTACCGGTCTTCTTGTTGACGACCCGGCGCTCCGCGATCTCCTGGTGCGCGTGCCCGACCAGGATCGCGTCGATGCCCGGGACCTGCTCCGCCACCAGCGTCGCCGCGTTCTCCACGTACGGGACCTGGTCGCCGTACGACGACGAGCCGTCCGTACCCGAGTGCGCCGACACGATCACCACGTCCGCGCCCATGGAGCGCAGCTTCGGCACCCACTTCGCCGCCTGCTCCTCCAGACCCGGGAACGTCATCTTGCCCTGGACGTTGGCCTTGTCCCAGATCGCGATCCCCGGGTTCGTCAGCCCCAGGATGGCCACCTTCACGTCGTCGCCGGACGGCGTGCGCAGCTTCTTGATGACGTACGGCGCGAAGGCCGGCTTCAGCGTCCTCGCGTCCAGCGCGTTCGCCCCGAGCAGCGGGAAGTCGCACTGCTCCTCGAACTTCCGCAGCACCGGGATGCCGTAGTTGAACTCGTGGTTGCCGAGCGCCGCCGCGTCGTAGCCGATCGCGTTCATCGCCTGCGCCATCGGGTGCACCGGACCGCGCTTCGCCGTGATCGGGTCGACCTTGGCGTAGTAGTACGACAGTTGGGTGCCCTGGATCGTGTCACCCGCGTCGATGAGCAGCGTGTTGCGGCGGCCCTTCTCTGCGCGGATCTGGTCCACCAGCGTGGAGATCTTCGCCAGGCCGACGTCGTTGTGGGCGGAGTCGTCGTACTCCTTGTCCGTGAAGTAGTCCCAGTTGAAGACGTTCCCGTGCAGGTCCGTCGTCCCCATCACGGTGAGCGTGTACCGCTTCGGGGGCCGGCCGTGACCGTGGCCGTGGCCCTTCCCGGTCGCCTCCGCCGGTATCGCCGCGCCGCCCACCAGCGCCACACCCGCCCCGGCGGCGGCCGAGCGCTCCAGGAACGTCCTTCTGTCCAGCGGCATTTCTTCTCCCTCGATCCGATGCACAACGTGTGCACAACGCGCGTAGATTCTGGCCCACGGGTGGGTGACCGCAACACCCCCGACGGGTTTCGATCAGATGACTGCGGCCTGTCGTACCCGGGTGCGACAGTGTCCGTATGACCGACGACGTTCGAACGACCGACGACGCACCCGCCTCCGCCGCCCCGCCCTACGGCACCCCCGAGACCCCGCGCGTCGCCGTCCGCGGCGAGGCACTCCTCGAAGTCGACCCCGAGATCGCCCGGATCACCGTCACCGTCAACGCCCGCGGCACCGACCGGCGCGCCGCGCTGGACGACCTCACCCGGCGCAACGCGGACGTCGTCGCCCTCGTCAAGTCGTACGGCGACTCCGTCGAGAAACTGGAGACGGGCTCCTTCTCCATCAGCCCCGAACTGACCCGGCACGGCCGGGGCGAACGCGTCCGCGCGTACCACGGCAGCGTGCACCTCACCGTCGAACTCGCCGACTTCACCGCCCTCGGCGAACTCACCACGCGCCTCGCCGACCTCGACCTCACGCGCGTCGGCGGACCCTGGTGGTCGCTGCGCCCCGACTCGCCCGCGCACGGCGAGGCGCGCCGCCAGGCCGTACGGGAAGCGGTCCAGCGGGCCCGTGAGTACGCCGAAGCGCTCGGGGCGCGCCTCGCCGCGCTGGTCGAGCTGGCGGACCTGGGCGCGGAGAACGCGGGCGGGTACGCCCCGGCGCCCGGTTACGGCATGCAGCGGGCCGCCTACGCCGGGGCGGAATCCGCCGACCAGCCTCCCGTACTGGATCTCGAACCCCAGCGGCAGACCGTCCACGCACAGGTGAACGCGCGCTTCACGATGACGCCGCCGGACCTGTCCTCCGGCCCTACCGGACGGTAAGTCGTACGCTCGAACTATGCGCCGAGCGAAAATCGTCTGCACACTGGGACCCGCCACGGACACGTACGACCAGGTCAAAGCACTGGTCGAGGCCGGGATGGACGTGGCGCGCCTCAACCTCAGCCACGGGACGTACGCGGAGCACGAGGAGCGTCTGCGGCACGTACGCAAAGCCGGGGACGAGACCGGCCGCAGTGTCGGCGTCCTCGCCGACCTCCAGGGGCCGAAGATCCGGCTGGGCGTGTTCCGCGACGGACCCGTACTGCTGGAGCGGGGTGACGAGTTCATCCTCACCACGGACCCCGTGGAGGGGGACCGCCACCTCTGCGGGACCACGTACGACGGACTGGCCGCCGACGTCGACTCCGGGGACCGCGTCCTCGTGGACGACGGCAAGGTGACCCTCGAAGTCACCTCCGTGGAAGGGCCGCGCGTCCACACCCTCGTCATCGAGGGAGGCGTGATCTCCGACCACAAGGGCATCAACCTCCCCGGCGTCGCCGTCTCCGTCCCCGCGCTCTCCGGCAAGGACGCGGACGACCTGCGCTGGGCGCTGCGCACCGGCGCGGACATGATCGCGCTGTCGTTCGTACGGAGCGGGCAGGACGTCGGCGAGGTGCACCGCGTCATGGACGAGGAGGGGCGCCGGCTGCCCGTCATCGCCAAGATCGAGAAGCCCCAGGCGGTCGAGGAGATCGACGGGATCGTCGCCGCGTTCGACGGGATCATGGTCGCCCGTGGTGACCTGGGCGTCGAGATGCCGCTGGAGCAGGTCCCGCTCGTCCAGAAACGCGCGATCACCCTGGCCAAGCGCAATGCCAAGCCCGTCATCGTCGCGACCCAGATGCTCGAATCGATGATCGAGAACTCCCGGCCCACGCGGGCGGAGGCCTCCGACGTCGCCAACGCGGTGATCGACGGCACGGACGCGGTGATGCTGTCCGGCGAGACGAGCGTCGGCGCGTATCCCGTCGAGACGGTCAAGACGATGTCCCGCATCGTGGAGGCGGCGGAGGAGGATCTCCTGTCGCGGGGCCTGGCCGACATCCCCGCCCACACGAAGCCCCGCACCCAGGGCGGCGCGGTGGCCCGCGCGGCGGCGGAGCTGGGCGACTTCCTGGGCGCGAAGTTCCTGATCGCTTTCACCGAGTCCGGCGACACGGTGAAACGCCTCTCCCGCTACCGCTCCCCGATCCCCCTCCTGGCCTTCACCCCGGTCCCGGCGACCCAGGCCCAGCTGAACTTCACGTGGGGCGTGGAGGCGTTCCTGGCCCCGGAGGTCGGCACGACGGACGAAATGGTCGCCCAGGTGGACGAACACCTGCTCCGCGTCGGCCGCTGCCAGAAGGGCGACCTGGTGGTCATCACGGCAGGCTCACCCCCCGGCCTGCCGGGCGCGACCAACCTGGTCCGGGTCCACCACGTGGGCGAGGACGACAGCCCGAAGTAGCCGGGCCTCAGTACTTGGGCCCGATGTGGCGGTCCATCAGACCGACGGACGCGCGCTTGGCCACGGATATGTTCTGCACGATACGGGCCTGGTTGGCCGGCCTCCACTCGACGCCCACCGCGTCCAGGGTGTCGGTGAAGAGCCGCAGGATGTCGCCGGACGCGTTGGAGAAGAAGTAGCGCGGATACTCGTAACGCTTCCGCCGCCCGCCGATGGTCTTCTCGGTCCAGTTGGTCACCCGGCAGCCGTCCGAGTGGATCAGCCCCCGGACGAACTCCCACGGGTGCGCGTCGACGACCGCTCGCTGCCACGGGACGAGGGCGATGGGCCGTTCGTGCTTCTTGCCGGGGCCGTGCTGCGGGAAGAGGCGAGGCCAGTGGCGGTCGTAGCTGGTGACCATGACACACCCTTCCTTTCGAAGGGAGTACACGCGTGCGCCCGGCTGGACGGTGGTGATGGCCCGGCGGCACAGCTCGATGAGGCCGGGCCGGGCGTCGGCGCACGCGATGCGGAGGTGGTACCCGCCGTGCGGGTGCGGGCTGATGCATCCGTCGCCCAGGTAGAGACCCAGCAGGTAGGCGTACGCGTTCCGGTCGGAGCCGTGAAGGTTCATGCCGACACTCTGTGTAATCACGCGTGGCGCTGGGTGCAAAAAAGTGGATGTTCACGAGAACGTGAACATCCACTTCTGTGGAGCGGTACCCGGTGTGGGATTCGAACCCACATGCCCAAAGGGCACGGCATTTTGAGTGCCGCGAGTCTGACCAGTTCCTCCAACCGGGCAAGCAAGGGGAGCTGGCAGGAAGTGTACCGGTTCACCGGATCCCGCCGCCGCTAGGTAGGCTCATCAGGAGCAGCAGCGCCGTGCCCCGTAACGAGGAGCCCCCGTGACCACCCCCGAGTCGCCCCAGCCCGACGATGACGACAAGTCGCACGTCCCGCCGCTGACGACGCGTGTCGTCATCGCCGAGGACGAGGCCCTGATCCGGCTCGACCTCAAGGAGATGCTCGAAGAAGAGGGGTACTCGGTCGTCGGTGAGGCCGGGGACGGGCAGACGGCCGTCGAGCTGGCGCGGGAGCACCGGCCCGATCTGGTGATCCTGGACGTGAAGATGCCCGTCCTGGACGGGATCTCCGCCGCCGAGAAGATCGCGGAGGAGTCCATCGCCCCCGTCCTGATGCTCACCGCCTTCTCGCAGCGCGACCTGGTCGAGCGGGCGCGGGACGCCGGGGCCATGGCGTACCTGGTGAAACCGTTCAGCAAGAGTGACGTCGTGCCGGCCATCGAGATGGCCGTGTCGCGCTTCACCGAGCTGCGCTCGCTGGAGGCGGAGGTCGCGGACCTCACCCAGCGGCTGGAGACCCGGAAGCTCGTGGACCGCGCGAAGAGCGTGTTGCAGACGCAGTACGGGCTGACCGAGCCCGCCGCCTTCCGGTGGATCCAGAAGACGTCGATGGACCGGCGGCTGTCGATGCAGCAGGTCGCCGAGGCGGTCATCCTGGACGCCGAGGAGAAGAAGGCCGCGAAGAGCAAGGGCGGCGAGTAGCCCCTCGGGGGTGTCGATACGGAGGAGGGCCCGGCGCTGTGAACCAGCTCCGGGCCCTCCTCCGTATCCGTACGGACACGCCCTAGTCCTCGCCCAGGTACGCCTTCCGCACCGACTCGTCGTGCAGCAGGTCGCGTCCCGTGCCGGACAGTACGACCTTGCCGATCTCCATCACGTGCCCCTGGTCGGCGAGCGAGAGCGCGGCCTGCGCGTTCTGCTCGACCAGCAGGATCGTCGTGCCCTGGGCCTTCAGCTCGACGATCGTCGCCATGATCTTCTGCATCATGATGGGGGAGAGCCCCATGGAGGGCTCGTCCAGCATCAGCAGCTTCGGCTGGGACATCAGCGCACGCCCCATCGCGAGCATCTGCTGCTCGCCGCCGGACAGCGTGCCCGCCGCCTGCTTCCGCCGCTCGCCCAGGATCGGGAAGAGGTCGTAGGCGCGCTGGATGTCCTTGGCGATGCCGGCCCGGTCGTCCCGCAGGAACGCCCCGAGGCGCAGGTTGTCCTCGATCGACATGCGGGGGAAGATGTGCCGGCCCTCGGGGGAGTGCGCGAGTCCGAGGGCGACGATCTGGTGCGCCGGCACCTTCTTCAGCGACCTGCCGTTGAACCTGATCTGCCCGCCGACGGGCTTGAGCAGCCCGGAGAGGGTGCGCAGGGTCGTCGTCTTGCCGGCCCCGTTGGTGCCGATGAGGGTGACGACCTCGCCGGCCTCGACGCTGAACGAGATGCCCTTGACGGCCTCGATCTTGCCGTAGGCGACGCGCAGGTCCTCGACTTCGAGAAGTGCGGCCATCAGTCGTTCTCCTTGCTGGCGTCGCCCGGGTCGCCCTCGAAGGGCTCCCCGAGGTAGGCGGCGATGACTCGTTCGTCGCCCTGCACGGTCTCGCTGTCGCCCTCGACGAGCTTCTCGCCCTGGACGAGGACGGCGACGCGGTCGCACAGGTTGAAGATGAAGCGCATGTCGTGCTCGATGACGAGGACGGCGATGCCCATGTCCCGGATGGCGAAGACGAGTTCCTCGGTGGTCCGGGTCTCCTGCGGGTTCATGCCGGCCGTGGGCTCGTCCAGGAGCAGCAGGCCGGGTTCGCTCGCGAGGGCCCGGGCGATCTCCAGCTTGCGCTGTTCGCCGTAGGGCAGGTTGCGGGCAAGGTGCTCGGCCTTGGCCTCCAGGCCGATGAACTCCAGGAGTTCCATCGCGCGTGCCCGGGAGGCGGCTTCGGCCCGGTGGAAGCCGGGGCCGCGCAGGAGCGCGGACCAGAGGCCTTCCTTCGTACGGGTGTGGCGGCCGACGAGCACGTTCTCCAGGACGGTCATGTTGCCGAAGAGGCGGATGTTCTGGAACGTACGGGCGATGCCGGCCGCGGTGACCTTGAAGGACTTGGACGGCAGGATCTTGCCCTTGTAGCGGACCTCGCCCTCGGTGGGGATGTAGAGGCCGGTGAGGCAGTTGAAGAAGGTGGTCTTGCCGGCGCCGTTGGGGCCGATGAGGCCGACGATCTCGCCCTTGTTGACGGTGAGGTCGACGGAGCGTACGGCGGTGAGGCCGCCGAATCGCATGGTGACGCCGCGGGCGTCGAGGACCACGTCGCCGGGCGCGGTGGCCGGGGCGGTGTCCTTCGTCGTGGTGTCGGTGGTCATGGATCAGGCCCCTGTCTTGCTGAGGACTGCGGGCGCTTCGGCCGCTTCGTGGAATTCGAGCTGGCGGCGCCGGTTGGGGATGAGGCCTTCGGGACGGAAGCGCATCAGCAGGACGAGCGCGAGTCCGAAGGCGAGGAGCTGGTAGTTGCCGAGGAACTGGAGCTTGGCGGGGATCAGGTAGAGCAGCGCCGCGCCGACGAGGGGTCCGCTGATGGTCCCCATGCCGCCGAGGACGACGGCGGCCAGCAGGAACGCGGAGTTCGGCGGGACGACGTGGGCGAACTGGTACTGCTCGGGTGTCACCGTGTAGGTGACGTGCGCCTGGACGGTACCGGCGAGGCCGGCGAGCGTGGCGCCGAGGGCGAACGCGATGAGCTTGACCCGGAAGCCGTTGATGCCCATGGCGAGCGCCGCGGTCTCGTCCTCGCGGATGGCGACCCAGGCGCGGCCGATGCGGGAGTCTCCGCTGCGGCGGAAGACGATGACCACGACGAACGTGATCAGCAGCATCAGGAAGAAGTAGTTCGCGAAGCGCCCGATGGTGACGCCGAAGACGTCGTGCGGGATGCCGAAGTCGAAGCCGAACATCTTGAGGTTCGGGATCGAGGAGATGCCGTTGGACCCGTTGGTGATGTCGGGACCCGAGGTGCCGTCGAGGTTGTTGACGGTGATACGGAAGATCTCTCCGAAGCCGAGGGTGACGATGGCGAGGTAGTCACCGCGCAGGCGCAGGGTGGGGGCGCCGATGAGGACGCCGAACACCATGGACGCGGCCGCGCCGACGAGCACCGCCCCGAAGAAGGGGAGGTGCAGGTCGAAGGGGGACGACGGGGATCCGGAGACCATGGCCGCGGCGTACGCGCCGACGCCGAGGAAGGCGACGTAACCGAGGTCGAGGAGGCCGGCGAGTCCGACGACGATGTTCAGGCCCAGGGCGACGGTGGCGAAGATGAGGATGTAGACGCCGATGGTCGCGTACTGGTCGTCGGCCTGGGTGAACGGGAAGGCGGCCGCCGCGGCGAACGCACCCGCCATGGTGACGTTGCGGTGCCGCGACGTGATGACCGAGATACGGGCCATGAGGCCGGACTTGGCCAGGGCCGCGAAGCCGAAGCCCGCCGTGATCAGGAACCCGATGAACAGTTCGTCGTACTCGGTGCCGATGCCGTACGTGAAGACGAACAGGCCGACGGCGAGTGCCGCGACGATGATCAGGATCTCCACGTAGGAGGGCAGCTTGCGGGCGGGCGCCGACGGGCCGGTGGCGAAGGCCGCCTTCCACGTGTTGGCGGACGCGACGGCCTGGTGCTTGAACTTCTCCCACTCGTCGTCGTCCGGGTCCACCGGGTCGGGCGCGGGGCGCTCGAACGGCAGGGCCAGGGCGCCGACGACGGCGACAAGGGTCGCGACGGCCGCGACGAAGCCGCCCGGTTCGAGGTTGGCGAGGCCGCCGAGCTGGTAGCTGATCGCCAGCACGGTGTACCAGGCGGTGCCGAAGGCGGCGAGCGCCGCGAGCTTGATGGAGCTGTCGGCGCCGGCCGGGATGAGCCACCCGAGGCCCTTGACTCCGTAGGAGGCGAGGCCGAAGAGGGTGGTCAGCACGCCCGCGACGAGGACGAGCCACTGGAGTCCGCCGGGGTACCCGTAGACGGTGAGGTCACCGGGGAAGGCGGAGGTCCAGGTCCAGGAGAGGAAGGCGGAGACGACCGTGAGGGCGCCGCCGCCGGTCGCCAGGGCCCGGGCCAGGTTGCCCGGGAGGCTGATGAGGCCGGACGGCGCGCCGGGCTCCGGCGTCCGCGGGGTTTCCGCTGTGGTGGTCTGTGTCGTCATCGGTGTCACGCCCTGTCCGCGACGCGCTCGCCGAGGAGGCCCTGTGGCCTGACGAGGAGCACGACGATGAGAAGTACGAAGGCCCACACGTCGGCCCAGGACTGGCCGCCGAGCTGCTGCATGCCGGGGATGTCGCTGATGTAGGCCGTGGCCATGGTTTCGGCGATGCCGAGGGCGAGACCGCCCAGCATGGCGCCGTAGATGTTGCCGATTCCGCCGAGGACCGCGGCCGTGAAGGCCTTGAGGCCGAGGATGAAGCCCATGCGGAAGTTGATCTCGCCGTACTTGAGGCCGTACGCGACGGCCCCGACGGCGGCGAAGGCGGCACCGAGGGCGAACGCGACCACGATGATGCGGTCGGTGTTGATGCCCATGAGCTTCGCCGTGTCCGGGTCCTGCGCGGTCGCCTGCATGCCGCGGCCGGTACGGGTCTTGGCCACGAAGTAGGCCAGGATGCCCATGCAGATCGGAGCGGCGACCAGCAGGAAGATGTCACCGGTCTGGATGGTGACACTGCCCAGGTGGAAGGGCCCGCCGGAGATCTCGGGGAACGTGCGGGACGACTTCGCCTCCGGGTACCAGGCCCAGACCGCCTGCTGGAGCGCGAGGGAGAGGCCGATGGCGGTGATGAGCGGGGCGAGACGGGGTGCGGTGCGCAGGGGCCGGTAGGCGAATCGTTCCGCTCCGACCGCGATCGTGGTGGCGATGACGATCGCCCCGACGATCATGAGCGGGAGGGCGATCCACATGGTCGTGCCCGTGGGGAGAATGAGCCAGACCGTCAGGGCTCCGAAGCCGCCGGTCATGAAGATCTCGCCATGGGCGAAGTTGATGAGCTGGACAATGCCATAAACCATCGTGTAGCCGATGGCGACGAGCCCGTACATGGATCCCAGTAGCAGGCCGTTGACCAGCTGTTGCGGCAGTTCGTGCACCGCAGGTCCTCCGAGTCTTTCGACGGATGTGACAACCGCGCGGGGCGCTGTTCTTCGCAGCGCCCCGCGCGGCTGGGGAAGTGGTGCGGGTGGGAAAGGTCAGCCGGTGTAGGTGCCGGACTTGACCGGGACCCAGGCGTCGCCCTTGTACGCGTAGACGGTGAGCTGCTTGTTGGTCGCGTCACCGAATTCGTCGAAGGAGACCTTGCCGGTCACACCGTCGAAGGAGACCGTCTGGAGGGCCTCGACGACCTTGGCGCGGGCGTCGTCGGGCAGCTTGCCGTCGTTGGCGTCGACGACCTTCTTGACCGCCTCGATGATCGCCCAGCCGGAGTCGTAGGAGTAGCCGCCGTACGCCTCGTAGGCGTCCTTGTAGCCGGCCGCCTTGTAGTTGGCGACGAACTCCTTGGCCGAGGGAAGGGTCTCGACCGGCGCGCCGACCGAGGTGGCGAGGTCGCCCTCGCCCTCCTTGCCGGAGAGCTTGATGAAGTCGGCGCTGTAGATGCCGTCACCGCCGACGAGCGGGATCTTGGCGCCCGACTTCTTGATCTGCTTGCTGAGCGGGCCGGCCTGCGGGTACTCGCCGCCGTAGTAGACGACGTCCGCGCCGGAGCTCTTCACCTTGGTGACGACGGCGCCGAAGTCCTTGGTGTCCGGGTTGATGTGCTCGGTACCGGCGACGGTGCCACCGAGCTTCTTGAACTCGGCGGTGAAGGTGGCGGCCAGACCGGCGCCGTAGGTCTTCTTGTCGTCGATGACGAAGACCTTCTTCTTCTTCGCGTCGTTGAAGAGGTACTGCGCGGCGAACGGGCCCTGGATGGCGTCCGTGGTCGCGGTGCGGAAGTACGACTTGTACGGGCGCGCCTTCGTGCCGCCGTTCCAGTCCGTGCCCTGGGTCAGGGCCGGGTTGGTGTTGGCGGGCGAGACCTCGGCGAGCTTCGCGTCGTCGAAGACCTTCTGCATGGACTCGGCCACGGAGGAGTTCAGCGGGCCGACCACACCGAGGACGGTCTTGTCGGCGACGAACTTGGTGGCGTTCTGCTGTCCGGAGGACGGCTGCGCCTGGTCGTCGAGGGCCTCCACCTTGAAGGTGACGCCGTCGACGTACTTCTTCGTGTTGGCCTGCTTGGCCGCGAGGTCGACGGAGTTCTTGATGCCGAGACCCAGCGCGGAGAGGTCACCGGTCAGCGGCGCGTCGACGCCGATGACAACCGTGGTGCCGCTGTCCTCGGTGTCGGAGCCCCCCTCGTCACGCGAGCCACAGGCGGTGAGCGCGAGCGCTCCCACAGTGAGCGTAGCCGTCATGGCTATGAGCGAACGTTGACGCACGATCAGTCCTTTCACCTGGCACGGCCGTCCCCCCTGGAACGCACCGAGTCGAGCGCGGGAACCGAACTGAAGGTAATCCGGCGGCGCGGTGACTGGCGGTGACTATAAGCGGGGTATTGGGGCGGGTGGAGGGCTCTGGGCAATGATGTGACTCTCTTGTTATGCCAGCGCGTCATGGATAGCGGAACTTCAGGGGTGGATCGGGGGAATTCGGGGCGGTTCGTCTGGTCCACATGCTGAGAACGTGCAGGACTGTCCGGGGGTTTGAGTCCTGACATCAGCGGATGTCCGGTGAACGGCCGGGGCACGGGGTGCCATGAACTTCTGCCAGGTCGTGGCTGTATCACGCATCCGGAATGTTGCTCCGCGCCTGTATTGCGCGCGTATTACGGAGTGTTACGCCGAAGAAATGGAGTCCGGCATTCCGTGCCACTTTTCCGCATTCCGGCGCATGAATCGTGACGCGTACGGTTCGTGGCTTTTCTACGGTGGTACGGAAGGGGGCGCCGGGATCGGTGGTGACGCGGAGGTCTTCCGGAGGCCTTCCGGAGTCTTCGGAGGATGGGCCGGTCCGCTCATTGCCAGGGGCCACCGGTCGGTCCGCCGTCGCGGTAGCGGTCGGCGCAACGGCGGTCCGCCTGTGCGGCGATCAGCTTCCCGGCCGCCGCCGGGCCGTGGACCCTCTCCTCGGCGCGGGCCGCGTCGACGACGGCGCGCAGGATGTCGTACTGGCCGCCGGACAGCCCCATCGCCTGGTAGTCCAGCTCGGCCTGGGCGCCTCCGTCGAGGACCACCCCCGCCCAGTGCGTCACGAGCCGGGCGCAGAGGTCCCCGGGCGCGGTGGTCCGCGGGGCGGGCCG
>NZ_WWJY01000272.1 GCF_009865405.1 Streptomyces sp. SID3212 | reverse complement strand
GCCACCGAGCGCTCGCCGTGCTCGCGGCGGTGGCCGTCGCAGCGGCGGGCATGGGTACGTATCTGGCCTTGCGCGGCGCGGACGACGGTCCCGGGGGCGGCGGTGCCGCGCCCGGCCCGACCACAACGCTGACGCCCGCCCAACTCGTGACGCAGGCAGGGGTCGACGGGTCCGGCACCGTCGATCGCAGTGGTTACGTACCGCAGTTCGCCGCCCAGCGGGCGCCCGGCTGGAAGCCTTGGCAGGGCCGGCTGAGCGGAGCGCGTATGAACTGCTCCGCGGACACCCAGGTCCTCGTGTGCCTGCTGACCAACGGCACCTACGAGGCCGTGTCGACAGCCGACGGGCGTCGGCTGTGGGTGTCCAGCGGCCCGTCCGCCGCCGAGGACGGCATCGGTGAGGCCTATCTGGGGCCCGGCAGTGGCAATCTGTTCATGCCGGGCGACTCGCTTGCTCCACAAGTGAGGGGCGGGCACGCTCTCATCGCGTCGGACGGCGAGTTGCAGTTACGCGACTCACGTACCGGCAAGGTGCGTTGGCGGGCCCAGCCTCCCCCGGGTCGAGGGGAGTTCAGCGCACAGCCTCTGCTGGCCGACGACACGGTCGTCGCCACCGTGGAGGGCCAGTCCTTGAGCGAGGACCCCCAAGGCGCGTCGCTGCGTGCGTTCGATGTCACCGACGGCAGCCCCCGGTGGGACCTGACGCTCGATGAGAACGACAGCCCGGCCGATGCCGAGAAGGGCCGGTACGCGGCCCGGGCTCTGATCGACGGAGTGGTGTACGCGCAGACGCCCGACGGGCTCGTCGCGGTCGATGCCCGGAAGGGACACGTTCTTGGCCGCGCGTCACCCACCACAGGCACAGGCTGCCGCACCGTGTTCTCCGGCGGCGGCACGATTCAATGCGACAGCAGGGTGACGGAGGAGCAACTGAGCCCGGACGAGGGGGAGGTCGAGATCCGGGTTGACCGCTACGCGCCTCGCACGCTCGAGCCTGTGGACGACTACTCGTACCTGCTGGAAGAAAAGACCACTCGTGTCGATCTCGTCGTCACGGCGAGCGACAGTACGTACTCCCTCGCCCGGCGCAGCGACGCCAACAGCGACACCGGTCTCATCGTTCTGACGGATCTGCGCACCGGCAAACATACGCAGACGCTGCGGTCCCCCGTGATCGGGCCAAGCGTGTCCGCTCCCCTTCTGGCCGACGCTCAGGCGGTGTTCGCCGACAACCACTCCCTCTACGTGGCACCCCTGGACAAAAGGACCGGGCGCCTCGGTAAGCCGCGAGCCATCCCGTTGCCTGGTGCACCCGGTGATCGCAGTGAGCCCCAGGACGACGGGAAGGGAATCGTCATCCGGGACCAGATTCGGCCGCCGCAGGTCCTGATGCTGGGGGGTGTGGTCCACGTGGTCTTCGACCGCGGCACGATGTCATCGGTGAAGCTGCCGTGAGCGATACACCCACTCCGGAGGAGGACTTGCCGTGCTGACCCCTTGGCACGGTCCGATCCGACGCATCGGACCCTACCGGCTCATCGGCCGCATCGGCGCGGGTGGGATGGGCGAAGTGTTTCTGGCACGCCGGGAGATCGCGGGTGGAGTGGTGGCCGGACCGCTCGTCGCTGTCAAGACTCTGAAGGTGCCGGCCGACGAGACCGACGCCGACGACAACTTCCGGATCCGCTTCCGCCGCGAGATGCACGCGGCGCGTGCGGTTACCGGGCCGTACACCGTCGCGCTCCTCAACGGCGACGCCGACGCCCAGGTCCCCTGGCTGGCCACGGAGTACGTCGCCGGGCCCGCGCTCGGCGAAGCGGTGGCCCGATGCGGCCCACTGCCGGTCTCCGCCGTACGAACCCTGGGCGCGGGGCTGGCCCGGGCGCTCGACGCGGTGCACACCGCACGTGTCCTGCACCGCGACCTCAAACCTGGCAATGTGCTGCTCACCGCCGACGGACCGCGCCTGATCGACTTCGGCATCGCGCAGGGTTTTGACGCGACGGCCCTCACCGCGACGGGCCTGGTCATCGGCACGCCGGGCTACATGTCGCCCGAGGTTCTGACCAGTGGCAGGGGACAGGTACCCGCCTCGGACGTGTTCTGCCTGGGCTCGGTCCTCTGCTTCGCCGCGACGGGCCGTGGCCCTTTCGACGACGAGGAACCGGCGTCGGTGCTGTACCGCATCGCGTCCGGCGTGGCGGACCTGTCGGAGCTGCCACCACCGCTGCGCGACGTGGTCACGCACTGCCTGCGGCGCGACCCTGCGGCGCGCCCCACGGCGGCCGAACTGGTGGCGGAGCTGTCCGGCACCGCCCCCGACGCGCCGCTCTGGCCCGCTCCCTACCTCTCCCTGTTCGCCGCCCACCGCGAAGCGGTGGAACGGTGCGAACAGGCCGCAGGCACCGTTCCGTTGGAGCAAGCGGTAACCTCCGCCGCAGCCCCGGCGCCGCTCCTCGTCGTGCCGCCTTCGCCGACGGCGGTCTCCGGGCGTGCCGTGCCGCTGTCCTCGGCGTCGCTCGCCACGCCACGCCGTTGGCCATGGATCGTGGTGGGCGCGGTCCTGGTCACCGCGCTGGCCGTCACGTTGGCCGTAGTTCTGCCGGGGGACAACACGCGCAACCCGGTTCCTGCGGTAGAAGGCGAGCCGAAGCAGGAACAGGCCGGTCCGCTCGCTGTTCCGGACGCCGACGCCGCGCACAGCGGTGAGTTCACGGCCGCTGCACTCGACACACGGCAGCGCCCTGACGGCTGGCGTCCCTGGGCGCGCGGCGTCAAGGGCACGGGAAGGACCGGCGGTTGCGCCGCCGGTGCCGGACTGCTTGTGTGCGGCGACGGCCACGGCGCGGCCCGCGCCCTCGACCTGGCCACCGGAGAGGAGAAGTGGCGTACGGAGGGTTTCGACGAGAGCCGCACGGACAGCGACAACTTCCCGGAGACGCCACCGGGCGATCCCGCCATGGCCCCTGTCACGGACGGCACTCTCTTCTTCGTGCCCGCGCAGGCCGGGATCAGCGCGGTGGACGCGGCGACCGGCCTGGTCAAGTGGCGTTATCAGCGTTTGAGTTTCACGGGACTGCGCGCGCTCACCTACGCCGCCGGCCGACTGTATGTGGCGAACATCGACGACCAAGCGGACTCCGCTGCCAAACTCGTCGAGGTACACGCCCTGCGCACGAGCGACGGCGCCGAGGAGTGGTCGGCGCATCTTCCGGACGCGACCGGCCCCTTGGTCGTGCACGACGACCAGGTCTATCTGCCACTGACCGACGGATCGGTGGCCGCTCTGGACACCACTGAAACTGTGGCCGAGCCCCGGATCCGCGACGGCGTCGACTGCTCCGGCCTGCTCGCCCACGACGACACGCTGCTGTGCTGGTCGACCCAGCGCCCAGGTGTCATCCTCCTTGCCCCGGCCACGCTCGAGACCCGGCGGACTCTGGCGCCCTCGGTCACTCCCGCTGCCGCGCCGGTGGCGGGTGACCGCGGCGTCCTTGTCCTACGGGATACGGGCGGACGCCTGAGGGCTTTCGACTGGCGTACGGGCAAGCCCCTTTGGGATCGCCCCGAACCGTCGGCGACCGGTGGCCTAGCACTCGCCGACGACCGTCTCTTCGTCTTGGGACGCCGGGAGCTACTGACTGTCGATGTCGCCGACGGTTCCACCTCCGGGGCCGTACGCCTGCCCACTCCCGCGGGCCAACGCCTGGACCTCGGTCCGCTCGCCGAGCCTCTCTGCCTGGGCGGCGTCCTCTACCTCACGACACAGGGCGGATTCATACGCTCGGTCGCCGCACCCGGCATCCCAGTCTCCAAGGGTTAGTACCCAACGGCGGTTCGCTGTCGGAGAGAATCGAAAGCGTGCTTTGAACCGGGGAATTACCCGGCGCTTGATCGCCAGGGAGTGAGAGCCGCCCCCGATCGGATGAAGAACGGGGGATTCGCCCTCGGCAATCATCATCAACAACAGCTCCGCCGCGGCAACGGCCGCGGCATTCGCCGGCGGGGTGTCCCTGAGGCGTCGACGTCAGTCGCTATGGGCTCACTTCTGTCTGCTGATGCTCACCGCGGGCGTCGGCAACTTCTTCTACGCGGCTCACGTGAGCCGCTGGAACAGGGATCGTGGTCTGTGACATCGGACGCAATGTTCAGAGCCGTGTACGACTGGCCGACCGATTCATTCACCGGCGCGGAAGCCTAAAGGCTTGACCGGTCGCTGCCGGCTCGGGTGGTCTCCGCGCGCACCCACGACAGGTAGGCGTCGCTCCCGCGTGTGATCGGGGTGGCGATGATCTCGGGTGTGGCGTAGTCGTGGACGTTCTGGATGTGCGCTTCCAGGGCCGGGTACCGGTCGGTGGTCGTCTTGTACAGCACCCGCCACTCCTGATCGGTCCGTACGGCACCTTCCCACCGGTACACGCTGGTGATCGGCCCGTCGATCTGCGCGCAGGCCGCCACCCTGGCCTCCACCGCGCCGGCGGCCAGGGCCTGGGCTTTCTCGGCGGAGTCGGTCGTGGTCAGAACGGTCAGGTACTGGTACTCCGACACAGTTGGTCTCCTTGGTTGGCCCCTGACTACCCCATGGTCCTGGCGCCGTCCAGGGACTCGCGGATGATGTCGGCGTGGCCGGCGTGCTGGGCGGTCTCGCCGATGATGTGCATCAGCACCTGGCGGGCCGACCACTGCGCGCCCAACTCGAACCACGGGGCCTTCGGAAGCGGTTGTGCGGCGTCCAGGTCGGGCAGGGTGACGACCAGCTCGTCGGTTCGACGGGCCACCTCGGCGTAGTCGGCGAGCACGCCGGCCAGCGTCTCGCCGTCCAGCAACCGGAACTCGTCGGCCCGCCGGGTTTCGTCGGCCTTGGTCATGGTGGTGAAGTCGCCCATCGCCGACGGGCCGTCCAGGATGAACTCCACCCAGGCCCGCTCGACCGCGGCCACATGCTTGATCAAGCCGGCCAAACAGAGCCGGCTGGCGGTGGTCCGGAGCCCGGCCTGCTCGTCGGTGAGGTCGCGAGTGGTGAAACGCAGGAAGTGCCGATGCTTGGCCAGTGCCTCCAGCAAGTCGGCGCGCTCGCGGGTGGTTGCCGGCGCGTCGGCCGCATCGTGGGTGGCCAGTTCGTTGACCGTCACGTTCTCGCTCATGGTCGCTGCCTTCCGTGGTTGTGTTCCGCCGGGCAAGGAAGACGCTAGAGGTCATAGAGGCCAGATTCTGACCTAGATGAGGGTGAGGCGGAACTCTCCCGGTGAGCAAGCCGCTCGTCACCCACCCTCCCCTGCCGTTGCCGCGCGCCAAGCAGCAGGCGGGGCGGCGGCGGGGCAATCCGAGGGCCCCGGACGGGCAGTTGCGGCGGTTTCCGGCACTCGTGCCTTTCCAGGACGCCGGTCACAGAGATCCTGCCGGACGCGATCGCCGCAGACGACGGGCGGCGAGGCGACTTCCTCACGGATCACCCGCACTGGTGGCCCGTACCGTACGCCGAAGGGCTCATCGATCACGCCGATGAACCCTTCGGGTTGCCACTCCGGGCTGCGCGCCCACCGCCTCACGGAAGTCGCGGGGGGCGGGAATCCGTGTCCCGCAACCCGTGTCGGCCCCACCACACCCGTGAGACCCCGGACAGTCAGCCCGCCGTCGGCGGCATCGGCACCCAGTCCGCGCCCGGCGCGGTCTCCGTACCGTCGGCGAGTACGGCCGTCACCCAGTAGTAGTGGGTCGTGCCGGAGGCAGCTGTGGTGTCCGTGTACGACGTGAACGCCTGCGGGTCGGCGCCGGTCAGCGGCTCGTACCGGCCCGCGGCCCGGTCCCAGCGGTACACGCGGTACCCCGTCGCCCCCTCGACTGCGTTCCAGGACAGCTCCACCGCGTCCTGCGTCCCCGTCTGGGCGTTCAGGTACAGGGGTGAACCCGGGGGAGTGGGGACGGTCGGCGTCAGGTCCAGCGCCGTGACGATCCTGGTGTCGGCCGTCTTGGTCCATCGGTAGTTCGAGTTGCCGCTGGTGTCGACGGCGTCGATCCAGAAGCAGTGCTCGCCGCCGTTCGGCTTCGCCGCGTACAGGTGGTGCGTCGTGGACTTGTCGAGGTAGGCGTACTCCCCGCCGCTGCACACGGTCTCGCCGTCGTCCCCGCGCAGCACCGTCCCGACGTAGACCACGTACCGCGCGAGGTCGGCCTCGGTGTTCGCCTTCCAGTCCAGCGTGATGCCGTACTCGGTCGCCTCGGCGGTCACCCCGCTGACGGCGGCCGGCGGGGTGAGGTCGCGGTCGGAGACGAGCGTGGTGACGGACGCGGTGCCGGAGGCGGCCGACTCGTCGAGGGCGTTGTCGTAGCCCTTCACCACGTAGTGGTACGTGGTCTCAGCGGCTGTGGTCGTGTCGGTGCAGCTGTACTGCTTCTGGCCGTCGGCGAGAGCGGTCAACCGGGCGTCGCACCGCACCGGCTCGCCGGTGGTGTCCACCGGCAGGGACGTGGAGCGGTAGACGTGGTAACCGTAATAGGCCCCGCCCGTAGCCGAGTTGACCTTCCAGGTCGGTGCCACCCGATGGGCGTCGGCCCGGGCGGTGACCTCGTACGGCGCCGCGACGGGGCGCGAGCCCTCCGCACCGGCGTAGCCGGAGTACCGCCCGGCCCCGTCGACGGACCGCACCAGGTACGTCCGCTTCTCGGACCGGGGTGCCGTGGCATCGGTGTAACCCGTGGTGGTCGTCGCGCCGAGGAAGCGGACGCTGCCGTCGCCGGCACGCCACTCGACGGAGTACTTCACCGCTCCCGGCACCCCCTTCCAGGTCAGCTTGTTGCCGGCGTCCAGGCCCTGCGCGGCCAGTCCGGCCGGTGGGGCCACGGCGATGCTGGTGACCGGTACGTCCGCGCTGCCCGCGGAAACGTTGCCGGCCTTGTCGTACGCCCGGACCTCGTAGTAGTAGGTGCGGCCCGCGTCTGTGGGCAGGTTGGCGAGCGAGGTGCCGGTGGTCGTACCGACGTTGCTCCACGTGGTTTTGCCCGACTCCCGCCGGTACACGCGGTAGTCGGCGAGGTCCATCTCCTTGTTGCGCGCCCAGGACACCACGGCCTTGGCGGTGGCATGGTCGAGCCGGCCCGTCACCGCCGTGGGGGCGAGTGGCCGGACCTTGTCGACCGTGGCGGTGCTGCGGGGGGCGTACGAGAACTTGACGTTCGCGGACCCCGTCCAGGCGACGAAGTCGACGCGCAGGGTGTGCTTGCCGGCGGGGACGGTGAGATTGAGGTTCTTGCTCTGGGTGCTGGAGACGTTCTTCCACAGGTCGATCTTGCGGACGCCGTCGAGGTAGACGCGGATGCCGTCCTGGGACGCGGCCGAGAACGTGAACGGACCACCCGAGCCGAAGTCGCGGGCAACGCTCCAGCGCACGGCGAAGTTGTCGCGGGGCAGGGTGACTCCAGCCGGGTCACCGGTCCCGTAGTTCTCGCTGACGGCAGTGTCACAGGTGGTCAGCTTCGGAGTGCCACCGAAGGTGGTGTTGGCGTGGAACTGCGCCTTCCAGGCCGGAGAGGTACAACTCACGTCCGCGACGGCCGGGTTGGCCGTGGCGCTGAGCAGCGTGCCCGCGACGACGCAGACGACCCCCGCCGCGCTGACGCCGCTCGACCGATGATGAGCTCTCACGGAGCGAGGGCACGCGGCAGGGCACGGCTCACTTCCGCCTTCAGGCAATTTTCACAGGGGGAGCGATCGATGGGGTCAGCACCAATCCGAACGGGCGTGGTCCGCGACGATCTCAGCCTGGACAGTGCCGTTCTCCGGACCTTGCACTGTGAGATACGCAGTGGTGCCGCCTATCCGCTTGGTGAAGCAGTCGGACACCGATTCGTCTCCACGAACGGGCCGCGATCGCCAGCCGTTCGCCTGTGCGCTCTCTCGGTAATGGTCGAGGACGCTTTGCCGGGTACCGCCGTACCGGTAGTCCGTCCCCGCGTACACGAATAGATCGTCGTCGTCGCACCCCCTGTACGGCTCGCCCTTCTCGGCCGCCGCCGGAGTCGCGCCGAGCACCGGATCGCCTGCCATCGCCGTCGCGAGCCCGTCCTCCTTCTGCCCGCATCCGTACATGAACAGGAAGTACCCGGCCGGTACGCCCACCAACAACACCGCCGACACAGCGGTGAAGGTGGCCAGTTGGACCCATATCCTGCGTCTTCCCACGCTCCGGACGCTAGCGCAGGACGCACCAGCTGTGCCCGGGCCGAAGGTGGACGGGACGTGAGCCCACAACGCTTGCCGCCATCCCGCGGCCTGAACGAGATGGTGTGGGCTCAACGCCGGTTCGAGACCTCAGTACACCGCTCCGACCGGCACGCTGTGGCACGGCCGACCCATGGTGAGGTTCCCGCGAACGCGAACGGGACGCCGCACCACCCCGGCCAGGTCACGGGGGTCAGCCGGTGTGGCGGTCCGGCGGACCTGGTTGCCGCCGAACAAGGAAGATTTTCTGGGAACTCGCCTCCACGGACGGCACGTTGAAGGGATGCTCAAGACCCCGCAGCCACCTCACGCGTGTCACGGGTCAGCCACGCCGACAAGAAGGAATCAACACATGGACGACATCTTCGGAGAACTCATCGAGGAGATCGCGGAAGAGACGGCCGAAGAGATCGGCGGCGAGGTCGCCGAAGAGGTCGTCGAAGGACTCTTCGACTGACGAGGCGTCCATGGGATGCGGCAAGGGCCCGGCACGCACCGCATCCCATGGACGACGCCGACGCCGCTCGGGACGCGGCCACGGCCAGAGGGGGCAGCGGCGTCTGCTGAAGAGCCTGCTACTCCGGCTGCTGAACGCCGGACAGGTACCCAGGCCGATCACCCCAGCGCCCGATGTTCCGCCGATCTACGACAGGCGGCGGGACGGCCTCGCCCACCGGCTGCATGCAGTCCCGGCGAGCAGTCCCGATGGCGCGTCGGCGTCTACCAGGCGACGCTGTAGGTCTCCGAGGCGGGGGATTCCGTACCGTCCTCGTACATGGCGGTCACCCGGTAGAAGGTGGTGGTGCCCTGCGGCATCGAGTAGTCGTCGTACTCCACCAGACTTGTGTCCGCCGGGTCGTACGGCACCGGCTCGGCGGTCAGCCGCTCGAAGACGCCCTCGGCCCGGTTCCAGCGGTAGACGTGGAAGCCACTGGTCCTGGCGCCCTGCTCGTTGGCGTCGGCCGTGAGGTCCCAGCGCACCCAACCGTAGTCGGTGACTTGGAGATCGGTGATCACGCCGCCGGGGGCCGGTGCGACGGTGGGGCGGACGTCCAGCTCGGTGAACTCAGGCGTCACCGCAGCCTCGTGCGGCGCACGCTTGTTGCCCCAGCGGTCGACGGCCACCACGCTGTAGCGCGCGGACTCGCCGTCCGGCAGCGTCCGGTCCAGGTACTGGAGGCTGGGGAAATCGACCATGCGTCCGGTCGTGAAGATCAGGGTGTAGGCCCACTGCCCGTCAACGAGCCTGCCCCGGTAGACCTCGTACTGGTCACCGTCGGCTGCGGTGCTCCTGTCCCAGTGGAGTTGGACGCCGTTCTCGCGGGACTGTGCGGTCAGCCCGGTGACCGGGCCCGGCGGGGTGGTGTCGGCGGCGAATACCACCTGGGCCTCGGCGGACGGGGCGGCACAGTTGTACGACCTGTCGCAGGCATCGAGCCAGTAGTAGTACGTGATGCCGGGTACGGCGCTGGCGTCGGTGTACGTGGTGTTGAGCACCCCGTTCCAGATGGCCGTGCCGCGGGCGCCGGACGAGCGGGGCTTCGTCGACCGCCAGATCGTGTAGCCCGCGAAGTCCGGGCTGGGCGTCTGTGAGTGGGCCCAGCTCAAAGTGACGCCGGCCTCGCCGCCGGTGCCCTGGAGCTGGACCGCCTGGTTCGCGGGAGCGGTCTTGTCGAAGGTGGAGAAGCTGGCCGTCCCCGAGGGGGCGGACTCGTTGCCGTTGGTGTCCACGGCGGTGACGACGTAGTGGTAGTCGGCGCCGGTGGGCGGTGGTGTTTCGGTGTACCAGGAACTAGTGAGCGGCGCGCTGCCACTCACCCGATTTGCTGCGGTGACGACGACGGGACGGACGGTGGACCGGTGGATCCGGTACCCGGCAAGGTCAGGCTCGGTGTTGGCGGGCCAGGACAGCTGGACCTGGCTGACCGGGCCGATGGCCCAGTTCGCGTCGACCCCTTTGGGCGCGGCGGGTATGGTCCGGTCGAGCGTGACGGCCTTCTGGTCGGTGCTGCCGGTCGAGATGTTGCCCGCCTTGTCGATGGCGCGGACCTCGTAGTAGAAGGACTGGCCGGTGGCGGGCGGGGTGTCCGTGAAGGAGGTCCCGGTCAGCAGACTGGATCCGCTGACCAGCTTGTACTCGCTCGCCCCGGCCAGGCGGCGGTAGATCCGGTAGCCGGCGAGGTCGATCTCGGCGTTCTTCGACCAGCGGACCGTCGCCTTGAGCGTGCTGGTGCTGTAAGCGACGCTCGTGCCCGTGGGAGCGAGTGGCTTGACCTTGTCGACGGTGGACGGGGTGCGGGGGCCGTACGAGAACTTGACGTTGGCGGAGCCCGTCCAGGTGACGAAGTCGACGCGGATGGTGTGGCTGCCGGAGGGGATGGTGACGTTGACCGTCTTCTTCTGGGTGCTGGAGACGTTCTTCCACATGTCGACCTTGCGTATGCCGTCGACGTAGACGCGCACGCCGTCCTGTGCCTCCGCAGCGAACGAGAACGGCCCCCCGGAGCCGAAGTTGCGGCTCATTGTCCAGCGCACGCTGAAGTTGTCCCTGGGCAATGTGACGCCGGCGGGGTCACCCGTGCCGTATTTCTCGTCGATCACCGAGTCGCACGCGGTGAGCTTCGGCGTGCCGCTGAAGGTGGTGTTGGCGTAGAACTGCGCCTTCCACGTGGGGGAGGCGCAGGTCACGGCGGCAGCGGCCGGGGAGGCGGTGGCAAAGGTACTGGCGACAAGAACGCTTCCGGCGGTAACCAGAGTCGCACGGCGGGTACGGACTGTCACAGTCGCAGGGGCCCTTCAGACATGCGGAGGCGCCCGGGCTCACGGCCGGCCGGGCGTCGATCAGGTCGCGCGATACTACCGGATGTAGATCATCGTCTGGTGGTGGTGGCGGATACGGGAACTCACGGTGCCGACCGCACGCAGGCGCACATTCTCGCGGCCGACGAGGTCCAGGACCTGCTGGGCCGCGCTGTCCCGGACTCGGCCGGTCCGTGCCCGTGGTTGACCGCTCCGTACCGCTGAGCGCGGCGCGGAAGTGGCGCGGCGAGCGAGCCTTACCGGTCGTGCAGGACGGTGGGCCGGGTGACGGGTACGACGGTCAGCAGTCCGTCGAGGCCCTTGTAGTCGTCGGGGTTGGTGGTGAAGAGCGGTAGTTCTTCGGCGATGGCAATGGCGGCGATCATGAGATCCGCGATCCGGCGGCGGGGTTTGCGGCCGGCACCGATCACGGCCGCACATACTCTTCCGTAGACGCGGGCGGCTTCGGTGTCGAAGGGGATGGGGTCGAACTCGTTCTCGGCGCGTTGCAGGATGTCGAGGCGGCGACCTCGTTCCGTGTGCTCGTCGTAGTCCTTCTGTTCCTCGTTCCTGCGCACCTCGTGCGGGCCCGCGGAGAGCTCTGCCAGGGTGACGGCGCTGATCGCCACCTCGGCAGGGAGTTCCTGGGGATCGAGCCACTTGCGCAGGATCACGATGTTGGTGTCCAGCAGGCCCTGAGCGTATTCAGCGGGCATAGGGGTCGTCCGTCTCCTGCTCGGCCGTCGCGTCCTGGTCGGACCGGAACGCCTCCAGCGAGACGTCCGACGCGGTACGGGACATGGCGGCGAACTCCGAACGCGGGACGAACCGCCGACGCCTGCGCAAGGGGATCAACTCGCCGATCTGGTGCCCGTCGCGAGTGACAGTGAAGGACTGCCCGCCCTGGACGGCGTCCATGATCTCTTTGGAACGGCTGCGCAGGTCACGTTGGGTGATCTCCGGCTGGGCTGACATTGCTCCAGGGTAGCACTCTGTAGCACCGTGCGCTCCGAAGCTCGTGTACGGGCGAGCGCGAGCGGGAATGTAGCTCTGGCGTGAGCTGCCCTGTCAGGGCGGAACTCGCCGTGTCGGATGGGCTGGGAGGCTTGGCTGACTACTGAACTCAGCCATCGACCTGAGCTCACCTGAGCGCCGCGAACGCGACTGAATGAGAGGGAACCTGGACGACCGAGGGCGGCGAGGGAGTGAGAGTCGTCCCCGATCGGGTGAAGCGTGGGGGACTTGGCCTCGGTGATCACGTGGTGCTTCTACGTTGCGTTTCGTTCCCGCCCACCGTACCCAGCACTTTGAGGAGTCAACGCAGCGTGACGACGCCGCCGGACCAGCACCCTGATCAGACTTACCGACAACCTCCGACGATCATCATCAATAACACCACCACCACCTCCGCCGCCGCATCGGCTGCGGCATTCGCCGGCGGGGCGTCTCTGAGACGTCGACGTCAGTCGCTATGGGCTCACTTCTGGCTGCTGATGTTCACCGCAGGCATCGGTAACTTCTTCTACGCGGCTCACGTGAGTCGCTGGAACAGGGACCGTGGTCTGTGACATCAGGGCAATGTTTGAGCCGTCTGCCAGGGAAACAGTGACGGCGGCCAATTGGTGTTGTTTCCTGCCTCTGGTGAAGCGGTCGCAGTAGACGCCTGAACAGTAAGAAGTCGCCACGTTCCTCGCCGGAAGCCAGCGTCAAGGACACCACACCACGGTGCGCGCAGAGCGGGGGGATTGGGCATCAGGCACACTACGGGCCAGGACACTTGAGCGTCTGGTCGGCAGCCGGATGGTGCGCCCAGTGACCGCTGTTCACCAATACGAATGGAACGTAGTGGTACGCGGTCCCCGTGGAGGGGCCAGGTGCGGCGCTCTCCTGCCGGCCTCACCACCCGCAGTGGATGTCGGCGGATCCGCCACGGACAACGGGATCGGTGCTCGTGCCGCTGATTCGTAGAAGGCCGCCGTCCCGACCCCAGTTCAACTCGTACGTGCCTGCCTCGACGGGCCGGTAACCATCATCGACCGTCCACGATCCCGACTCGCCCAGGGCCAGGCCGGTGCGCCCCACCGCGTATGCCTCGCCCTTGCCAATCGAGAGAAAGGACGTCTCCCGCACCACGGCCGTGCAGCCTTCCAGGCCCGCGGGGCGCAGCACGTGGTACTCCGCGTTCGAGATCAGATCGTCCGCCGCTCCCCATACGGTGCCAAGCACCGCCATGACGATCAGCAGACCGTTGCCCAGCTGCGCCCACACGGCTCGCTTACGCAGGAGCCTGGAAGCCCCCGCCGGCCGGCCCACCCGGCTGACGACCCTTCGGAGAACGAGCGCCAAGACCAGGAGAACCGCACTCACCCCCCACCCGGGGAGCACCCGCCCCTGCACGACCAGCAGGAGGCCGCTCCAACTCGCCACGGCAGCGAGAACCAGGCTCCCGCCGCACACGGCCCTGGAGACGGCCGCCGACAACCCCCCGCTGCGCTGCTCACGTTCCTCGATCACTGCGGGTACGACTCCCCGACCGCGCCGACAGTTGCGCCGAGAAGCCAAAGTGCCTCGAGAGCCGGGCCCGGGCCGGCCACCGGCCCGAGCCCCGCAGGTTCGGCTCGCGGCACGCCGACGTCCGACAGGTTGTCGCCGCGCCGGGCGGGCAACGTCAGGGTGATCGGCGATGTGCGCGGTGGTGAGTCCGCGGCGGAAGGCGCGACGGGCGGCTGTCTCGGCGGCAAGCTGATGAACGGCGACGGCATTCTCGGCGACCTGGCGCTCATCCGGGAGGGCTGGAAGACCCTGGAACGTGGCTGCCACGACATCCTTGTCTCCTGCGGCCCTCCGCCGATCGCCTGACCGGCGCGGCCAGCCCGAGTGGGTCGCGCGCCAGACCACACCGTACGACCGTGCACGGACCGCACCACAGAAAGGAACGCCATGGGCAAGCAGCGCATCACGGTTTGTCTGCTGCCCGTCGCCCCCGATGGGCTGAAGCAGGCGATCGGGCAGGTGATGGCCCCCTTCTCGTACGACCGTCAGGACCGCCCCCACCCGGACTGGGTGGGGGAGTGGAGCCACTGGTTCGTCTCCGGGGCCGGCTGTCTCTTCGAGGTACTGCCGGGCCACGAGAACGACCCCCGGCTCGTGCGGTACGACGACTGGACCGATTTCCCCGACGACCTGCCACCCTCCCGTTGCCACGGCGGCCCGCGCGGAGTCCTCGATCTGGGCACACCTCGCACCGTGGAGGCCCGCCGGGCGGCCGACACCTGGACGGCGTACCACGCTTTCGCCGACCGTCACCCGCGTGCTCTCCCCTTCCACCACTTCGCCGAGCGGGTCCGGACCCTGGAGCCCGAGCACGCCAGGGAGGCGGCCGTGGCCGCCTTCCGTGAACAGCCTCTGATCCAAGCGATCGAGGCCGACCCCGCCCTGGAGGAGCGTTTCACCTCCGACCCTGCCTTCCACTTCGACGAGGACCTGGAAACCTACGTAGCCCGCCACGTGGCCGCCGTACTGCCCACCCCCGCCCTGCTCACCCTCGACGGGCGGTGGGTGGAGGGCGGCGGCCACGACTACGAGCGAATGTTCAACGCCTACCTGGACGATCTACCCGGCGACGCGATGGTCGTGCGGGTGCTTTATCACTCGTGACGGCTCCCGTCCGGTCCAACTCGACAGTCTTCACAGGGCAGGCCGTTAGGACCCCTCCATTGGATCTGGGTAACTGACGGGACCGGCGTGTGCTGGGGGCAGTTGACCTGAGTACGTGCTCGATGCGGTGCTGGTCTCTGAAGGTGAGTCCACCCTGGCTCAGGCCGTTGCGGGCTTGTGCTTCCACGGGTGGTGCGGTCGCAGCCAGACCTGCACTTAGCCTTCGAACGGCTGCGGTTGGCTGTGCCGACAGTGAGTGGATCATTCTCGACAACGAGGAGCCGTGCGTCTGGCTGCAATTGGAACGGGATATGCCTCGTTCGCCGGAACGGAGATCTGCGAGTTCGACCTGGGGCCGGCCCCGGTGCTCGACCTTGACCGGCCTTCAGAGATGGGCTGACTCCTGCGGGCGCGGCGTCCCGACCAGGCGGCGGTGGGCCCGGTCGTGCCGTTCACTGACGCGCAGTGGGTGTACCTGCCCCCCCGAATACGGCTCACAGAGTTATGGCGAGCAGGCCGAGGAGTACCGCTACTATCCGGGATGGCTCACGGGACGACGAGCGGAGTCAGGAAATGGGCGACGTGAACGAAGCAGCAGTCAAGCGGAAGTTGGGCATCCCGAACTGGCGGAACCTGTCCAAGGACAAGGTGCTCAAGTTCGCGGCAGCGATGCCCGAGATGGCCACCGAGGTGCGGCTCAAGCTCATCGAGCAGTTCCCCGCCTTCAAGGACCTGGGCAAGGCCGACATCGATGCGGTCACAGAGGCTCACAAGTCCACTCTCGCAGCCAACGAGAACAGTCAGAACCACTTCTACCAGGCTTCGCAGGACCAGCGGGACGCCCTGCGGGACGACCTCGGTCGGGACGACCTCAGCTGGGCACAGCGGGAGGCCCTCCACGACCGCCTCGACCAAAACGTGCGACAGGCGTACGAGAAAGACAGCGAGAGCAAGCAGTTCCTGGGGGTGGGGATGAAGGTGGTGGCAGCCGCCGGTGCGGCTGCCCTCGGGCTGGGCGTGGTATTCGTCGGCGGCAAGCTCACTGGAGCGAGCGAGGACGGTTCCGAGGAATCCCAGTAGGACCGTTGTTGATCAAACTCCTGGGGGCTCTCGTCCAGGGTGTAGAGGACGTGCTGGCCGCCGAAGTAGCTCCCACCGATGTGCGGCTGACGCTGGCGGCTGCGGAGAAAGTGGCCGGTCTCGGCGGCTGGTTCGACACCTCGAACGCTGTATCAACTGCCTCAAGCAACGGCGCGCCCCGGCCACCGCCACGAGGAGACCGCCACGGTCTACCGCGCCGGTCTCCTTATTGCGGGCATCTTCCTTTGGTCCGCCCGCTGAAGAGTAGTCAGCTCACGGCCGGAGGCACTCTCCCTGCGGATCGAAGCAGACGAAGCCGTGCTCGCAGGCCAGTTCAGCGGCGTACTCAGATACTTCCTCAGCCTTGCTGTAGGACATGAGCACCTGATGCCTCATCGATGACCGGGGGTGACGCCCAGACGACACTGTGGTCGGCGTCGTCCGGGTATCGCGCAACGAGAGCTTCCACGTACGCCACGATGCGCGGCGCCGGAGTCACGACGACATCGTCCGACTCGAGATAGAGCTCGTCATATATCGAGCTCGCAGCACGGTTGTCGAATGGACGGTCGACGTCCCACACAGCAAGGTCGTAGCTCACAGGCGCATCGTCGCAGGCAACAGTTCCGTCGTCACCAACAGGTCCTGAGATCCCTCCCAGTGATCCGTAAGAGAGATCCTAGGCGCCACGATGAAAGGGAGCTGCTATGGAGGGCGATGCTCCGCGACGTGCAGATTGCGTGCGGATGTGGCCCCCCTATCCGTCCGAAGTCTTCCGGTGCACAGGCGGTCACACGAAGCTACCGCGACCGTACATCGACGACGGCGTTCCAATCCGAAAAACCAGTCATCTCAGTAAATCGGCTGATTGGGCGTCAGAGACGCTGCTAGCGTCCACAAACGTCACACGGGGACTCAAAGTCCCCGTCCGCACCAAACGCCAGGACGACCGTGAAGATCAAGCGCGTGCGCATCGAGAACTTCTGCTGTCTGCACAAGGTAGACGTGACCTTCGAAGACATCACCTCCTTCATCGGGCCGACGGGAGTCGGCAAGTCCACCGTGCTGCGTGCGCTCGACTGGTTCTTCAACGGTGAGAAGGGTGTCGCCCTCAGTGACGACGACGTCCACTCTGCGGCCGAGGACGGTCGCATCTCCGTGGAGGTGGAGTTCGACGGACTCACCGACCACGACCGCCAGACTCTTGGGCGGTACGCGCCTGACGGCGCCGCGAGCGTGAGTATCTGGCGCACCTGGCACAACGGTGAGGACAAGATCACGGGCAAGGCACTCGCGTACGGGCCGTTCGAGGAGGTGCGCAAGTGCGAGAAGGCAATGGAACTGCGTCGCGCGTATGACCAGTTGAGGGAGAGCGACACGAGCCTGGGGCTGTCGGCCGCCGGGACCAAGGACAAGGTCTTGGAGGCGATGCGTACGTGGGAGTTGGCCAATCGCGACCGTCTCACCGAGGCAGAGGTCGAGGACACTCACTTCTTCGGCTTCGCCGGGCAGAGCCGGCTCGCCCAGCTGATCGACTTCGTATTCGTCTCCGCCGACCTGCGGGCGTACGAGGAGGCCGACGACCAGAAGGCGACTGCGCTCGGCCGCATTCTCGATCACGCTGTGGACCGCTCACAGGCAAACGAGCAGCTCGGCGAGATCGAGGAGAACGCTCATCTGGCCCGGCAGGAAGTGCACAGCAAGATGTACGGCCCTCTGCTGGACGAGGTGTCCGTCGCGCTCTCAGCGGAGGTCGCCAAGTTCACCACCGGACGTGAGGTGGTCGTGACCCCCACGGCGCAGGCTCCGAGGCCCGCCCGAACGACCTTCCGGGTGAGTATCCGGGACGGTGCTGCTCAAACCTCGGTGCACCGGCAAGGGCACGGCTTCCAGCGAGCCTTGATCATTGCTGCGTTGAAGTACCTGGCGGACCGCAGGCGTTCGGCCGACGGAATGCGGACGCTGTGCCTGGCGATCGAGGAGCCCGAGCTGTTCCAGCACCCTCCTCAGGCGCGGACCTTCGCGAAGGTGCTCCGCGAGCTGGTCGCCACTTCAACGCAGGGGTGTACTCAGGTCATGTACGCCACTCACAACCCGGTCTTCATCGATCCGAAGGGCTACCACCAGATTCGGCGCCTGCGCCGCGCTGCCGGTGAGGAGCATCCCGTCACCGAAGTGGTACAGGCCACGGAAGGGGACCTGTGCAGAGCCTTGGACGGACTCGTCGACAAGAAGGTGATCAGGAGCAGGACCGAGGGCACGTTGAGCGGTGCGCTGGCGGAGGGCTTCTTCGCCGATGCCGTGGTGCTGGTCGAGGGTCGCGGAGACGCGGGAGTGATCACCGGTTGCGCTGACCGGTCGGGGATCAACCTCGGAGCGGAGGGCATCAGCGTCATCGAGGTGCACGGGAAGGACAACCTCATGATCTCCGACGCACTCTTCAGCGCCCTGGGCGTGTCCTGCTACGTCGTGTTCGACGGCGACGCCGGCATGGAAGAGCGCAAGCGGGCATCGGTGCAGCACCTCATCCCGCAGCAGCGGCAGGAGAAGGAGGAGGAGTTCGAGCGCCAGGGACGGAAGAACCGGACCAAGAACGCGAATCTTCTGCAATACCTGGGTGCGACGCCCAGTCCCCAGCCCGCCGACGACACGACTGGCCGATACACCGTATTCGAGGACACGCTGGAGACCCACCTCGACCAGTACTGGCCTACCTGGGAGGAGCGCAGGCAGGAACTCGTTCGTGCCGGCGAGGGCGTGGACGGGAAGAACGCGGCAACGTACCTGGAGACGACCCGAACGGCTTTGACGGAGCCGCCGTTCTTGCTGCACGCCTTGCTGGAGAACGTCCGGTCTCTGACCGGGCGACCTTAGCCGGCCAGTTCGACCGCCAGGCTTGTTAGGCAGGGAACGGCCTAGACAATAAACAAGGCCCGGGTCTTTGACCTGGGCCTTCGTCGCGGAGCGGGTGACGAGAATCGAACTCGCGCTCTGAGCTTGGGAATCCCCTGGCGCTCGGGCCACTATTTGGGTCCTGACCTGCGGAAACGAGTCCAACCAGCAAAGTGGGTGGCGTCTTTCCCTGCCTGCTGTTGACTGCTGTTTACTCCCCCTACTGGCACGCTGTGGCACGTCCTTCCTTCCTGCTCGGCTATGGCGCCCTGCGGTCGGCACCAGTGACGTACCGCCACTGTCGGTGCCAGGTGGCATGCTCGCGGCCATGAGTCTGAACATCTCGTTACGGGCGCGGTGGGGACGGCGTGTACGGGGCTGGGGCGACGCGTCGGTAGTTGAACTTCGCGTTGACCTTGATCGGCTGGGATATGGATGGTGGCCCATCCCACCGCGAATGAAGGTTGCTCTCAGACATGCGTCCGCAGCGGATCTCCCGTGGTTCTTCTTCATGCTTGCTGCGGTCATGCTCGCGTACGTCGTGGTCGTGTACTTCGTGATTGTGCTGAGTCTCTACCGCGGGCGGGAGTCACATTGGCACTGGCTTGCAGCCTGGGCCATCGTGGTCACGCTGCTCATGAAACTGTGTGTGAAGACGAGAGGCGCCGGTCTTCCGTTCGTCCGCAACCAGCTCACCTCGGCGTGCAGGGCAACGATTCGAGCCTGCGCGGAAGCGCATGGCGTCAGCCACGCTCAGCGGCCGGAGAAGCTCTTCGCTGTGGGGACCGCGCTGCGCCGTCTCGAAGGGAACGTGATGCGAGCGCATCGCCGTTCGGGAACAGTCGCCTTCCTGTCTCCCCGGCGGCGAGAGCTGAAGGCCCATGCTGGCCAGGTGGTGGCCAAGCTGCGCGAGGCGGAAGCTACTCTGGATCACAGCCCCCAGGCCGAAGCGCTTGGCGAGATCGCCGGCTTGGTCGCGACGATCGCCGAACAGTATGTGGACGGATGCATTGGAGCGCTCCTCCCCAAGCCTTTGTTGGAGGGCAAGAAGCCGGTCCACGACCGAGAGCTGCTACGGGTAGCCGCCGCAGTTGTGCTGATCGCTGGAGGCGTTGTCGGGTTGGCCTTCCTCGGCCTGCCGGACATGGCGATGGCTGCCGTAGGAACCGCCTGGTCCGTGTTAATACTCATGGCTTTGTTTGGCAGCAATTGGGCGAGCCACCTGCCCGTCTTCGAGCTCTTCAAGCCGGGCCCCTGATGGCCCAGGCGGGATGAACAGGGTTCCTGGTGTTGACCACCTCAATGACGCTGACTTCGCGATGGGCGCAGCGACGAATGTGTGGAAGCCGAAGACTGCGGTGGCGGGTCTCGCGTCGCGCGATGTCGACCGCAGACAAGGCCCTGGTCTCCGACCAGGGCCTTCGTCGTGGAGTGGGTGACGAGAATCGAACTCGCGCTCTGAGCTTGGGAACTGAGGCATCAGAAGGCCGCCTGACCTGCGAGAACGAGCGGCGGCGCGCCGAAGTCCTGCCCGTGGAGTCGTTGGCCGGCGCCATGCCGGTGGGGCGGCGCGAGCAGCTGGAGGAGATCGATGCGTCCTGGTGCCCCAGCTGGCCTGTCACCTGGCGGCGGTGCTTCCACCTGGTCCGCATGCACCTTGACGACGGCGCCCCGCTGCCTGTCGCTCCAGGCGTGGCATGCGCCAGAGTGAGGTCCTGCGGCGGTGGGTGACGTCGGTGCGGTTCGGATGGGACCAGCTCACGGGCGGGCAACAGCGGATGCGCGAGCACGTTCTGGGGATCATGCCTGCAGCCGAGGAGGGGAAGTCGGCGATGCGTCGTACGCAGGGCGACAAGTGGGGCGCCAACTTGGCTGGCGCCCGGCAGTACTACGAGCGCGAAGGACACCTCCAGCTGCCCCGGAAGTGGATCGAGACCGTGCTCTCCAGAGACGAGCGGAACTCCAGTTCCGCCTCGGAGCATGGGTCAGCGTCCAATGAGCAGGGCTGCGTCGCTGACACCGGAACGGATGGAGCGGCTGTCCTAGATCGGCATGCGCTGGACGTCGTGATGGGCATCGTCGGCGGGCCGACAGGAAACCTCGCTCGCCTCAAAGTTGAGCTTGGCGGAGAAGATTGTTTGAGTCTTCTCCGCCAAGCTCAACCGCATCTGGGGAAACTCTGCACGCAAACTGTGCACTTACTCAGCCGCGGACGACCGGACGCTCAGCTCGATGATCCCGAGCTGGGGGTACCTGCCCCGCCTGTTCCCCCGCTGTTGCCGCCATTTGCCGAGGAGGCGCCAGCGGGACCAGAAGGAGGGTTGCCTGGACGTGCACTTTGAGATGGCTTATATCCCCCCTTAAACTCACTAGAGCTATTTTTCGTCACTTTTATGATTTTGCCGGATTTTGGGTTCTTCTTTTCATTTTTCTTGACCATCTTGTCTCCTAGTTGGAATTTTCTATTATTTCGAGAATGTCAATGTCTGCACCATTTATGAACAAGCCCCTGGTCCCATCAACTGGCCCGATAAAGGCGCCATCAGGGCTCATGCGCCAACACAATTCCAATAGAATTTCGGGCGGGCGCGGATATCCTGTGGCGAAGGAGTTATCTCCATACCAACCTCCGACCCAAACGCCGTCCTTCAAGCGGGCTCGAACAAAGGAGGCTGGACAGTTTTGAAAGAGTTGATCCCACGCGCTGGCGGTGTTCTTTTGATAGCTGCCTTGCCGATTGTGCTGCTCAAACCAAGAAACGATCCAGGCGGTAATTGCTGGGACGACGAATATCAGGAGTAGGCACAGCAGCGCTGTCAGTCGCACTTGAGACGGATCTTTTGTGATATGCAGACGATTTTCCGCCAGCTGTACCACCCAAGGTGCTAGAAGCAAGGCGTAGAGCGAGTCCAGCGCGACGGAAGCAGTCAGGGCTCTTAGGACTCTCTCGGCCAAGTCTTTTTCGCTCGGGGACGGTCCACGTTGCCCTTCGCATACAAGCTGGTATGTGACGCCAGGGAGAACCACAGCCACAATAAGTGCCAGTTGAGCAATAGTTGAAGGGGCCCCGCCCATCATCTTTCCCCCGTGAAGATCGATTACGCTAGATGTCTATCCTGCCAGGGTTTTTGCCCTGCCGCAGTTCTTTTGCCCCACGGATCATCCTGCCCGTTCGTCGGCCTTCAGCGGCGGGTCCGTACTTCCTGGCCAGGCTGGTGCCGACACCTGGTTGCCAGGCGAGATCGCTGACATCACTCAGTAAGGTTCAGAATCGTGTGGAGCCTGGCTCGAGACAGGCAAGCTGGCCGCGACCATGACATCACGGCGGATAAAACAACTCTCCGCCGTCGGTATGCCCTGGACGTACCCGTACGAGGGGTGGGGCCGGGCAGGGATCCTGGCCGGCCCCCTCGCTGGGTTAAAGGTGTGCGGACGTTCGTCCGCACACCTACTTCTTCTTCTTGGTGGACTCGGTGACCGTCGTCTTCGGGTGGCGCTTGACGGTCGCTTGCTTCACGAACTTGCCGGTGATCGCGCTGCGCCCGCGTCCGCCGCCGGTGGAGCCAGTGCTTGATGTCTTCTTGGGCATGGGGTTCCTTCCGAGTAGTGTTGCATCTCGAAGTCGAGATGATGTGTCGAGAGTAGATCACTAGTGTTGTGATAGTCAATCAGTGTCACGAAAATAGATCGCTTTGATCGGAGGGAGCGGCATGGCCAAGGACCAGATCAACGTGGAGGGACTCTATGGAGCGCTCGATGCCCAACGCGTGGCCCGAGGGCTCTCCTGGCGACAGTTGGCCAAGGAGCTCGAAGTGAGCCCGTCCCTGCTGTCCAGGATGGCGAACGGTCTACGTCCGGACGTGGACGCCTTCATCACCCTCGTGCAGTGGCTCGGGGTGCCTGCCGAGCAGTTCACGGCAGTTGGTGAAGACCGCCCAAATCGGGAGGAACCAGAGCTAGTTGCCCAGATCGGTCCGCTGCTCCGCGCCCGTAGAGACCTCGCGCCTGAAGATGTCGCTTACTTGGAGGCGGTAATCCAGGCAACCGTCCGCCGAGTCAAAGCTCTGCCCACGGGCACGGGGGCGTAGATGCGCAGGGGATTCAAGGCAGAGGCAAAGCGTCTGTCACTCGACGTCCGGGACGAACTGGGCATCAGTGCACACGAAGCCATGGACCCTCTCCTGCTGGCTACCCTCTACGGGATCCAGGTTTTCTCCCTGCATGATCTCGCCGCATCAGAACCTAAGCTGGCGGATGCCTTGCACCACTTCACCAAGGTGAGTCCTGATGTCTTCTCCGCCGCTGTGCTTCCCTGGGGAAATGGGAGGATCATTGTGGAGAATTCTGGACATGAGCGGCCCCGCAGGGCATCAACCCTTGCCCATGAGATGTCACACATCCTTCTCGATCACGCTTTCACCACCCTGCTTCGCACATCAGGGGGCGAGTGCCGGGAAAGTGACCGAAACCAAGAGGACGAAGCGGCTGAGCTTTCCGGCGAACTTCTCCTCCCGACCGAGGCCGCTCGCCGAATGGCCTACCGCAACGTCTCCGACGAGGCCGTCGCAGCAAAATTCCGCGTCAGTATCGAATTTGCACGCTGGCGTATGAACAGCACCGGGGCACGCCTCTTCGCTCAGCGCGCCAAAGCTCGTACAAAACACTAGGCTGGCCGTCCGGAACGGACCGTTGGGGTGAGAAAAGGCAACCCCCATTCCAAACTGGTCAGAAAGCAACGCAGCCCGGTCGCCCATGACAGCAGAATTGATCCGTAGCACCCGACTCGTCTCGAACGCCCGAGTCGGTTCAGCCAGTAAACATCGGTCCCCGGCGTGACACCAAGACGTCTTCTCGGGATTGTCAGACTGTGTGCGTGCTGCCGTACGGCAGCACGCACAACCAGGCTAACGAGCGGCTCGGCCTATTGCGTGCGCATCCAGGTGCCGAAGGCGTCGACCAAGGCGTTGTAGAACCTGTCGCCCGGAACGGAGCCTGGGTTCTTGCTCGCGTCGTAGAAGGCGACGTTCGTGAAGCGGGCCGAGGCGGATGCGTTGAGGTTCTTGTAGAAGGCAAGCTTGCCGCGGCCGAAGCCGACGAAGAGCCAGAACATCCCGAGCGTGGCGGTGTTCTGCAGCAGAGAACGTACTTCGGATTTGTCCCAGGGTTCGTCGCCGACCTGGACGATCGCGAAAGCCGGATCAGAGGCTCCGGACTCCTGGTAGTGGGTCACGACCTTGCGCATGGCGTGTACGACGTCGCCAGAGCCCCAGTCGACTTGTGTGTGGAGCTGCCCGATGCGGCCGCGGTAGTTGTCCAGACGGATCTCCTCGAGGAACGGCTCGCGCCCGCTCGAGAAGATCACCGGCACGGTGCCGTCGTCGTCCAGATTCGCCGACAGCGCCAGCACCCTTTCAGCGAACGACTGAACGGCGAAGGACTCGTAGAGCTCTTCCATCTGCCAGTCGTGGTCGAGGACCAAATACACCGCAGCCCTGCTGCCCGCGATTCCCTTGTCCACCAAAGCCTGTCCGGCCTGACGCGCCGGCACCAGCAGCGCGGGGGCCTGCTTCTCCACTTTGGTCAGGTTCACCGAGGCCGCTGACGGCGTGGACCGCGCCTGTACCGGCACTACGACCACAGCGCCTGATGGTGCCGTGGCCGGGCCGGGATCGATGTCGACCCCGTAGTCGGTGGCCAGACCTGCCAACCCGGACGCGTACCCCTGCCCCACAGCCCGCACTTTCCAGCCCCCGTCACGGCGGTAAAGCTCGCCCAGGACGATGACAGTCTCCCCTGCGGTGAAAGTCGGCGCCATGAAGTCCCGCGCCTCCGAGCCCGGCTGGGTGACAGTCAGACGTGGCGCGGTCGTAAAGACCGCCCCCGGCTGTGTCGGGTCGACGCTCGCGACAAGCGCCACAGTTGCCACCCCGGGGGGAATCCGCATCAGGTCAGCCGTGACGGTCATACCGCTCACGCCCACCCCATCCTGGACGGGGTGATTGTAGAAGACCAAATCGTCGTCGCTGCGCACCTTCCCCTGCGGCCCCAGCAGCAACGCGGAAACGTCTACCGCGAACCCAACCGCCCCAACGCTGAACGTCGCCTGTCCCCTCGCCAGCGCAACGTTCTCCCCCTTACGCAATGACGTCGTCATCCACGCCCCCCTCCTCGGTCACGGAGGGACACCGTACTGGCCAGGCAAGGACGTCCTCAGGCTCTTACGCAAAGACCTTCCGCACCGTGACCCGATACCGAAACAGGCCGGTGAGTGACTGAGAACGCCCTGGGCGTCCCCTTTCTGCCTGAGTACCGGCGGGGGCATCGCGTTCCCGGTACCGTCCCGAGCCCGAACACCACTGAAACAGGCCGCCTCGGCGCCGGCATCTCCTGTGGGGCGGCACGCTGCCCCAGGCGAACAGGCGGCGGCCACGGTGGTCGGGTACGCCGGGAGGCTCGCGAGGTCACCAAGATCGCAGTCCAGGCGCGCAGCTGGACCGCGCCGCCGCCCTACTGCCGGTACGAGCCCGGCTACGGGAGTGTGCCAGCTGGTCGCTCCTGGGTTCCGGGTGCACGTCATCGGCGTCCTGGCTACAGCATGGTCGGCGGCAACCTCGCCACTGGCCACCCCGGTGCTGCGGCCCGCAGCGCCTTCATGTCGATCGCCTCCTAAGGCCCGATCTCCGGCTCCTGGCCGTCGGGCTCAGGTTCGGCCGCTCGGGTGCGAACAGTTGCTCGGCATCGCTGCCTGCTTGTGCTGGGCGACGTCGTACGCCCGGCTGCGCGTGGCGATAGTGGAGCGCGGCGCCTCGTAGCTGTATTCCTCCTCGGGCGACTCCTTCAACTCTGGCTTTCGCATGGCAATACGCCAGGTTTCCTTGTTCCGTGTGGCGCACCGACGGGGGGTCAGGTGCCCTCCTGCACGACCGTCCCCTCCAAGTCGCTTCTCGTTTCGTCTGTCTGCAGGCTGGCCAGCTCTCGGGCTGTTTGTTCCAAGCCCAGTGCATTGGCGCCCTTGATCAGTACGACGTCGCCGGGCTTCAGCAGGGTGTTGATGTGTTGGGGCAGGGCGGGGTTGCGGTCGGTTTTGGTGGCCTTTCCACCGCCCTCGACGATCGCGGCGGTCAGCCGGGTGGCGTGTTCGCCCCCGATGCCGATGGTCAGGGCGATGTCGGAAGCCAGGACTTCTGTGGCGATTTTTTCGTGCCATGCCTCCGTCTCGGGGCCGAGTTCGGCCATTTCGCCAAGGACCGCGATCTTTCGGCGTTCCGTTCCGGCGATGTCCGAGAGGGCGATGAGTGCGGCAATGACGGATTCGGGTGAGGCGTTGAAGGCGTCGTTGATGATGGTGACGCCGTCGGGGCGTTCGAGGATTTCCATGCGGCCTCCCGACGAGAGTCCGGCGTCCTGGAGGCTGGCGACGATGCGGGGGAACGGGACTCCGGCGGCGATGGCGGTGGCGGCTGCGGCGAGGGCGTTGATCGTGTTGTGCCGGCCGTGGACGCGAAGGGTGACGCGGGCCTCGCTGGTGCCGTGGCGGAGGGTGAAGGCGGGGCGGCCTTGTTCCACGGTGATGTCGAGGGCCTGGACGTCGCAGTCGGCCGTGGTGCCGAAGGTGATGACTCGGGCCTGCGTCTGCTGGGCCATGGCGGCTACGAGCGGGTCATCCCCGTTGAGGACGGCGACGCCGTGCTGGGGGAGGGCGCGGACGATCTCGGCTTTGGCGTCGGCGATCGCCTGCGTGCTGCCGAACTCCCCGATGTGGGCCGAGCCGACGCCGAGCACGGTGGCGATGCTCGGGCGGACCAGGTCGCACAGCTTCTCGATGTGTCCCTTGCCGCGGGCGCCCATCTCCAGGACGAGGTAGCGGCTGTCGGGCATCACCCTGCTCACGGTGACGGGGAAGCCGATCTCGTTGTTGAACGACCTCTCGTTGGCGATCGTGGGTCCGTCCAGTGTGAGGACGCTTTCGAGGATGTCCTTCGTACTGGTTTTGCCCGCTGATCCGGTCAGTGCGATGACTGTGCCGGTGTAGTGGGTGGCGATGGCCCGCGCGATCCGGCCCATCGCGTCCAGGACGTCGGCAACGACCAGGGTCGGCGCAGGGGTCGGGCGGGTGGCGAGCACGGCCACGCCGCCGTCTCGTACTGCCTGTTTAGCGAAGTCGTGTCCGTCGAGAGTGCGACCGGTCAGGCAGGCGAAGAGGCCGCCGGGCGCGATGTGGCGGGAGTCGAAAGACAGCGGGCCGGTGACCAGCACGTTGGCATGTGCGACGTGGTGGAGGGTGCCGGCGGTCGCCTCGGTGATCTTGGCGAGAGTCAGGGGGATCACTGGAGGGTGGCTCCTTGCGCGTGGGGGCCCAGGACAACTCCACGGCCGGCGAAGAACCGGTCGAGGTCCGTCCAGGGGACGTGGTGGAACTCCTGGGACAGTCCGGGGAGTCCGGAGGGGTTGTGCAGGAAGACCCCGTCGGGGTTGGTGCCCACGGCGAGGACCAGGTGGCCGCCGCGCTGGGGCGGTGCCGGATCGAGGGTTCGGATGGACTTGTGGACCGAGAGCAGGACCACGTGCCCCCGGGCGATCTGCTTGGCGATTTCGGTCGCCGCCAACTCGGGCCGTACCTCCGCGTACAGGTCCCAGCGGCACGTGACCCAGCGGGCGAAGGGAGCGTAGATCAGTCCCTTGACCTGCTCCTCGGTCTGTACGTACGCGCCCGCTTCCAGTGCTTCGCGCAGCAGAGGGACCGAGGGCGGGACCTCGTGTCCCCAGTGGTCCAGGGCCATGCGCAGGCAGGCCATCCCGCACATGCGCGGGGCCCAGAAGGCGTACTCCTCAGGGGAGTCGGCCCCTGACTTGGGCCACAGCGGGTCGTCGGCCGCCGCTCTGATGCCGGTGATGAACTCGGGCACCAGAGCGGCGGATTCCCACTGCGAGTAGTACGGGACACGATGGATCAACCGGGAGCCAGTCATGGCCCCACAGTCTGCTACGGCACGTACGCGGGCTTCGTGAACGCGGTGTCCAACACGCGCAGGATCAGTTCCTCGTACGGGATGCCGGCCGCGGCTGCCATCGTGGCGAGGTTGCCGCTGGGCGAGAGGCCCGGCACCGTGTTGATCTCCAGCATCGGGGTTCGCCCGTCAGGCGACAGAAGGAAGTCGACGCGGGAGACACCGTGCGCGCCGATTCGCCGGTGCGCACGCAGCGCGAGTTGCCTCAGACGCGTTGACATCAGATCGGGGATCAGGGCCGGGCACTGCTCTCGCCGGAGCGCCAGGTCGTGCTTGGCCTCGTAGTCGTAGAACGGACGGTCTGTCTCGACCGAGTGGACCGGCAGGGTGTGCAGTTCCCCTTCCGTCTCCAGGACGCCGACCGAGCAGGGCGTACCGGGGACGTACTCCTCGATCAAGTACCCGTCGTACGGGCGTTCCCGGGCCTGGCTCAGCAGGTCGCGCAGCTCGGTGCTGTCGCGAGCGATGCCGGCCGCGAGGCTGCCGCCCCCGGAAACCGGCTTGAGGAAGAGGGGATAGCCCAGCGACATCGACGCCGTGGAGATGGCGGTGTCGATGGACCACGAGGGTGAGATGTCCACCCAGCTCGGGGTGTCGACCAGGTTGGACTGCATCAGTTCCTTGAACCGGACCTTGTGCATACCGGTCGCCGATGCCAGGACCCCCGATCCGGTGTAGGGGATGCCCAGCAGATCCAGAGCCCCCTGCACCTTGCCGTCCTCGCCGCCCAGTCCGTGCGCGGCCAGCAGCGCCACATCGATCCGACCGGACAGCGCGGCCAGATCCAGGCCAGTGAGATCGATCAACTCGGCACGTACCCCTTGTACGGACAGGGCCTTGCTGGCCGCCTCGCCGGAGACGATCGAGCCCGCGCGCTCAGGTGAGTCACCGCCGTAGAGCACGCCGACGCGCAGGGCGGAGTAGTCAGGTCGTACGGGGTGGTCAGATAATACGGACACGTATGCTCCCTCGGGATTGGAGTTCGCTCCAGTCGGGGCGTCCCGGCGAGGCGCCGTATCCCGCGTACGCGGTCGAAGGCTGCGCGGGAGCTGCCGCGCCGGGACGCTGAATCACCGCTCGGTCAGGCGAGACGGCGGTCTGTTGGTTGTTCTGGTGGGTGGGCAGCAGGGCTCGCTACCTCCGCCAGTGATCTCGCGCAGCGCAACGCACTCATAGGCGAACCGGGACCTCATGACCCTGCCCTTCGGGTGGGGAGCGGCAACGTCGCCCAGATGGTCGTGCCGCCCCGATCGTTCGCTCGCCACCCGTAGTCCTTGGCCAGAGCCCGCACGATCAGCAGTCCACGGCCGTCTTCATCCTCGTTGTCGGCATGCCGCTCGGCTGGTTGCCCGGCGGTGCCGTCCGAGACCTCGAGCAGTACGAGGTTGTCCTGTGCGGCCAGTAGCACTCCCACGCCGAGCCCCGATCCGTGTCGCACGGCGTTCCCGACGAGTTCGCTGCCGATCAGCTCCATGTCCTCGACGAGTTCCGTGACGCCCCAGTCCGTCAGGACACCCCGCAGTGTGCGGCGCACTCCGGCGACCAGAGCGGCGTCTCCGGCGATGTGTACGCACATCGGTCGCAGGCGGGGGCTGGGAGACGTGGAGGTCATGGCGTCAGGCCAACTCCTTTTTCGAGCGCGGTTGATGGACACATAGAGCGAACCGCGATCAGGCCGTGCTGGGTATGCGGTCAAGGTGTTCGAGGTGGTCAAAGTGGTCAAAGATCGTTTGCCGTTGAGGCCCGGAACGCGGGTGGTTTCCGGCTGTTCGTGTGAAGAGCGTCTGCATCGGGGGCTACGTTGATTTGCACTGCGGGGCAGAGGGCCGGCCGCAGGGCAGCTCGATCAAAGTGGTCAAAGATCGTCCCGGCAGTGGGGGTGGTGGATCGTGGCGCGCGAACGCAACGAGCGGCTTGCCGCACTTCTCGCGGAAGCTGGCTGGTCGCGGGCGCAGACGGCGAGTGCGTTCAACCGGATCGCGGTGGAGAACAAGCTGCTGGAGTACACGAGCATCGGCCGGTCCCACATCAGCATGTGGGTGGGTGGGACGTGGCCGTCGGGCGCGGCACCCTTAATCTTGAGTCAGGCGCTGTCCCGCCGTCTGAAGCGTGCGGTCACACCGGAAGAACTCGGGTTCTCCGCCACCGACAAGACGGCGTCGGGGGCGCTGGAGTGGCGCGTCGATCCGCTGAGCGCGCTGACCGATCTGGGGAGAACGGACTTGGACGCGGACCGGAGACACCTTGTGACCGGGACGGTGTACTCGGTGGCTTCCCTTACGCTGCCCGGCGAGGGCTGGTGGAAGGCCATGGCTGATGAAGTGCCGTCGCCTTCGACTGCCGGCCGCCGGCAGCATGTTGTACGGGGTGACGTGACCACGGTCCAGGAACTGACCGTCGCCTTCTCCCGGATGGACCAGCAGCGCGGCGGTGGTCACGGCCGCAGGGCCCTGGCCCAGTACTTGCAATCCGATGTCGCGAGCTTCCTGCGAGGGACCTTCCCGGACGAGCGGGTACGGCGCGACATGTTCTCGGCGGCGGCCGAACTCGCCTACCTGTCAGGCTGGATGGCCTTCGACAACGCCGAACACTCGACTGCACAGGGGTACTTCGTGTTGGCCGTGAAGCTTGCCGCGCGTGCCGACAACCCGCCTCTGACCGGTCACATTCTGCGTGCGATGGCGCACCAGGCCATCGACCTCGGATTCCACGAACAGGCCCTCGACCTGTCCACCGCCTCGATGGCAGGACAGCGTTACGCAGCGGCCACGCCCAGGGAACGGGCACTGCTCGGTGTCGTACACGCTCGCGGTCTCGCCGCCAATGGACGCAAGCAGGCGGCGGCGAAAGCTCTGTTGAAAGCCGAGGACGATCTTGCCTCGGCCAGCGAGGAGATCAGAGAACCTCACCGCACCTTCTTCTTCGCAGAGGCGTCTCTGGCCCACGAAACGGCCTGCACACTCAGGGACTGCGGAGATCGGCAGGGGGCGATTCGGCATTTCCGTCGTAGCGTCCGCGCGCGTGGAACGGCGTTTCGCCGTACGCACGCCGTGACGCTCGGATACCTCGGCGCCACGCAGATCGCGAACGGCAGCGTGGAGGAAGCGTGCGCCACCTGGGGCAGTGTCCTGGACGCGATGGAGGAGGGCATCTACTCCGGCCGCGCTCGGCAGGCGGTCGTCGACATGCGCCATCTCGTCTCTCCGTACCGGCGCCGGGGGATTCCGGCGGTCGCCCAACTGGACGCGCGGGCCGCCGCCTATCTCGCCCGAGTAGATTGACGCCGTCGTCGCCGAGGCTTGAAGGGGAGTGCGGATCGTATGTCGGAGTCGCTGGAGATCAAGCCCATCGCGACCGTGGTCGGCGGACGCACCGAGCCTACCGACGACCACTGGACCGGGACGGCCATCATCCGCCTGAACCCGGACTTCCCCGGCGAGGTCGTCCAGGGACTGGAGGAGTTCTCCCACCTGGTGGTCGTCTGGCACTTCCATAAGGCGTCCCCCGACGACGTGGCGCTCCACGCCCGCAGTCCCCGCAACAACCCTGCGTGGCCGGCCACCGGGACCTTCGTTCACCGCAACCACCGCCGGCCCAACCAGCTGGCCCAGTCCTTCCCCCGGCTCCTCAAGGTCGACGGCCTGGACCTGCACGTTACGGACCTGGACGCGATCGACGGCAGCCCCGTCTTCGACCTCGCACCGTACTTCCGTGAGATGGGCCCACGGGGCGAGGTGCGTGAGCCTGGGTGGCCGGGGGAGATGCTTGCGGACTACTGGGGCGAGCTGCGGGACTGACAACACCCGTCCTCTGGGGGGCCGTTCATGGTTGCGGGGTGGCTGGGGTGGGTCAGGTTGTTCCGGTTGTCTCGACCGCGTGTGCGGGCGGGCGGGGGTCTGCGGTCCGGATGTGGCTTCCCAGGTCTGGGAAGTGGGCTGGTTGGCCTGCGGCTGCGCGTACGGATGCCAGGCTGAGGCTGTTCGTGTTAAGGCGTTCCAGCTTTGGGCGGGGGAGTACGTAGAACTCCCACTGGGCGGTGTCCAGTGGGTCGTAGTCGGCGTGTTCACGTGCGGTTTGGACGGCGAATACGTAGACGTGTGCGTTGTAGGACTTCTCGTTGGAGTATCCGGTCGTGGGGCTCCAGGTGCGGGCGCGCAGTCCGGTGAAGCGGATGTCGGAGTGGCGGTGTTGTTCCCATGCCTGGAGGTAGGCGCCGGCTTTCACTTCGACGCGGAGGCCGTCGTTCGTCTCCACGTCATGGCTGGCCCATTCCACCCGGCGCCGAGTGGAGCCGACCGCTTGGTGGACGAGGAATTCGGCGAACACGCCCCGGGTGTTGTTGACCTTGAGGTCCGGCATGGCGAAGCGCCAGAAGTCGACGACCGAGGTGTCGGAGAGTCCGGTGATCGGCTCGTCCCCGCGTAAGGGCGCCACTGGGAGTGGACTCATGGGTGTTTGGAAGGACAGCGTCATGGATGCAGTTTTCCAGGATCATCGGCCTCGACGCGGCCGACGCCGGAAGGGTTCGGCAACAAGTGGTCTAGACAATTAAAGAAGCCCCTGGCCTCTTGGCCTGGGGCTTTGTGTGGAGCGGGTGACGAGAATCGAACTCGCGCTCTGAGCTTGGGAAGCTCATGTTCTACCATTAAACTACACCCGCCGAGCGGGGCGTTTGTTGGCCTCGCATCGTCGGATACTCTACCCCATCGTGGGACCCGGGCGTGTTTTCGTCGTGGGTCCTGTTTGTGTTCGGGGGCGGAGTGCCGGGGTGGGGGTGTGGTTTTGATCCTCTAGTGTGGGGCTTTGTCCGCGTTTGTTGGGAAAGGACCTCATGGATCTGATCGAGCGCCCTGTTGTTCGCTGTGCCGAGGGGCATGTGTTCCGTACGTCGAGCTTTCCGATGCAGCAGCTCGATGCCGGGCGCATCGGGCCCGGGCGGCTCATTCGGTGTCCGCGGTGTGCTCGGTTGCGGCATGCCGTGCCGGTGGTGGGAGCGGTGGACGCGGACGCCGTAGCCGGGGGCGCTTTCTAGGGGTTTTGGGTTTTTCGGGGTATCGGGGCGCTCGGAGTGCGCGTTGGCCGATTGCGGGTGGCTCGTGCTCCTTGCGTATCCTCGGGGCGTGCTTCTCTCTGACAAGGACATCCGGGCCGAGCTCGACTCCGGACGCGTACGTGTCGAACCGTACGACGCATCGATGGTGCAGCCGTCGAGCATCGACGTGCGGCTCGACCGGTACTTCCGGGTGTTCGAGAACCATCGCTATCCCCACATCGACCCCGCCGTCGAGCAGAGCGATCTGACGCGCCAGGTGGAGCCGGACGGCGATGAGGCGTTCATCCTGCACCCCGGGGAGTTCGTGCTGGCCTCGTCGTACGAGGTCATCTCGCTGCCCGACGACATCGCCTCCCGGCTGGAGGGGAAGTCCAGCCTCGGGCGGCTTGGGCTCGTTACCCATTCCACCGCCGGATTCATCGATCCTGGATTTTCCGGGCATGTCACGCTTGAGCTGTCCAATCTCGCCACTCTCCCCATCAAGCTCTGGCCCGGCATGAAGATCGGGCAGCTGTGCCTGTTCCGGCTCAGCTCGCCGGCCGAGTTCCCGTACGGTTCCGAGCGGTACGGCTCCCGTTATCAGGGGCAGCGTGGGCCTACCGCCTCTCGGTCCTTCCTCAACTTTCATCGCACTCAGGTGTGAGCATGGTGGGAGTGTCCTCGTGAGTTTGCGTGCGTCGCTTTCCTATGAGGAATTCGGGCTCGCCGTGCGGCAGCTCGCCCAAGCCGTCGCCGACGACGGCTACCGGCCCGACGTCATCCTCGGCATCGCCCGCGGCGGTGTGTTCCTCGCCGGCGGGCTCGCCTATGCCCTCGACTGCAAGAACCTCTCGCTCGTCAACGTCGAGTTCTACACCGGCGTGGGTACGACCCTGCCGATGCCGGTCATGCTCGCGCCCGTCCCCGACCTCATCGACTTCACGGACAAGCGGGTCCTGATCGCCGACGACGTCGCCGACAGCGGCAGGACGCTCAAGCTCGTCCGGGATTTCTGTGCCGGCCGGGTGGCCGAGGTGCGCAGCGCCGTCGTCTACGAGAAGTCCCAGTCGCTCGTGAAGTGTGAGTACGTCTGGAAGCGTACCGACCACTGGATCGACTTTCCCTGGAGTGTTCTGCCACCCGTCCGATAGTCGTGGGTGGCCTCCGTCGTACGCTTCCCCGATCAGATCGAGAACTTCCTGGGGGGAAGGTTCATGCGCGTCAGTACCACCCGCCTCGCCCTGCTCGGCACCGGCCTCGCGCTCGTCGCCACGGCGGTCAGTGCCACCGCCGCCCAGGCGGAGGACGGCGGCAGCGGCAACATCACGATCGACAAGGTCGTCGTCAACGGCGGCAAGCCGGTCGTGGTCGGTACCACCCACGTGGTGTCCGCCAAGGTCTCCGTGACCGCGTCCGACGATTCCGGCATCGCCGAGACCACGTACATCAGCGCCTACGGCCCGAAGCCGAACTACGCGCAGATCTGGGACGACGAGATCTCGTGCGTCAAGGTGAGCGCCACGACGTCGACCTGCTCCGGCACGCTCACCTTCGACCCCCAGGCGTCGACCGGGTTCGTCGGGAACAGCGCGGCGGCCACCTGGAAGCTCGGCACGCTCGTATCCGCCCACGACGCCGACTACATCCACCGGGACGCGGCCACCACGTTCAAGATCCAGCGCTACTCGAAGCTGACGGTCAACGCCGCGCCCGAGCCCGTGAAGAAGGGCAGGACCGTCACGATCACCGGCAAGCTCTCCCGCGCCAACTGGGACGACAACAAGTACCACGGCTATACGAATCAGCCGGTCAAGCTCCAGTTCCGCAAGAAGAACAGCAGCGCGTACACCACGGTGAAGACGGTCAGGTCCAACTCCACGGGCGCCCTCAGGACGACCGTCGCCGCCTCCACCGACGGCTACTTCCGCTACAGCTTCGCGGGTACGGCGACCACCCCGGCGGTCAGCGCCGCCGGTGACTTCGTCGACGTCCGGTAAGGGTCCGGTGAGGCCTTGGGCCAGGACCTTGGGCAGCCTTTACAGCGTGCCCAGCTTCAGCAGTGACAGCAGCGCGATCAGCTGGATCGCCGACGCTCCCAGTGCCTTCGGCCACGGCAGGTCGTGGCTCTTGCTCACCATCGTCGTGAAGAGGAAGCCCGCCGCGATCCAGGTCACCCAGCCGAGGATCTGGACCAGGGAGTTCCCGCCGCCCAGGAAGACGCCGAAGATCAGGCGCGGGGCGTCCGTGATCGACATGATCAGCATCGACAGGCCCACGGTCGGCTGCCAGGCGCCGTCGCCGCCCAGCTGGCGGGCCATGGTGTGCGTCACCACGCCCAGGATCAGGCCGCCGATGACGAAGGTCACGCCGGTCACCAGGACGTACGGGACGGCCGTGGAGAGCGTCGCGTCGATCGTGTCCTCGCGGGCCGTGCCGAAGCCGAAGAGCGCCAGCAGGCCGTAGACGAACGTCACCGTCAGGGCCGGGCCCCACACCGGGTAGTCCCGCATCTGGAGGAAGGTCTGGGCCGGGCGCAGCACGATGCCGCTCAGCAGGTCCTTCCAGGGCAGCCGCGGGCCCGAGGGGGCCGCCGCGGCGCCGGCGTGGTACGTCGCGCCGTCGCCGTACGGGTCCTCGTTCACGCTGAACACCTGCGTGTGGCCCGGGTTGTTGGCGTACGGGTCGGCTCCCTGGCCGCCCCCCTGGCCCTGATGCTGCTGGCCGTACGGGTCGCCGAAGTACTCCGGTTCGCCGTGCGCGCCGCCGCCCTGGGCGGGGCCGCCGTGTCCACCGCCGTACTGCTGCCCGCCGCCGTACTGCTGTCCACCGCCCGTGGGCGGCCACTGCTGCTGCGGAGGGCGTGGCGGCTGCCCGTACGGAGGAGCGGGTTGGCCGCCGCCCCCGTAGCTCGGGGGCGGCGCCTGCCGTCCGTACGGCTGCTGTTGCTGCTGCTGCCGCTGCGGTTGTTGTCGCGAGGTGCGGTTGTCCCGGCCGCGTCCGATCCTGAATCCAGCCACGTCATCGAACGTACCCGCTCCTGGGCCGTACGACCGACGCGGTACGGGACCGGGCGGGGTTTGCTGCTGAGCTGTGACATCCCCTAGGGGCCACCCCCGTAAGGGCAGCCCCGGTAAGGGCCACCCCCGCCGGGTCCGCTACTGGACCGGGGCCTCGTCCTGGGTCGGTTCCGGCTTCGGCTTCGAGTTCGGGTTTGGCTTCGGGTTCGGGTTCGGGTTGGCCTCCGGCTGAGGTGACGGGGCCGGTTCAGGTGTGGGGTCCGGGGTGGGGTCAGGTGTGGCGTCCGGTGACGCCGCCGGCGCCGTCCCCGCCGGCACCCGTACCGAATCCAGCAGCAGCTGCGCCACATCCACCACCTGGATCGATTCCTTCGCCGCGCCCTCGTTCTTCTTCCCGTTCACCGAGTCCGTCAGCATCACCAGGCAGAACGGGCACGCCGTCGACACGATGTCCGGGTTCAGCGAAAGCGCCTCGTCCACCCGCTCGTTGTTGACGCGCTTGCCGATCCGCTCCTCCATCCACATCCGCGCCCCGCCCGCGCCGCAGCAGAAGCCCCGCTCCTTGTGACGGTGCATCTCCTCGCTGCGCAGGCCCGGCACGCTCGCGATGATCTCGCGCGGCGGGGTGTAGATCTTGTTGTGACGGCCGAGGTAGCAGGGGTCGTGGTACGTGATCAGACCCTCGACCGGCGTCACGGGCACCAACTTGCCCTCGTCCACCAGGTGTTGCAGCAGCTGCGTGTGGTGGATGACCTCGAACTCCCCGCCCAGCTGGGGGTATTCGTTCGCGATCGTGTTGAAGCAGTGCGGGCAGGTGGCCACGATCCGCTTCGCCGACCTCGGCTTGCGCGTCGTGGCGTCCTCGTCGTCCTCGCCGAACGCCATGTTCAGCAACGCCACGTTCTCCTGGCCCAGTTGCTGGAACAGCGGCTCGTTGCCCAGGCGCCGCGCCGAGTCACCCGTGCACTTCTCGTCGCCGCCCATGATCGCGAACTTCACACCCGCGATGTTCAGCAGCTCCGCGAAGGCCTTGGTGGTCTTCTTCGCCCGGTCCTCCAGCGCGCCCGCGCACCCCACCCAGTACAGGTAGTCGACCTCCGACAGGTCCTCGACGTCCTGGCCGACGACCGGTACCTCGAAGTCGACCTCCTTCGTCCACTCCAGCCGCTGCTTCTTCTGCAACCCCCACGGATTGCCCTTCTTCTCCAGGTTCTTGAGCATCGTCCCGGCCTCGCTCGGGAACGCGCTCTCGATCATCACCTGGTAGCGGCGCATGTCGAGGATGTGGTCGACGTGCTCGATGTCGACGGGGCACTGCTCGACACACGCGCCGCACGTCGTGCACGACCACAGCACGTCCGGGTCGATGACCCCGTTCTCCTCCAGCGTCCCGATCAGGGGCCGTTCGGCCTCGGCGAGCGCGGCGGCCGGCACCCCGGCCAACTGCTCCGCCGTCGCCTTCTCCTCGCCCTCCATCGTCTTGCCGCCGCCAGCGAGCAGGTACGGCGCCTTGGCGTGCGCGTGGTCGCGCAGCGACATGATCAGCAGCTTGGGGGAGAGGGGCTTGCCCGTGTTCCAGGCCGGGCACTGCGACTGGCAGCGACCGCACTCCGTGCACGTCGAGAAGTCGAGGAGGCCCTTCCAGGAGAAGTGCTCGATCTGGGAGACGCCGAAGACGTCGTCGTCGCCGGGCTCCTCGAAGTCGATCTCCTTGCCGCCGCTCGTCATCGGGAGCAGGGCGCCGAGCGCCGTGCCGCCGGCCGCGTCGCGCTTGAACCAGATGTTCGGGAAGGCCAGGAAGCGGTGCCAGGCGACGCCCATGTCGGTCTTGAGCGCGACCGTGATCATCCAGACGAAGGACGTCCCGATCTTGATCATCGCGATCAGGTAGACCAGGTTCTGGAGGGTGGTGAGACTCAGTCCCTTGAAGGCCGCGACCAGGGGGTACGAGATGACGTACGCGGCCTGATAGCCGTCCGCGTGGTGCAGCGCGCCCTCCAGGCCGCGCAGCAGCAGGATGGCCACCCCGATGACGAGGATCACGGCTTCCACGAAGTACGCCTGGCCGAAGTTCGAGCCCGCGAAGCGGGACTTGCGGCCCGCGCGGGTCGGCAGGGACAGCTGGCGGACGACGATCAGCGTCAGGATGCCCAGGGTCGTCAGCGCGCCGATCAGCTCGACGAACACCTCGTACGGAGTCCAGTCGCCGATCACCGGCAGCAGCCAGTCGGCCTGGAAGAGCTGTCCGAAGGCGTTGACGAGCGTCAGGACGAGCGAGAAGAACCCGACGGCCACGAACCAGTGCGCGACGCCGACGACACCCCACCGGTTCATCCGCGTGTGGCCGAGGAACTCCTTGGCGACCGTCAGGGTGCGCTGCTTCGGCGCGTCGGTCCGGGTGCCCGCGGGGACGTCCTGGCCGAGGCGCACGAAGCGGTAGATCTGCGCGATGGCTCGGGCGAACAGCGCCACGCCGACGACGCCGAGTACCAGCGACACGATGATCGCGGCGAGTTGCATGTGGGGGCTCCTCGGGCCTGCGAGGGTGGAAGGTCGGTACGGGTACTGATCCAGCACGCGCACTCGTACTAAGCAGTAACTTAATCGGTTCGTGCTGAGGTTACCCAGTTGTCTCGACGCAATGTAGTGGCGCGGGTGGTGATCTGTGTCGCCCGGGGGCGTGGACGGGGCTGTGGGCGGGGTCGCCGGCCGGGGTGCGGCGAGCGCCGTGGGTCGGGCCGGCGTCGCGG
>NZ_WWJY01000271.1 GCF_009865405.1 Streptomyces sp. SID3212 | reverse complement strand
TTCCAGCCCGTCCGGCGATTGAGGACACCTCCGGCCGGAGGCCGGGCCGCCGCCGCGACGGCCCGCAGCCGTTCGCCGACGCGGACAACACGCCCCGCCTCGTCACCGCCGCGCTAACCGCGGCCTACGTGGCCACCGCCGCCAAACCCCTTCTGCACGCCGTACTCAACCCCTCCCCGCCCCTCACCCAGCGTGCCGTCGGCGGGGGGATCCGGGCCATGATCCCGTTGCAGGGCGCGCTCGCCGCGCGCGGCGGGGCCGTCGGGGTGGGGCTCGGGGTCATGGGGCTCGTCCCGATCGCCCGCGCACTCGCCAGGAAGGTGAGCACCACATGACCCTCCGCCTCGGATACGGCACCAACGGCCTCACCGACCTCCGGCTCGACGACGCCCTCGGGCTCCTCGCCGACCTCGGGTACGACGGCGTGGGCCTCACCCTCGACCACATGCACCTCGACCCCCTCGCCCCCGACCTCGCCGCCCGTACGCGGCGGGTCGCCCGGCGCCTGGACGAGCTGGGGCTCGGAGTCACCGTCGAGACCGGGGCGCGGTACGTCCTGGACCCCCGGCGCAAGCACGGCCCCTCCCTCCTCGACCCGGACCCCGAGGGCCGCAAGGCCCGTACGGCGCTGCTGGTCACCGCCGTCCGGGTCGCCGCCGACCTCGGGGCCCACGCCGCCCACTGCTTCAGCGGCATCGTCCCCGAGGGCACCACCACCGACATCGCCTGGGACCGCCTCGAAGAGGCGCTCACCCCCGTCCTGGCCGCCGCCGACACCGCCGGGATCCCGCTCGCCTTCGAGCCGGAGCCCGGCCAGCTCGTTTCCGACCTGGACGGGTTCCATCAGCTCAGACACCGTCTCGGCGACCCCGAGTCCCTCGGCCTGACCCTCGACATCGGCCACTGCCAGTGCCTGGAGACCGCCGCGCCCGCCGACTGCGTCCGCGCCGCCGCGCCCTGGCTGCGGCACGTCCAGATCGAGGACATGCGGCGCGGGGTGCACGAACACCTCCCCTTCGGCGACGGCGAGATCGACTTCCCGCCCGTGCTCGACGCCCTCGACGCCACCGGGTATCAGGGCCTGACCGTCGTCGAGCTGCCCCGCCACTCCCACGCCGGGCCCGAACTGGCCCGTACCTCCCTCGACTTCCTCCGCGCGGTCCTGACGAACGGGGTACCGGCATGACAGAGATCCGCGACCAGCTCACCCCCCGGCTCGACGCGCCCGCCCGCGCGTGGCTCGACGCGTCCCTCGCCCTCGCGGAAGAGGCAGCCGCGGCCCATGCCGACACGGACAACGCCGACAACGTTGCCGTCGCCCCCTGGGAGCTGCGCTTCGCCGCCGCCGGGCGCCACTGCGGCCAGGACCACGCCGACTCCGTACGGGTCCTCCTCCTGCACACCGCCCGCGCGGACCTCGCCACCCTCACCCGCCTCTACCACCAGGGCAGCGCCGCCGAACGCCGCGCCGTTCTGCTCGCCCTGCCCGAGCGCGTCGAAGGGCCCGCCGCCCTCCCGCTCACCGAGGACGCCCTGCGGACCAACGACACCCGGCTCGTCGCCGCGGCCGTCGGACCGTACGCCACCGCGCACCTCGACGCCCACGCCTGGCGGCACGCCATCCTCAAGTGCCTCTTCACCGGCGTCCCCCTCGCCGCCGTCGACGGCCTCGCCCGACGCGCCCGGGGCGACGCCGAACTCGCCCGGATGCTCGCCGACTTCGCGGCCGAACGCACCGCCGCCGGCCGCTCCGTGCCCGCCGACCTGCCCCACGCGCTGCACCTGACCGGCGAGGAGTCCTGATGCGTATCTTCGACCCCCACATCCACATGACCTCCCGCACGACGGACGACTACGAGGCGATGTACGCCTCCGGGGTACGCGCCCTGGTCGAGCCCTCCTTCTGGCTCGGCCAGCCCCGTACCTCACCCACCAGCTTCTTCGACTACTTCGACGCCCTCCTCGGCTGGGAGCCGTTCCGCGCCGCCCAGTACGGCATCGCGCACCACTGCACCGTCGCCCTCAACCCCAAAGAGGCCAACGACCCGCGCTGCACCCCGGTCCTCGACCAGCTGCCGCGCTACCTCGTCAAGGACGGAGTGGTCGCCGTCGGCGAGATCGGCTACGACTCCATGACCCCGGCCGAGGACCACGCCCTGGCCGCCCAGTTGCAGCTCGCCGCCGACCACGGCCTGCCCGCGCTCGTCCACACCCCCCACCGCGACAAGCTCGCGGGCCTGCGCCGCACCATCGACGCCGTCCGCGAGTCCGCCCTCGCCCCGGACCGCGTCCTGCTCGACCACCTCAACGAGACCACGGTCAAGGAGGCGGCCCGGAGCGGGAGTTGGCTAGGGTTCTCCATCTACCCCGACACCAAGATGGACGAGGACCGCATGGTCGCCGTCCTCAAGGCCCACGGCACCGAGAAGGTCCTCGTCAACTCCGCCGCCGACTGGGGCAAGAGCGACCCGCTCAAGACCCGCAAGGTCGCCGACGCGATGCTCGCCGCCGGGTTCACCGAGGACGACGTGGACCAGGTCCTGTGGCGCAACCCCGTCGCCTTCTACGGCCAGAGCGGCCGGCTCCAGCTCGACGTACCCGCCCCGGAAGCCCTTCACGAGGGCAACTCCATCCTCCGCGGCGGGGAGTGAGGCCATGCGCTTCCGCCACCCCGACGGCTCCACCGTCCACCTCTCCTACTGCACCAACGTCCACCCCGCCGAACACCTCGACGGCGTCCTCGCCCAACTGCGCGACCACTGCGAGCCCGTACGGAAACTGCTCGGCCGGGACCGCCTCGGCATCGGCCTCTGGCTCGCCAAGGACGCCGCCCGCGCGCTCATCACCGACCCCGCCCAACTGCGGGGCCTGCGCGCCGAACTGGACCGGCGTGGCCTGGAGGTCGTCACCCTCAACGGCTTCCCGTACGAGGGCTTCGGCGCCGAAGAGGTCAAGTACCGGGTCTACAAGCCGGACTGGGCCGACCCCGAACGGCTCGCCCACACCAGCGATCTGGCCAGGCTGCTCGCCGCCCTCCTCCCCGACGACGTGACGGAAGGCTCCGTCTCCACCCTCCCGCTCGCCTGGCGCACCACCTTCGACGAGGCCGCGGCCCGCACCGCGCACACCGCGCTGACCACCCTCGCCGAACGCCTCGACGGCCTGGAGGAGCTGACCGGGAAATCCATCAGGATCGCCCTGGAGCCGGAACCGGGCTGCACCGTCGAGACCACCGCCGACGCGATCCGCCCGCTCACCGAGATCGCCAGCCACCGCATCGGTATCTGCGTCGACACCTGCCACCTCGCCACGTCCTTCGAGGACCCGGCCACCGCGCTCGACGCGCTGGAAGCGGCCCACATCCCCATCCCCAAGGCCCAGCTCTCCGCCGCCCTCCACGCGGAACACCCGCACCTGCCCGAAGTACGCGAAGCACTCGGCGCGTTCGCCGAACCCCGCTTCCTCCACCAGACCCGCACCCGCACCGCCGCCGGACTGCGCGGCACCGACGACCTCGCCGAGGCACTCGCGGGAGACACCCTGCCCGACGGAGCCCCCTGGCGCTCCCACTTCCACGTCCCCCTGCACGCCCCGCCGGCCCCGCCCCTCACCTCCACCCTGCACGTCCTCCAGGACACCCTGACCCGCCTCGTCGGCGGCGCGGAGCCGAGGACCCGCCACCTGGAGGTCGAGACCTACACCTGGCAGGCGCTCCCGCCGGAGCTGCGCCCCCGCTCGCGCGGCCGGCTCGCCGTCGGTATCGCGGCCGAACTCACCCTGGCCCGCGACCTGCTGGTCGACCTCGGCCTCAAGGAGCTGCCATGACCGAGAGCGTGACACCCACCCCCGACCGCGCCGCCGACGGGCCCACCCCGCTGCTCGTCCTGGACGTCGTCGGCCTCACCCCGCAACTCCTGCGCCACATGCCGCACTTGACGAAGCTCGCCGCGGCCGGTGCGCAGGCCCCGCTCACCACCGTGCTGCCAGCCGTCACGTGCAGCGCGCAGTCCACCTTCCTCACCGGCACCCTTCCCTCCGAGCACGGCATCGTCGCCAACGGCTGGTACTTCCGCGAACTGGGCGACGTCCTGCTCTGGCGCCAGCACAACGGTCTCGTCGCCGGGGACAAGCTGTGGGACGCGGCCCGCCGCGTCCACCCCGGCTACACCGTCGCCAACATCTGCTGGTGGTACGCGATGGGCGCGGACACCGACTTCACCGTCACCCCCCGGCCCGTCTACTACGCCGACGGCCGCAAGGAACCCGACTGCTACACCCGGCCGCCGGCCCTCCACGACGAACTCACCGAAGAACTCGGCACATTCCCCCTCTTCCACTTCTGGGGCCCCGGCGCCGACCTGGTCTCCTCCCAGTGGATCATCGATGCCACCCGGCACATCATCCGCACCCGCAAGCCCGACCTCGCCCTGTGCTACGTCCCGCACCTGGACTACGACCTCCAGCGGTTCGGCCCCGACGACCCCCGCTCGCACCGGGCAGCCGCCGAACTCGACGCCGCCCTGGCCCCGTTGCTCGCCGACGCCGCCGCCGAGGGCCGCACGGTCGTCGCCCTGTCCGAGTACGGCATCACCAAGGTCTCCCGGCCGGTCGACATCAACCGCGCGCTGCGCCGGGCCGGGCTGCTGGAGGTCCACACCCAGGACGGCATGGAGTACCTCGACCCCATGACCTCCCGGGCCTTCGCCGTCTCCGACCACCAGATCGCGCACATCTACGTGCGCCGCCCCGAGGATCTCGACGCCACCCGCGAAGCCCTCCGGGACCTCGCCGGCATCGACGAGATCCTGGACGACCAGGGGAAGAAGAACCACGGCCTGGACCACCCCCGCTCCGGCGAACTCGTCGCGATCGCCGAACCGGACGCGTGGTTCACGTACTACTACTGGCTGGACGACGACCGGGCACCCGACTTCGCGCAGCTCGTGGAGATCCACCGCAAGCCGGGCTACGACCCCGTCGAGCTGTTCATGGACCCGCTCGATCCGTACGTACGGCTCAAGGCGGCCAAGGCCATCGCCCGCAAGAAGCTCGGCATGCGCTACCGCCTCGCGGTCGTCCCCCTGGACCCCTCGCCCATCCGCGGCAGCCACGGGCGGCTCCCGGACAGCGACGAGGAGGGCCCGCTCGTCCTGTGCTCCACCCCCCGATCCCTCGGCGACCGCGTGGCGGCCACCGAGGTGAAGTCCCTGCTCCTCCACCTTGCCGGACTGAACTGACCGCACAGCACGGAGAATCAGAAGGAGTTCCGCAATGAGCCGCAAGACGTCAGTCGACCCCGACCTCACCCGCACGCTCAGCAGACGCAACATGCTGGGTGTCGCGGCCGGCGCCACCGCCGCCGCCGTCCTGGGCGCCGCCGCCACCCCCGCGGCGGCCCACGGCAAGGATCACGGGCACGGGCACGGGCACAACCACGGGCACGACCACGGCAAGGGCACGCCCGTCCTGCCGCCCGGCCGCCTCGGCATCCAGCTCTACTCGCTGCGCGACAAGGTCTCCTCGCTCGGCTTCGCGAAGGTCTTCGACGAGCTGGAGCGGTTCGGCTACGACGAGATCGAGTACGCGGGCTACACCCAGGGCACCGGCGCCATCACCCTGCCCCAACTGAAGAAGCTCGCCAGGGACCACGGCCTCAAGGGCATCGGCAGCCACGTCAACTACTACGACGACAACAACCCCAACGCCTACAGCTTCGCCCAGAACCTCGACCAGGTTCTCGACGACGCCCAGGCCCTGGGACTTGAGCACATCGGCACGGCGTCGGGTCCGTTCCGCTACGGCTCCACCGTCGACGCCTGGAAGCGGGCCGCCGAGGACTTCAACACCTACGGGGCGGCGGCGCGCCGGCGCGGGCTGAAGTTCTACCAGCACAACCACGCCGAGGAGTTCTCCTTCGCCACCGACCAGCCCGACGTCCGGCTGTACGACGTCCTGCTGGCCGAGACCGACCCCGACCTGGTGTTCCTGGAGATGGACATCTACTGGGCCTTCGCCGGGCAGTTCCGCTTCAGCAAGACCGTCACCGGGAAGCCGCGCCCCTTCGACCCGCTGCGGTACGTCCTCAAGCAGCCCGACCGCTACCCGCTCTTCCACGTGAAAGACGGCGTCGAGGACATCGCGGCCCGCGACGGCTACCGGATGGTGGACGTCGGCGACGGCGACATCGACTACAAGCGGTTCATCTCGGCGGTGAACAAGACCCGCGGCGGGCGCCGCGACCACCACTGGCAGGTCGAGCACGACCAGCCGGTGGACTCGATCGAATTCGCCCGCAAGTCGTCGGCCCACCTGCACTCCCTGCGCGAAAGGCGCTGACACCGGCGGGACATCCCCGTACGCCGGCGGGACCTTCCCGTACACCGGCCTGAACAAACCGCGGAGGGCGGTGCCACGCACGGCACCGCCCTCCGACGTTGGTGTGTCCCGCGAGACCTATCCGCTGACAGGCACCGCGTCGTTCACCGTCTGCTTGCCCTTCGGGTAGCCCGGGTTGCGCAGGAAGGTCGCCAGACCCGCCGCGACCAGGGACAGTCCGCCGGCCAGGATGTAGGCACCGTCGTAGCCCCACGAGGCCACGGCCATCGAGCCGAGTCCACCTCCGAAGAGACCACTGATGACCTTGCCGCTGTAGGCGATCCCGTAGTTGGTGGCGTTGTAGTTCTCCCCGAAGTAGTCCGGCGTGAGAGCCGCGAACATCGGGTAGAACGCACCGCCGCCGAACCCGGAGATGAAGGCGAACACCAGGAAGAAGAATTCGTTCTTGGTGTCACCCGCCCACAGGACACCGAACTGGGAGAGCCCGAGCACGAGGATCACGAAGATCAGCGCGTTCTTGCGGCCCCAGATGTCGGACAGCCAGCCGACCACTCCGCGCCCGATGCCGTTGACGACCGACAGCACACCGGCCGACGAGGCGGCGACGAGCGGTCCGAAGCCCACTTCCTTGGCGAACGGCACCTGGAAGGAGATACCGAAGATGGAGACTCCGGCGGTGATCACCAGCAGCACCCAGATGAGCGGGAGCATGCCGGTCCTGAGGGCTTCCACCGGCCGGTACTGCTTCGTGGCCGGCGGGTTCTTGAGCAGACTCTGAGCGGTCTTGCTTCCCGCGGAGATCTTCAACGGATCGATGTCGGCAGGCCACCAGTTCTGCGGCGGGTCCTTGAAGAACCAGGCGCAGGCGGCCACCACGATCAGGACGTAGACCCCGATCAGGTCGAGCACCGTGTGGAAGTTGCTCGTGTCGAAGGCGAAGTTGAAGATGAAGATGAACGGGACGGCGCCGTAGGCGAATCCGCCGTTGACGAAGCCCGTCTTCCCACCGCGTCGTTCCGGATACCACTTGCCCACCATGTTGATGCAGGTGGAGTACACGAGTCCGGAGCCGACACCTCCGAGCACACCGAATCCCAGGATGGCGCCGAAGACGCTGTCGAAGTGGGAGATGGACAGGAAGCCCAGCAGCGCGAGCCCGGAGCCGATGAACATGGCCTGGCGCGCCTTGAGGATTCCCTTCTCCCTCATCCACCCGGTCGGGAAGGAGACTCCGGCCTGGAAGAACGTCCAGACACTGAGAATCCAGAAGGTGTTGCTCTGACTCCAGCCGTGGGCCGACGAGAGAGTGTCCTCCGCCGATCCGTAGGCGTACTCAAAGACGCTGATGGCCATCATCGCGGCCCATGGCAGGTACACCATGAACTTGCGGGAGTGACCGAGAATCTCGCGGTCCGTCTCACCGATGCGGTAGACGCGGCCCTTGGCGTCAGTGACGTTGCGGTATCCCGGACCGCCCGCGCCGGCCTTGGTGGCCGACGCGGACGTTCCAGAGAGTGGTTCCTCTGTCATTTCAGGCTATCTCCCGGCCAATGGGGGGTGTCTTGTCGAGTGGTGCGGTGTCCGGCCGTCCCGGCGCCTTGAGGAACACGGCGAGTACGGCCGAGGCCAGGCCAATGCTTCCGGCGATGATGAAGGCGCCCTCGTAGTCCCAGGCGGCCACCACCACTGCTCCCATGCCCGAGCCGACGAGGCCCGAGATGAGCTTGGAGCTGTAGACCATGCCGTAGTTGGAAGCGTTGTTGTTCTCCCCGAAGTAGTCCGCCGTCATCGCCGCGAAGAGCGGGAAGATCGCGCCACCGCCGAAGCCGGAGACCATCGAGCAGAACAGGAAGAAGGGCATGCTGCCCATGGACCCGGATATCAGCACGCCGAACTGCGCGCTGCCGAGGACCAGACACACGATGATCAGGGTGTTACGGCGTCCGTACTTGTCGGAGATCCAGCCGATCACACCACGACCCGTGCCGTTGACTATTGCCTTGAGCGACATCGCGGTGGCCACGATCCCGCCCGCGAACCCCATGTCCTTACCGAAGGGCACCTGGAACGCGATTCCGAAAATGTTGATCCCGGCGGTGCAGAGCAGGCAGAACCACATCATCCACAGCACGGGCGTCCGTGCCGCTTCCCTGGGTGTGTACTGCTTGACCGCCGGCGGGTTCTTCTCCATGGCACGACGGACCCGGGGGTCCTCCGACGCCTTGAGCGGGTCCGCACCCGTCGGCCACCAGTACTTGGGCGGGTCCTTGAAGAACCAGCCCGCGACAGCGACGACCGAGCAGCAGATCAGACCCACGATGACCAGGACCGTCTGGTAGTTCGACAGGTCCATGTACGAGGTGAAGAGGAAGACGAACGGCACTGAGCCGTACGCGAAACCGCCGTTGACGAGGCCGGTCTTGCCGCCCTTCCGCTCCGGGTACCACTTGCCGACCATGTTCACGCAGGTCGCGTAGACAAGACCGGCACCGATACCGCTGAACATCCCGAAGCCGATGTACGCCACGATCACGTGCGGCGCGTAGGCCAGGGACAGGTAGCCCAGCAGGGTACCGAGCGCACCGAGCATCATCGCGTACCTGGCGGGCAGCTTGCCGCTCTCACGGAGCTGTCCGGCCGGGAAGGCCACGGCCGCCTGGAAGAAGATCCAGACACCCATGAGCCAGAAGATGTGCCCGCTGTTCCAGAGGTGTGCCTCGTGGAGGGTGTCCTCCGCCGAGGTGAACGCGTACTCCGACGAACTGATGCCGAGCATGCCCATCCAGGGGAAGAGCACCATCGTCCATCGTGGACGGCCCATGATGTCGCGGTCGGTCTCACCGATCCGGTACACCCGGCCGTTGTGATCCGTCACCTCCTTGAAAGGTACGGCTGTTGTGATCTGAGTGGTTGTCATGTGACTTGCTTCCCCTTGCGTCGAAAGAGCTGGCCAGCGCCCCCTGTCCAAAAACTTTCGTTGCTCGCTCGGGCTGATCAGGTCATGAATCGGCCTCCCCACGTTTCCGGTCGCCGGCGCATCAGAGCAGTCCCGCCGCTCGCGCCCACTTGTATTTCGCCCCGAGTGCCTCGACCGGCTTCTCGGTGGTATAGGGGTAGGCGACAACGCCGTGCTCGAAGAGGTACCGACTCGCCTCTTCGACTTCGACGTCGCCTGCCAGGGAAGCCACGACGGGCTTCTCGACGCCCTTCGCCCGGAACTCCGCGACCACGCGCGCGGTGAGTTCGGCGAAGACCATCGGGGGAGTGACGATCGTGTGCCAGTAGCCGAGGACCAGCGCGTGGATCCGCGGGTCCTCCAGGCCGAGCCTGATCGTCGACTCGTACGTGGACGGCGGCTCGCCCCCGGTGATGTCCACCGGGTTGCCCGCCGAGCCGAAGGGCGGGATGAACGCGCGGAACGCGGCGTCCAGGTCCTCCGGGATCGTCATGAGCGACAGGCCGTTGTCCTCCACGGCGTCGGAGAGCAGCACACCCGAGCCGCCCGCGCCCGTGATGACGACGACGTTGTCGCCCCGGGGAGTGGGGAGCACCGGCAGCGCCCGCGCGAACTCCAGCATCTCGTTCAGGCCGCGCGCCCGGATGACACCGGCCTGCCTGAGGATGTCGTCGTAGACCGCGTCGTCACCGGCAAGAGCGCCGGTGTGCGAGCCGGCCGCCGCCGCGCCCGACGCGGTACGCCCCGCCTTGAGGACCACGACCGGCTTCCTCGGCACGGTCGCGCGGGCCGCCTCGACGAAGGCCCGCCCGTCCTTGAGGTCCTCCAGGTGCATCGCGACGCAGTCGGTGTCGGGGTCCTCGCCGAACCAGGTCAGCAGGTCGTCCTCGTCGAGGTCCGCCTTGTTGCCCAGGCCGACGATGGCCGACACTCCGGTCCCGGTGCTCCTGGCGAAGCCGAGGATCGCCATGCCGATGCCACCGGACTGCGAGGTCAGTGCCACGCCGCCCTTGACGTCGTACGGAGTGCAGAACGTGGCGCTCAGGTCCTGCCAGGTGGAGTAGTAGCCGTAGATGTTCGGGCCGAGGACCCGGACCCCGTACCGCTCTCCTATGGACACGACCTCGGCCTGGAGGTCGTGTTCACCGGACTCGGCGAAGCCGGACGGGATCAGGACCGCGTTCGGTATCCCCATGCGGCCGACGTCTTCCAGCGCGGCGGCGACGGATTTCGCGGGGATCGCGAAAATCGCCACATCCGGCTCACCCGGAACATCCATGACGCTCTTGTACGCCTTATGGCCGAGAATGTCATCGGTCCGGGGATTCACCGGATGGATCTCACCGGGAAATCCGCCGTCGACGAGATTCCGCATGACCGAGTTGCCGATCTTGCCGGATTCGCCGGACGCACCGATCACCACCACCGAGGACGGCCGCATGAGGCGCCGCATCGAGGTGAGGATCGCCTCGCGGCCGTACGTCCTGCGGGGGACGGCGACGTCCGCGTCGAGGAGGACGCGTACGTCGGCCGCCGTCACACCGTTCGCCGAGGCGAAGACGGGGTTGAGGTCGATCTCCCGGATCTCCGGGAAGTCGGCAGCGAGCTGTGACACCTTCACCACGAGCCCCGCGAGGGCCTCCCGGTCGACACCCTCGGCGCCGCGCACCCCGCGCAGGATCTCCGCGGCGCGGATGCCGTCGAGCATCGACAGCGCCTCGTCGTGGGTGACCGGCGCCAGCCGGAAGGTGACGTCCTTGAGGACCTCCACCAGCACCCCGCCGAGACCGAACGCGACGATCTTGCCGAAGGCCGGGTCGGTGACGGTGCCGATGAGCACCTCGGTGCCGGCCGGCACCATCTGCTGGACCTGCACCCCGAGGATCCGGGCCGCCGGGTCGTACGCCCTGGCGTTCGAGACGATCGAGGTGAAGGCCTCCCGTACCCCGGCCACCGACGTCACCCCGATCCGCACCCCCCCGGCCTCCGTCTTGTGGAGGATGTCGGGGGAGACGATCTTCATGGCGACGGGGAAACCGAGCCGGTCGGCGATCCTGACCGCGTCCGAGGCGTCCTCGGCGAGTGCCTCGCCGGGGGTGGGGATGCCATAGGCGTCCGTGAGGGCTTTGCCCTCCGGTGCGGTCAGTACCGTACGTCCCTCGGCGAGGGCGGCGTCCAGGAGAGCACGTACGACTCCCTGGTTCGGTCCTGTCGTACCCATCGCTATATGACCCCGTTCGACTTGAGCAGGCGCAGTTCCTCGGCGTCCAGGCCCAGTTCGCCGGCGTACACCTCTTCGTTGTGTTCGCCGAGGAGCGGGGAGGTGACCATGTCGACGGGGGAGTCCGACAGCTTCAGCGGGCTCCCGACCGTGGTGAACGAGCCGCGCTCGGGGTGGGGGACCTCGACGACCATGTCGTTGGCCGCCAGGGAGGCGTCCTCGATGATCTCCTTGGTGGAGAGGATCGGGCCGCACGGGATGTTGTGGGCGTTGAGCTTCTCCAGCACCTCCCACTTGGGGATGGTGGAGGTCCACTCCTCGATGAGCTGGAACATCTTGCTCAGCTTCGGCAGCCGGGCCTCGGGGGTCGCCCACTCGGGGTCGTCCGCCAGCTCGGGCCTGCCGATCATCGCGGTCAGGGGCTTCCAGCCGACCGGCTGCACGATGACGTACACCCAGTCGTTCGGACCGCCGGGCGCGGTCCTGACGGCCCACCCCGGCTGCCCGCCGCCGCTCGCGTTGCCGCTGCGGGGGACGTCGTCGGCGAAGTCCTCGTTCGGGTACTCGGCGAGCGGGCCGCTCGCGAGCCGCTGCTGGTCGCGGAGCTTCACCCGGCACAGGTTGAGCACGGCGTGCTGCATCGCGACGTTGACCCGCTGGCCGCGGCCGGTGGCCTCGCGCTGGTAGAGCGCGGCCAGGATGCCGGCCACGGCGTGGATGCCGGTGCCCGAGTCGCCGATCTGGGCGCCGGTCGCCAGCGGCGGCCCGTCCTCGAACCCGGTGGTCGACATGGACCCGCCCATGGCCTGGGCGACGACTTCGTACGCCTTGAAGTTGGTGTACGGGCCCTCGCCGAAGCCCTTGATGGAGGCGTAGATGATCCGCGGGTTGATCTCCTGGATCTTCTCCCAGGTGAAGCCCATGCGGTCGATCGCGCCGGGGCCGAAGTTCTCGACCATGATGTCGGAGCGGCGGATGAGTTCCGTGAGGATCTCCTTGCCGCGCGGGGTCTTGGTGTTGAGGGTGACGCTGCGCTTGTTGCAGTTGAGCATGGTGAAGTACAGCGAGTCGACATCCGGGATGTCGCGCAGCTGCTTGCGGGTGATGTCGCCGGTGGGCGCCTCCACCTTCACCACGTCCGCGCCGAGCCAGCCGAGCAGCTGGGTGGCGGAGGGGCCGGACTGGACGTGGGTCATGTCCAGAACTCGGATGCCTGACAGGGCTTTCGTTCCTGGCGGTGTCTCAAGAGCCTGGGTCATCGGGGGGCTCCTCTGCTTGCCATCGTCTGGGTCGTGGTCCGGGGGGTGTTCGCCCTCGCCCCGGTCACGGGCGATTCGTAGAGCCGTACGGGAGGAGCGGTGTCCGGCGCGCACTCGTAGCACTGCCGGAACGCCGTCGACACGGTGGCGGCGCGGGCCGCGTCCTGCCTGGTCGCGGCGGAACGGCTGCCGGGTCCCGCGAAGACCACCGCGCTGGTGGGCAGCGGGGCCTCGGTCGGCAAATGACCACCGGAGTTGCGTGCCTGGCGTGTGTCGGCCATGGGCAGTCCAGTCCCTTCATAGGGGGGAGCCACTGCGCTCCCGGTACATTGCATACAGTCTACGAATACTGTATGAAGCTTGTTATCTCGCATTCGGTGGGTCATGTCCAGAGGGCGAACAGCACTTTCGCCAAAAATGGGAGCCGACATGGATCTGTATGAGCACGAGGCAAGAGAGTTGTTCGCGGACCACGGGATCGCCGTGCCGGAGGCCGAGGTGGTCACCGCGGCGAAGGAGGCGGGGCCCGCCGCCGAACGCCTCGGGGGTCGCGTCGTCGTCAAGGCGCAAGTAAAGACCGGGGGCCGGGGCAAGGCGGGCGGGGTGAAGTTCGCTGCGGACCCCGCGGCGGCGCAGTTGACCGCCCGTCAGATCCTCGGCATGGACATCAAGGGCCACACGGTTCGCAAGGTCATGCTGGCCCGGCCGGTCGACATCGAGGCCGAGTACTACGTGTCGTTCGTCCTCGACCGGGCGGCCGGAGTCTTCCTCGCGATCGCCTCCGCGGAGGGCGGCATGGAGATCGAGGAGGTCGCCGCGACCCGCCCCGAGGCGGTCGCCCGGATCCATGTCGACCCCGCCGAAGGGGTCACGCCGGCCAAGGCCGCGGAGATCGCGGAGGCCGCCGGACTGCCCGCCGGGACCGCACCGGTGATCCAAGCTCTTTACCAGGTGTTGGTACGCGAGGACGCCGTTCTGGTCGAAGTAAACCCATTGGTACGTACATCAGATGGGCTGATTATCGCCCTCGACGGCAAGATCACCCTTGACGACAACGCGCGCTTCAGGCAGGTGCGGTGGGGCGACACCGAGAGCGATCCGGGCGACGATCCGCTGGAGGTGGCCGCCGCCGCCAAGGGCCTCAACTACGTCAAGCTCGACGGCGGGGTCGGCGTCATCGGCAACGGGGCGGGCCTGGTCATGTCCACCCTGGACGTGGTCGCGGGCTGCGGCGCCGAGCCCGCGAACTTCCTCGACATCGGGGGAGGGGCGTCCGCCCAGGTGATGGCGGACGGCCTGTCCGTCATCCTCTCCGACCCGGACGTGAAGTCCGTGTTCGTCAACGTCTTCGGCGGCATCACCGCGTGCGACGCCGTCGCCGAGGGCATCGTCCAGGCCCTGGAGTCCGTACAGCTGACCAAGCCGCTCGTCGTCCGGCTCGACGGGAACAGCGCCGCGAAGGGGCGCGAAATCCTGGAGGACCGCGCGCATCCGCTCGTACAGCAGGTCACCACCATGGACGGGGCGGCCCGACAGGCCGCCGTACTGGCGAACGCCGGATAAGGAGAGACACCATGGCGATCTTCCTGACCAAGGAGAGCAAGGTCCTCGTCCAGGGCATGACCGGCGGTGAGGGCATGAAGCACACCCGCCGCATGCTCGCCGCCGGTACCGACATCGTCGGGGGCGTCAACCCGCGCAAGGCCGGCCGGACGGTCGACTTCGACGTCCCGCAGGACGTCGAAGGCGTGGGCGGTACGGCCCCCGGCACCACCCCCTTCTCCGTCCCCGTCTTCGGATCCGTCCGCGAGGGCATCGAGGCCACCGGCGCCGACGTCACCGTCGTCTTCGTCCCGCCGCCCTTCGCCAAGGCCGCCGTCATTGAGGCGGTGGACGCCGGCATCGAGCTGGCGGTGGTCATCACCGAGGGCATACCCGTGCACGACGCGGTCGCCTTCCACGCGTACGCCAAGCGGCACGGCACCCGGATCATCGGCCCCAACTGCCCCGGCCTGATCAGCCCCGGGCAGTCCAACGCCGGCATCATCCCCGCCGACATCGCGGCCAAGCCCGGCCGGATCGGACTCGTCTCCAAGTCAGGCACCCTGACCTACCAGTTGATGTACGAACTGCGCGAGATCGGCTTCTCCTCGGCCGTCGGCATCGGCGGCGACCCCGTCGTCGGCACCACCCACATCGACTGTCTCGCCGCCTTCGAGGCCGACCCCGACACCGAGATCATCGTGCTCATCGGTGAGATCGGCGGGGACGCCGAGGAACGGGCGGCGGCGTACATCACCGACCACGTCACCAAGCCGGTCATCGGCTACATCGCCGGCTTCACCGCGCCCGAAGGCAAGACCATGGGGCACGCCGGGGCGATCGTCTCCGGTTCCGCGGGCACCGCGGAAGCGAAGAAGAAGGCGCTGGAGGCGGTGGGAGTACGGGTCGGCTCGACCCCGTCGGAGACGGCGAGGCTGGTCCTGGACCGGCTGGCCGTGCTCCACTGACGGAACGTGTGCGCGCCGTCACCGGCGTACCACCGCACACCACCACCGCACCACCGGTCCATCACCGTACGACCGCACCACCACCGCACCACCCCAGGCCCGGCGGCCCACCACATCCCACCGGTCCGGTACCAGCGCCCGACACCGTCGGGCCACCCGACGACCCCGCAGTACCCATACCCGTACACGTCACTCGTGCCCGTACCCGTATACCCGCGGCATTCGTGCCGAGCCATGCACATCCCGCCTCCCTCGAGCGGAGACTCACAATGGCACCTACCCCTACCTCTACCTCCAACCTCCAACTCAAGCCCGGAACGGCCTGGTCGGACGCGTGGCGGCGCAGTCTCGCCGTCGCCCCCGAGGCCTTCCGCGACGACCGCGTGCTCAACCTGTGGGCGTCGTCCTGGCAGACCGAAGGACGGGCCCTGCCCGCCACCAGTCCCGTCGACGGCAGCCCCATCGCGGGCCCGCCGCGACTGGACGCCGCCACCGCCCAGCAGGCCGTGCGGGCCTCGCTGGACGAACACCGCGCCTGGCGGCACGTGCCGCTGCCGGAGCGCAAGGCGCGCGTCACCGCCACACTCGACGCGCTCGCCGAACACCGTGAACTGCTCGCCCTTCTCCTGGTGTGGGAGATAGGCAAGCCCTGGCGGCTCGCCCAGGCCGACGTCGACCGTGCGATCGACGGCGTGCGCTGGTACGTCGAGAACGTCGACCGGATGCTGGAGGGCAGGACCCCGCTGTCGGGCCCCGTCTCCAACATCGCGAGCTGGAACTACCCGATGTCGGTCCTCGTGCACGCCATGCTCACGCAGGCGCTGGCCGGCAACGCGGTGATCGCCAAGGCACCGACCGACGGCGGGGTCGCCTGCCTGACCCTGGCCAGTGCGCTGGCCGTACGGGAGGGCATCCCCGTCACCCTGGTCAGCGGCGGCGGTCGCGACCTCTCCGAGGCGCTCGTCCGTTCGCCGGAGATCGGCTGTGTCTCCTTCGTCGGGGGCCGGGACACCGGCGCCGACATCGCGACGCACGTCGCCGACCTGGGCAAGCGGCACGTCCTCGAACAGGAGGGCCTCAACACCTGGGGCGTCTGGAACTACAGCGACTGGGACGCGCTCGGCGCCGTCATCCCGAAGCTGTTCGACTACGGGAAGCAGCGCTGCACGGCCTACCCCCGGTTCGTCGTCCAGCGCTCGCAGTTCGCGGACTTCCTGGGGGCGTACCTCCCCGCCGTCCGCTCGATCAGGGTGGGCCACCCGCTGGCCGTCGCGCACCCGGACGACCCGCTGCCCGAGCTGGACTTCGGCCCGCTCATCAACGCGGCCAAGGCCAAGGAGCTGGGTGACCTGGTGTCCGTGGCGATCGACCGCGGGGCCGTGCCGCTGCACCAGGGCTCCCTCGACGAGGGGCGCTTCCTGCCCGGCCAGGACACGAGTGCGTACCTCGCGCCCGTCACCCTGCTGGGGCCGCCCCCGTCGTCCCCGCTGCACCACGCGGAACCGTTCGGCCCGGTCGACACCATCGTCCTGGTCGACACGGAGGCGGAGCTGCTGGCCGCGATGAACGCCTCGAACGGCGCGCTCGTCGCCACGCTCTCCACCGACGACCCGGCGACGTACGCCCGGCTGTCCCCGCAGATCCGCGCCTTCAAGGTCGGCCACGGGAAGCCCCGCTCACGCGGCGACCGCGACGAGCTGTTCGGCGGCTTCGGCCACTCCTGGCGGGGCGCGTTCGTCGGCGGAGAACTGCTGGTCAAGTCGGTCACGAACGGCCCCGAGGGCGAACGCTCACCGGGCAACTTCCCCGACTACCACCTGATGCCCTGACCTCTCCCCGCCCCTGATCCCCTGCCGTACGGGCTGGAAACAGACGCCCGCCCGGCAGGCCCCGGCACCGGGTGCTCCACGGCCACCCCGAGGAGCACCCGGCGCCGCTCCAACGCGCCCGCGCGCCCTCTCCCCGAGGACGGGGCGGAGGACCGGGCGCCGGATCCCCGACCACCGGCGCCGGATCCCTGACCACCGGATATACGGGTGAGGACCACCCTGATCCCCTGGTATCGTTGACCCCGTCGCCGCGAGCACCATCCGCGGTTCGACCACTCGTCCGGGTGGCGGAATGGCAGACGCGCTAGCTTGAGGTGCTAGTGCCCTTTATCGGGCGTGGGGGTTCAAGTCCCCCCTCGGACACACAGCATGATCAAGGAACTCCCAGTACGGATTCGTCCGGACTGGGAGTTTTTCCGCGTTCGGGCCCAGGGCGACGGCCGTGCCCCACGTGCGGTCGGTGCCGGGGAGCCCGAGGGCCGCTCAGCGGCGGCAGCGCCCGACCGTCTGGGACGACGGTTCCATCACGAAGGGCAGAGGCATGACGGCGTTCGACAAGCCGATCGCGCTGAAGCTGTTCGACATCGCCGTCAACATGGACGGGGGACGGCGGCGAAGTTCCTTCAGCGTGTGCTCAACGTCCTGAACCGGCGGCAGGCCGACTATCCGGACATGACCGTGGACGGCGCGATCGGACCGAAGACGGTCTCGGCGTTCACGGCCTTCATGATCAAGCGCACGGCGGACGGCGAGATGGCCGTGCTCAAAGCGCTCACCAGCCTGCAGGGCGCGCGATACATCGAGTTGGCCGAGAACCGGGAGCAGAACGAGGCATTCGTCTTCGGCTGGCTCGTGAACCGAGTGTGACGGAGGCGTCTCCGCGAGGGGCGAGGCAGCGGTAAGGCGTAGGGGCCTTGCGGAGCTGCGGAAGCGGGCGGCAGCCCAGGCCGGGCTGCCGCCCTCCGAGGGGCCGCGTTCGTCAGACGGTGGTGGGCGGCCAACCGACCTGCTCTCAGTGGATACCGTTCTTGGTCAGTTGGCCCAGCAGCGCCTCCACCAGTGGGGGCTGCAGGCCCAGAGCCAGGAACGCCAGGGGCTCGCGGCCGTGTCGTTCGATCTCGACCCGGTGGAAGGTCATGAAGAGCGACGCGCCGCTGAGCCGCTTCACGCCGGTCACCTCGCTCCACGCCACCGCGTCCCACTCGCCGCCGAACAGATCGGTGACGACCAGGCCGTACGTATGGAGGTGGCACCGCCTGAGGCCGAACCTGGCGGACGCACGACGCCAGGCCAGGAGGAGGCCGGTCAGGACGAGCACCACCGCTGTCAGGACGGCGCCCTTGGCGAACGCCGCCCGGGGTGGGATGACCACCAGGCAGACGATCAGCACGACGTACAGCGCCACGCCGACCCGCCGCGCCACCTGCGCCAGGCCGCCCGCCACCCCCGCGACGGGGTAACTGCCGAGCCTCGGGCCGAGGCCGGATCCGTACACGCTCTCTCGCACGATGCGTCATCTCCTCTGGAACATCGTCATGGTTTGGCCGGCGGCCGGTGCCTCGTCCGGAGGACGAGTTGAGCGAGCAGTCGGGTGCGGGGGACCATCCGCCCGACCTCGACGTACTCGGTGTCCGCGTGCGCGCCGGCGCCCACGCCGCCCAGGCCGTCCAGGGTCGGACAGCCCGCCGCCGCGGTGTAGTTGCCGTCCGAGGCGCCGCCAACGGCGATCCCCCGCAGTCGTTCCTCGCCCAGTTCCGCGGTGAGCCGGGAGGCGAGGGCGAAGAGTTCGGCGGAGGACTCCGGTTCCATGGGCGGGCGTCGGCCGCCGCCCAGCACCTCCAGCCGGGCTCCTGGCGTCCACGGCGTCAGCCCCCGCAGGAGCGTGTCGATCCGGTCCTGCGCCGCCGAGGTCGGCACGCGTACGTCCACCGACACCCGCGCCAGCGCGGGCACGGTGTTGCGCGCACTGCCGGCCGACAGCAGGGTGGGCGTGACGGTCGCGGGGCCCAGGACGGAGTCGGTGCCGACGGCGCCCATTGCCGCACCGAGACCGGCGATGGACAGCACCTGGTGAGCGGCCTCGACCGCGGCGTTGACCCCCTTGTGCGGTTCCTGACCCGCGTGCGCGGCCCTGCCGTGCACGACGACCTCGTACCGCGCGGTGCCCTTGCGGGCGATCTTGAGCGCACCCCCGTCGTCCGCGGACGCTTCGAGGACAAAGGCGGCCGCGCACCCTCGCGCGGATTCCTCGATCAGCTGCCGGGACGTCGCCGAGCCGACCTCCTCGTCCCCGTTGACCAGGACGCACACCCCGTCCGGCGACGGAAGTGAGGCCAGGGCGTGGAACATCTGCACCAGGCCCGCCTTCATGTCCAGGACGCCGGGCCCACGGGCGATCCCGTCGGCCACCGACCAGGGGCGGCTCTCGATCGAGCCCATCGGCCACACCGTGTCGTGGTGTCCCACCAGCAGGACCCGCGGGGTGCCGAACTTCCACCGCAGATGGGTCACCCCGTCGATCACCAGCGTCTCCGGCTCGGCCCCCAGCAGTCTCGTCCCGAGAGCGCCCACCACCTCGGCGCTTCGCGCCACCGCCGCGTGGTCGGCCGAGAAGGACTCGCAGCGCACGAGTTCCTCCAGATCGGCCAGCATCGCCGCCAGTACGGGCTCGGCCCCCCGGGTCATCGGTCCCGCCGCCGGTCGACGCCCTGTCGTGCTCCCTGTCGTGCTTCCTGTCGTGTTTCCTGTTGTGTTTCCTGTCGTGACGACACATTTCCCCCTCGGGTTCTCCTGGGTATTGGCACGGCGGGGCGCCCTTCCCCCTGGGGAGCCCCGCCGCGTGAACGACGTTAGGGTGGGCCGAGGCATTCCACCAGCGACTGGATCGCATAGAATCCATGCGTTGGGGGAATGGGTCGTGGGAAGACGGGCGCGGGTGAGGTCCGGAAGATCGTGAAGGGGAGGGGAGAGCCGTGTTCGAGGTCGACGCGCTCCGGCTGCTCGTGGCCGTGGCGGACACCGGATCGTTCACCAAGGCGGCGGTCCGGCTGAACTACACCCAGTCCGCGGTGTCCCGGCGGATCGCCACGCTCGAACAGCAGGCGGGCGGACCGCTGTTCGAACGGCTCCCCCGGGGAGTACGGCTCAATCCCGCCGGCCGTACGCTGCACCGGCACGCCCTGGAGGTGCTGGACCGGCTGTCGCGGGCGGCGCGGGAGCTGGCCGTGCTGAACGCGGGGCAGGGCGGGCTGTTGCACATCGGCGCGTTCGCCACCGCCAACATCTCGCTCGTGCCCACCGCCCTACGGGCCCTCCAGCACGCCAGGCCGGAGGTCGAGGTCATCGCGGTCGAGGGGTGGACCGACACGCTGATGGAGCGCCTCGCGGACGGGGCGCTGGACCTCGCCGTCGTCAGCGACTACCCGTCAGGGCTGCCGTCGGCCGACGGTGTCACGACGACCGTGCTGTGCGAGGACGAACTGTTCGTGGCTCTCCCGCGCTCGCACCGCCTGGCCGGGGCCGGGACGGTCGACCTGCGGGAACTGCGCGACGAGGCATGGCTCCACAGCGCGTACGGCGACCGCCCCACGATGCTCGCCGACGCCTGCGCACGGGCGGGCTTCACCCCCAGGAAGATAATCCGGATCGCGGAGTGGACCGCGAAGTTCGGCTACGCCGCCGCCGGACTGGGGGTGGCGCTGGTCCCCTCGCTGGCCGCCCGGGCGGTTCCCGACGAACTTGTGCTGTGCCGCCTCACCGACCCGGCGCTGCGCCGGACCGTCCAGGTGGCACTGCCCACGACCCCACTGCCGGCGGCACTGACCCTGCGGGACCTGCTGCACGACGCCGTTGCCTGAAGCGGATGCCTGAAGCGGTTGCCTGAATCCGTTGGCCGAGCCAGTCGACCGAGCCAGTTGACCGAATCAGCGAACCGCGTCACGCCAGCAGGGACACCAGCCTCTCGTGGACGCCCTCCTTGCCCTCCGTCGGAGGGCCCGGGACCAACTTGGCCTGGTCCGAGGGGTCCTGGGAGAGGGCGTGCAGGCGGCCCTTGTGGCGGGCGAGGACCAGGCTCGTACTGTCGCCCGCGATCTCCGCCGAGCCCTCCGCGGTGTAGTGGGTGACGGTGAGCAGCGCGGAACGCTCGGAATCGGTGAGTACGGCGTCGGTGTCCAGCGCCGGATCGGGATCCGCAGCCGGGCCCCTGGGCAGCCATTCGGTGAGCGTACGGAGCGCCTCGTCGAGCTTGTAGAGGCCGATCTGGTGGACGCCGAGCGCGTCGATGCGGACCATCAGGCAGATCGGCTCGGGCTGGGGGAGCAGCAGGATCCGCCACGGTTCGCCGGGGGTCGTCCCCGTCGTACGGGCGTCGAGCACCTTCCGGGCCCGCTGCTGGAACGCCACGGCGATGCCCAAGTCCCCGCGTACCTGCACCTGTTCGCCGGAGGAGCCCGCCAGGAGCAGTTGGCGCGCCGCCAACGAGCGGACGGCCTCGGTGAGTTCGTCGTCCGACGGCCGGGCTTCGAGGAAGTCCACGATGGCGTCCACGGCGGTGAGTTCGGCGATGGTGTACGCGCCCAGCAGGACGGGGCCGGTGTACACCAGGTCCACCACGGCCGTGACCAGCCCCGGGGGGACGGACGCCTCGCCCGGACTCGGACTCGGCGTCGCACTGGGCGTCGGCGTCGGCGTCGGCGTCGGACTCGGAGTCGGCGCGCTGTCACGCCGGTCGTCGTCGTGCCGGTCGGCGTCACTCATGACGTGCCTCCTGCCTTCCAGCTGCTCGCCGCGGGCGGCTCACGCCCCTCGCGCAGCACCTCGGCCGCGACCGGTGACGGTGTCTGGGTCACCCACACCTCGGAATTGCCGAACAGTCCCCGCCCCGCCGTGCCGGACAGCGCCTGTCCCAGCTCACCGGCCAGGTCGGGCCGGTCCGGGGGCGGGAACCTGGCCGCCAGCTGAGGGGCGGCGGCGGTGACGTCGTCGTTCGCCTCGATCCTGCGCAGCGCCTCGGTCAGGGACCGTGCGACCGGAGGGGTGAGGGAGGTGGGCACGGCCAGGACCGGCGACAGGTACAACGGGTGCCGCTCGGTCATCCGGGACAGCCCCCAGGGGCCGACGTTGCTGCCGGTGAACCGGTACACCACGTAGTCCATGAGGTGCCGGAGGTCGCTCAGGCTGGGCAGCTTGCTCCCGCCGAACGCGGCCGGGGTCTTCTCCAGCTGCACCCAGGTGCCCTGCGCCGTACGCCCGTGCAGTTTCTCCCGCACCACGTGGCCGCGCATGCCGATGTCGGGGTAGAGCTTCTTGTCGATGTCACGGTGGTGGCTGGAGAGCCGGGGATGACTGCCCTTGCCGGCCCGCCAGGCCTCGTACAGCCGCGGATCGTCCACCAGGACATGACCGCCGCGCAGTACGTCACGCAGTTGCGGCACCTGGAGTCCGTGCTGCTCCAGGTCGGAGAGGATCGCCGCCTCCTCCGGGCTGAGGTGTTCGGCCGCCCGCAGCAGTCCTCTGCGGTACTCACCCGCCCGCGCGGTGATCCCGATCATGAGACGGACCCGGTCCCGCACCGTCTCGGTCCGCCGGGCGCTGACGGGGTCGGCAGCCGCCCCGCCGGTCCGCCCGGCGTGCTTGACGAGCGCTGGTATGGGCTTGCGCTTCATCTGGCCAGTACAGCATGAGAGGGCAGAACGCGCAGAGGAAGCCGTGGGGGGCGGGAACAGGGCCTCCCGCCGCCCGCGGTGGCTGACGCGCCCGGCCGGCAAGAGGCCCTGTTCTCGTACGATGGTCGTTCTCGTACGGTGGTGCCTGGCGCCCTCAGGCGCCCGCGATCACTTGACCTCGACGGCGGCGCCCGCTGCCTTGAGGGACTCGGCGGCCTTGTCGGCGACGTCCTTGGCGACCTTCTCCAGGACGGGCTTGGGGGCGCCGTCCACGAGGTCCTTGGCTTCCTTGAGGCCCAGCGAGGTCAGTTCGCGTACGACCTTGATGACCTGGATCTTCTTGTCACCGGCGCCCGTGAGGACCACGTCGAACTCGTCCTGCTCGTCGGCGGCCTCGACCGGGGCGCCCGGGCCCGCGGGGCCGGCGGCGGCGACCGCCGCGGCGGCGGTGACGTCGAACTTCTCCTCGAACGCCTTCACGAACCCGGAGAGTTCGAGCAGGGTCATGTCCTCGAACTGCGCGAGCAGGTCGTCCTGCGACAGCTTCGCCATGATGGCGGTCCTTCCACTATTCCGGCCGATGCCGGGGGTACGTGTCGGCGGGCGCGCGGCCCGCGGCGGCCCTCACCGGACGGTGACGGCCGTGACGCCGGGTTACGCGGCGCCGTCCTGCTCTTCCTTCTTGACGCGAAGCGCTTCCGCGGTGCGGACGAACTTCGAGGGAAGCGCCTGGAAGAGGGAGGCAGCCTGGGACTGCTTGCCCTTCATGGCACCTGCCAGCTTGGAGAGCAGAACCTCGCGGGACTCGAGGTCCGCAAGCTTCTTGAACTCGTCCGCGGACAGTGCCTTGCCGTCAAGGACACCGCCCTTGATGACGAGATTCGGGTTGTCCTTGGCGAAGTCACGAAGACCCTTCGCCGACTCCACCGGGTCACCGGTGACGAAGGCAACCGCCGTCGGACCCGCGAACAGGTCGTCCAGCGTGTTGATCCCGGCCTCGTTGGCCGCGATCTTGGTCAGCGTGTTCTTCACCACGGAGTACTGGGCGTTCCCACCGAGAGAACGGCGCAGCTCCTTGAGCTGCGCCACGGTGAGACCCCGGTACTCGGTCAGCACAGCGGCGTTCGAACTGCGGAACTTGTCCGTCAGCTCGGCCACCGCGGCAGCCTTGTCGGGCCTTGCCATGAGC
>NZ_WWJY01000030.1 GCF_009865405.1 Streptomyces sp. SID3212 | reverse complement strand
AGCCGGATCCCGCGCCGGGCCCGGCGCCCGTGGCCGCGCCGGCGCCGTACCCGCCGCCGTTACCGCCGTACCCCCCGGCGCCGCCGGCGCCCGTACCGCCGCCGACACCTCCGCCGCCTCCGCCGCCGGAGCCGTACCCACCGCCGCTACCGCCACCACCGCCCGAGAGGGGCGGCCCGGCCGTACCACCCGACGGGTCGACGATGGCCTCGATCTTCCACTGGACGTTGAACTGCTCGGAGAGCGCCTGCTTGAGGACGTCCTCGCTGCCGCTGCTGGTGAAGTTGTCCCGGGCGCCGGCGTTGATGAAACCGATCTGGAGCGTCGTACCGTCGAAGCCCGCCACCTGCGCGTTCTGGCTGAGCAGGATCCAGGTGAAGCGGCGGCGGTTCTTCACGGCCTCCAGGATGTCCGGCCACATGTTCCGTACCTGCTGGGCGCCCTGCCCCGTGGCGGGCGCGGGCGCAGGGGAGCCCGGCGGCTGCCGCCCGCCGGCCCCCGAGGCGGC
>NZ_WWJY01000003.1 GCF_009865405.1 Streptomyces sp. SID3212 | reverse complement strand
CGTCCGCCGTGGCGCCCGAGCAGGGCTCCGAGAAGGGCTCTGAGAAGCCCGGGGAGGAGCGGGCCGACCCATCACGGACAGTCGGGGCGGCGGAGGGGCCTGCGGCGCCCACCGGGGGCGTACCGGCCGCCCAGGAGACGGCGGAGAGCCCGGACCTCCCCGCCGAGCGGCGCTTTCCGGCCGGGCACGACGTGCGCCACTCCGTGTTCGGCGCGGGCTGGGTCCAGGGCAGCGGGCTGCGCCGGGTCACTGTGCGGTTCGAGGAGCCGTGGTCCCCGCCGGGGCGGGTGCGGACCTTCTGGGTGGACGATCCCGAGCTGGAGCTGTCGGACCCGCTCCCTCTGACCGGCGGGCCGGTCCAGGACGGCGAGGAGCCCGCCCGGGGCGGGCCGGGGCCGCCGGACCGGGATCAGTCGTCCTGGCCGGCGACCCGTCCGAAGTCACGTTCGGCGTCCCGGTCGGACAGCGAGGCGGGGCGCTCGGGCGGACCGGGCTCCGGCAGGGCGAGGCCGTAATGACGGTAGAGCTGGAGTTCTTGTTCGGGCGAGAGGTGCCGGCCGACGCCGAAGTCGGGCGCGTCCTTGATCAGCGAGCGCTCGAAGGGGATCCGGAGCGTCTCCTCCTCCAGCGTGCTGGGCGCGAGGGGGACAAACGCGTCACGGCTGAAGATCCCGGTGCGGACGGCCGCCCACTCGGGCACCCCCGTGGCGTCGTCCAGATACACCTCGTCCACCGTGCCGATCTTGTGGCCGTCGCGGTCGAACGCCTTGCGGCCGATCAGGCTGCGCGGATCGATGTCGTTCTCCACGGTCCCTCCAACTGGTCGCACAAGCGGGGAAGACCCGTCGCTCCACTCATAAGAAAAGTGCAGATCCGGCCTGTCGGCCACTCGAAAAGCCCTGCGCGGGACCTCGCTGGTAGGCTGGCACACGGCTGCTGACCCTGTGCGGGAGAGTCCTCCGGAGAGATCGCCGGAGGCGCCGAAGGAGCAAATCCTCCCCGGAATCTCTCAGGCCCCCGTACCGCACGGACGAGGTCACTCTGGAAAGCAGGGCAGGTGCCGACGGCGTCCGCCCTCACCGACGGTGAAAGCCGGGCGGCCTCCTGGCGCCCGGTGAAGCTCTCAGGTCAGATGACAGAGGGGGAGGCCGTCCGGGCACCCGCGCCTTGGTGCCCCTCGCAGGTCGTGACGACCAGGAGGCCTCCCACATGACCGACCACCGCATTCCGCTCTCCCAGCTGGAGCGTGGCGTCCCCTTCGAGCAGCGCCACATCGGGCCCGACGTGGCGGCCCAGGCGAAGATGCTCGCGCAGGTCGGCTACGGCTCGCTGGACGAGCTGACCGCCGCCGCGGTGCCCGACGTGATCAAGAGCGCGGAGGCGCTGCGGCTGCCCGGGGCCCGTACCGAGGCCGAGGTGCTGGCGGAGCTGCGCGCCCTCGCCGACCGCAACACGGTCCTCGCCCCGATGATCGGCCTCGGCTACTACGGCACGTTCACGCCGCCGGTGATCCTGCGCAACGTCATGGAGAACCCGGCCTGGTACACCGCGTACACGCCGTACCAGCCGGAGATCTCCCAGGGCCGGCTCGAAGCCCTCCTCAACTTCCAGACGATGGTGGCCGACCTGACGGGGCTGCCGACCTCCGGTGCCTCCCTGCTGGACGAGGGCACGGCCGCCGCCGAGGCGATGGCGCTGTCCCGCCGCGCCGGCAAGGTCAAGGACGGTGTCTTCCTGATCGACGCCGACACCCTGCCCCAGACGATCGCCGTGATCAGGACCCGCGCGGAACCGACCGGCGTCGAGGTCGTCGTCGCGGACCTCACCGACGGCATCCCGGCCGACGTCGCCGAGCGCGGTGTCTTCGGCGTGCTGCTCCAGTACCCCGGCGCCTCCGGGGCCGTACGGGACATCAGGCCGGTCGTCGAGCGGGCGCACGAGCTGGGCGCCCTCGTCACCGTCGCCGCCGACCTGCTCGCGCTGACGCTCCTCACCTCGCCCGGTGAACTGGGCGCGGACATCGCCGTCGGCACCACCCAGCGCTTCGGCGTCCCGATGGGCTTCGGCGGACCGCACGCCGGATTCATGGCCGTACGCGACACGTTCGCGCGCACCCTGCCCGGCCGGCTCGTCGGGGTGTCCGTGGACGCCGACGGCGACAAGGCGTACCGGCTGGCCCTCCAGACCCGCGAGCAGCACATCCGCCGCGAGAAGGCCACCAGCAACATCTGCACCGCGCAGGTCCTGCTCGCCGTGATGGCCGGCATGTACGCGGTCTACCACGGTCCGGACGGCCTCCGGGGCATCGCCCGGCGCACCCACCGCTACGCGACCCTGCTCGCCGAGGGACTGCGCGCCGGCGGCGCGGACGTCGTGCACGGCGCGTACTTCGACACGCTGACCGTACGGGTCCCCGGCCGGGCCGCCGAGGTCACCGCCGCCGCCCGGGAACACGGCATCAATCTGTACCAGGCCGACGCCGACCACGTCTCCGTCGCCTGTGACGAGACCACCGGGCGCGCCCAGCTGGCCGCCGTGTGGGCGGCGTTCGGCGTCGACGCCGACATCGAGGCGCTGGACGCGACCGCCGGGGACGCGCTGCCCGCGACGCTGCTGCGGAGCGACGACATCCTGACCCACCCCGTCTTCCACCAGCACCGCTCCGAGACGGCGATGCTGCGCTACCTGCGCAAGCTCTCCGACCGTGACTACGCGCTGGACCGCGGCATGATCCCGCTCGGCTCCTGCACCATGAAGCTGAACGCGACCACGGAGATGGAGTCGGTCACCTGGCCCGAGTTCGCGGCCCTGCACCCCTTCGCCCCGGCCGAGCAGGCCGAGGGCTACCTGACGCTGATCAGGGAGCTGGAGGAGCGGCTCGCGGAGGTCACCGGGTACGACGCGGTGTCCCTCCAGCCCAACGCCGGTTCCCAGGGCGAGCTGGCCGGACTGCTCGCCGTACGGGCCTACCACCGCGCCAACGGCGACACCCAGCGCACCGTCTGCCTCATCCCGTCCTCCGCGCACGGCACGAACGCCGCGAGCGCGGTCATGGCCGGGATGAAGGTCGTCGTCGTCAAGACGCGCGAGGACGGTGACGTCGACGTCGAGGACCTGCGCGCCAAGATCGAGCGGCACGGCGCCGAGCTGGCCGTCCTGATGGTCACCTACCCCTCCACCCACGGGGTGTTCGAGGAGCACATCAGCGACATCTGCGCTGCCGTGCACGACGCGGGCGGCCAGGTCTACGTCGACGGCGCCAACCTCAACGCGCTGGTGGGGCTGGCCAAGCCGGGCAAGTTCGGCTCGGACGTCTCCCACCTGAACCTGCACAAGACGTTCTGCATCCCGCACGGCGGCGGCGGCCCCGGGGTCGGTCCCGTCGGCGTACGGTCCCACCTCGCCCCGTACCTGCCCAACCACCCGCTCCAGCCGGCCGCCGGACCCGGGACGGGTGTGGGTCCGATCTCCGCCGCCCCCTGGGGCTCGGCGGGCATACTGCCGATCTCCTGGGCGTACGTACGGCTGATGGGCGGCGAGGGCCTCAAGCGCGCGACGCAGGTCGCGGTGCTCGCGGCCAACTACATCGCCAAGCGCCTGGAGCCGCACTACCCGGTGCTCTACACCGGCCCCAACGGCCTGGTCGCCCACGAGTGCATCGTGGACCTGCGCCCGCTGTCGAAGGCGACGGGCGTCAGCGTCAGCGACATCGCCAAGCGGCTGATCGACTACGGCTTCCACGCGCCGACGATGTCGTTCCCCGTGGCCGGCACGCTGATGATCGAGCCGACCGAGAGCGAGGACCTGGGCGAACTGGACCGGTTCTGCGAGGCGATGATCGCGATCCGCGCCGAGGTCGAGAAGGTCGCGTCGGGCGAGTGGCCCGCGGACGACAACCCGCTGCGCAACGCGCCGCACACGGCGTCGGCGCTCGGCGGGGAGTGGGACCACCCGTACACCCGTGCCGAGGCGGTCTTCCCGGCCGGTGTCTCGGCAGCGGACAAGTACTGGCCGCCGGTCCGTCGTATCGACGACGCGTACGGCGACCGCAACCTGGTCTGCTCCTGCCCGCCGCTGGACGCGTACGACCACTGACAGCACTGCCAGGTCGGGGCCGGTGCGGAGGAACGTCTCCGGGCCGGCCCCGGTCGTACCGGCGGCTCAGGCCGCCGTCACCGTCTGCTCGTCGCGGCGGCGGTGCGGCGCGATGATCTTTCCGTCGGGCAGCAGCTCGCCGGTGTCCTCGAAGACCAGAACGCCGTTGCACAGCAGGCTCCAGCCCTGTTCCGGATGGTGGGCCGTCAGGCGGGCGGCGTCCCGGTCGGCGGAGTCGGCGGTCGGGCACACGGGCTGGTGCTGGCACATGGCTGGGTTCTTTCGCTGCGTCGTGGTGAGTGTCCTGCGGCTCGATGTGGTCATGGCCGCCCCCCGTATCTGTTGGTCCGGTCCCAGTGTTGCCCCACGGACGCCGATCCGCAGGTATTTCACGGCAGCACTTCCTTCTGTGCAAGGACGCGTCACCCGGGCGGACGGTTCAGTTCAACTTGTCCGCCGGGCGGGCGGGTTCGCGGCCGGACGCCGGTGATCCACGGGGGAGCGGCCCGGGACCGGCACGCACGAAGCCCCGCGACCGGTGGGATCGCGAGGCTTCGTGGGAGCGGTGCGCAGGTCAGGCGGGGGTACGGAGCAGCGGAGCCGGGGCCAGTCTCAGCCCGATCATCGGCAGCAACTCGGCGACGCGGTGCGGACGGTGCGCGGCGATGCCGGGCGGGGCGGGTGCGAGCGGCACCAGGATGTCGGCGGGCGAGGGGGAACCCTCGGACCCGTCCGCCTCCGTGTCGCTGTGCAGCCACAGCGTGATCATGTAGAGCTCGGGCACCGAGAGGAGCCGGGGCTGGTAGGCCGTCCCCAGCGTCTCGGCCTGTCGCAGCGCACGTTCCGTGGAGGCGAGGTAGGGGCCCTCGAAGAAGCGCGAGAACACCCAGCCGTCGGCGGTCAGCGTGGTGTCGGCCGCGGCCACGGCGCGGTCGCCGTTGCGGATCAGGAAGCGCCAGCCGACCAGTCTCGTCCGTGGCGTACGACCCGCCGGGGGTACCGCACGACCTTTCGGAGCGACCTGGTCCAGCACGTGGAGCGGAAGGGGGAACTCGGGGCTCAGCGGTCCCTGGACGGACCGCAGAGCGGGTGTGCGGGCCTCGCGGACGGCGGTGGGGGAACCGAGTGCCGCGAGAACGCTGCGAAGGGCGGGTGCGGGGGCCGGGGGGACATGCAGCGGCATGGTGGGTTGCCTCTCACTCAGGAGACAGGGTGGTGCGTGAGGTGGTGCGGGTGCGGACGTCGGTGTCAGCGTGGCGTGGTCAGAGGGTGGCCTGGGGCCGTGAGCCGGGCGGCGCCTCTCTGCCTCGTACACGGATGTTATACGACACGTGTTCACACCATGTTTCTTCTAGCTGTCGCGAATATTGCGGGCAAGGCACTATCAGGTCCGTCTTCCGGCCGCTTTTTCTTGGATAAACGCGGAACGCGGGTGGCTGGCCTGGGCGGATTGGCTGCCGGTGGACGGCTGAAACTGGTCGCGGGGAAGATGACATCCCGTCGACAATCTCGCTGAGCTCGCGCGCCACTCATGCCAATGGAATGTGCCGCGTGCCTCCACTCTTCACTCTACCCGTTGCCCGGAGGGTGAGAGGGCGTTACGGATCACAGAGTCTGGGCATTATCGACCGTGACGCGAGCGGCCGGAGCCCGGGGCTGCCCACTGGAGGAGGGACGCTTCGATGGGGGAGAAGGTCGAGGCGGACGGGTTCGCTCTGTCCGATCGGCAGAAATACCGCAGAAAGTTGCAGCAGTGCCTGGCGGTACTGGGGCGGCTCCTGGCGGAGAAGAGGTTCGACCGGCCCAAAAATCTGATGGGCCTGGAGATCGAGCTCAATCTCGCGGGATCGGACGGGATGCCTCGGATGATGAATGCCGAGGTGCTCGAACGCATCGCGAGCGGTGATTTCCAGACCGAACTCGGTATGTTCAACCTGGAAGTGAATATAGCTCCCCACCGGCTGGAGGGTCGTGTTCTCGATCAGTTGGCCGAGGAACTGCGGGCCGGCCTCGGATATGCCCACCGCAAAGCGGACGAGGTCGACGCGGGCATTGTGATGATCGGTATTCTGCCGACCCTCACCCAGGACGACACGGTCTCCGCGAACCTCTCCGACGTCGGCCGCTACACGCTCCTCAACGACCAGATGGTCGCGGCCAGGGGCGAGGACTTCGCCCTGGACATCGAGGGGGTGGAGCGTCTCACCTGCCGGTCCGCCTCCATCACCCCGGAGGCCGCCTGCACCTCCGTACAACTGCATCTCCAGGTCACACCCGAGCGATTCGCGGGGGTGTGGAACGCCGCGCAGGCGATCGCGTCCGTTCAAGTGGCACTGGGTGCCAATGCCCCGTTCCTATTCGGCCGGGAGTTGTGGCGGGAATCCAGGCCGCCGCTGTTCCTCCAGGCGACGGATGTCAGGCCGCCCGAACTCGCCGCGCAAGGGGTGCGGCCACGGACGTGGTTCGGCGAGCGGTGGATCGATTCCGCCTATGACCTGTTCGCGGAGAATTTGCGTTACTTCCCGCCGCTGTTGCCGATCTGCGACGACGAGGACCCGCTGCGGACGCTGGACGACGGGGGAGTGCCCGACCTGTCGGAGCTGGCGCTCCACAACGGCACGGTCTACCGCTGGAACCGGCCGGTGTACGAGGTCGCGGACGGTGTGCCGCATCTGCGGGTGGAGAACCGCGTCCTGCCCGCCGGCCCGACGGTCACCGACGTCATCGCCAACGCCGCCTTCTATTACGGACTGGTGCGCGCGCTCGCCGACGACACGAGGCCGGTGTGGAAGCGGCTGCCGTTCGAGACGGCGGCCGCCAATTTCGAGACCGCGTGCCGGCACGGCATCGACGCGGAGCTGCGGTGGCCCCGGCCGGGCCGGGGGACCGGTATCACCACCGTGCCGGTCGTGAAGCTCGTACGGGACGAACTGCTGCCGCTCGCGGCGGCCGGTCTCGACGCGTGGCAGGTCGAGCCGGCGGACCGCGACCTCTACCTCGGAGTCATCGAGGAGCGCTGCAAGCTGCGGGTGAACGGCGCCTCGTGGCAGGTGGACACCTACCACCGGGCCCGGGAGGAGGGGCTGGGGCGGCAGGCCGCGCTGGCCGCCACCACCCGGCGCTACAGCGAGCTGATGCACCGGGGCGAGCCGGTGCACACCTGGCCGGCCGGGCTGTCCGCGCCGGTGGCGGGTGACCCGGCCTGACCGGCGGAGGGCGTGACGACGGAGCCGCGGGCGAGCGGGCTGCGCGCCGGCGAAGGGCCTACGGCTCCTCCTCGCCGACCGCCATGATCGCCTGGAGGATCACCGCCTGGATGTCGCCCGGATCGCTCACCTCGTAGCCCGCCCCGCCGGTGGCCCTGGCTATCTGGTGCACCGCCGCCCGGTCCGCGTCGGGGCCGACCGCGATACCGATCAGCGGGACAGGACGGGTGGGGTCGGCGAGCGTACGCAACCGGCTGATCAGGGCGGCACGTGAAATGCCGCGGTCGTCCTTGTTGGTGCCGTCCGTGAGCAGGACCACGGCGTTGAACTTGCCCTTCACGTACGAGGCCTGGGCCGCCTTGTAGGCCGCCAGCGCCGTGTCGTACAGACCCGTGTCGCCGTCGGGAACCGGTTCGAGGGCGGAGAAGGCGTCCGACAGCTCCTCGCGGTGCGTACGGCCGCCCTTGGCCGCGTCCCCGAGCCGGGCCGTCTCCTCCACCTTGCGGTAGTCCTTGGCGCCGTCCAGCCGGGTGGCGAACTTCCACAGCCCGATCTCGTCCTCGGGCGTGAACTGCGCCAGCGCCCGGAGCAGGGACGCCTTGGTGACATCCATCCGGCTCTGGCCGCCGCGCCCGGGGACCGGCGCCTCCATCGAGCCCGACGCGTCCACGACCGTCGTGAGCCGGGCACTCTGCACCGTGACGGTCCACAGGCCCAGCGTCCGCCGGACCTCCTCCGCCGTCGGGGGCCTGGAGTCGTCCGTGTCGTACGGCTGGGGCGCGCGCCCGCCCGCCGTACGGACCAGCGCGCTCTCCACGGGGGTGTCCGCCGCCCCGGCCCGGAAGCCGTGGTCCTCCAGCGTCCGGTACGAGGCGTCGTCGGTGAGCAGGGCCATGAACCGCATCGCGGCACGGCTCTCGTCGGTGGTCAGCTCGGACTCGTCGACCAGGTTGTACGGGTAGTCGAGCGCGGGCGCGCCGTCGGTGGGGTAGAAGAGCTGGAGATTCGCGGCGCCGTTGCTCCCGGAGTTGTGGACGAACGCGGCCTGTTCGGAGAGCAGCACCGCCGCGTTGCGCCGGGGGTTGCCCTTCTCCGCGCCCGAGTCGTCCTCGGCCAGCGTCCTGAGCACCTGGAGGTCGGAGTCGGAGACGCGCTGCGACAGGAGCTTCGCCGTGGCGGCGGCCCTGGTGTCGCCGCCCGGGCCGCTGTCGCGGGACGACCCCGCGATGCTGGTGAGCGCCAGCAGACCGGTCGCGCTGCGCGCCGGGTCGGCCGCGCCCAGGAGCCGCTGGTCCTGTTCGGTCGCGGCCGTGGTCAGCCCCGCCCAGGTGTACGTCTTCCTGGGCCAGCCGAGGGACGCGGCGGCCGTGGGCACGGCGGCCAGTGTGACCGGGGAGAGGGCCACGTTGCCCGCCGGGGTCAGCGACGCGGCGTCCCCGACACTCTCGGCCCGGTCCACCCACACGCCGGAGTCCGGCACCCAGATCTCGAAGTCCGGGGACTCGGAGCCACGCGCGAGGGCGCTCGCGACCCGGTAGTTCTCACGTGCGACGACCCGGATGTCCAGACAGCGCCCGTCGGAGGTCACCTTGTCCGCGCGGGCGCGGTCGGCGATGGCCCGCAGCGCGGGCGCGATGTCGGGCGAGGCCACCATCCGCAGCCGTACCGGAACGTCCCCACAGGCCTCGGCGAAGGAGAGCGCGCCGCTCTGCACCGCGACGGCGGCCCCCGCCGCCACCGTCAGGACGAGCGCGGTGGCGATCGCGACGCTGCGACGGCGGGGGGAGCGGGGCCTGGCCGGACCCGCCGCCCTCTCGTCGGGCAAGCTGTGACGTCCCATGGCGGTGGCGCCCTCCTTCGTGAGGGGTGAACAGGGGTGGGCTCGAAGCGCGCGGCTCGATGGGTGTAGAAGAGGGGGTACCTCGCCGCCGAACGGCGACCGTCCCCCGGCCTGTCGCGCGCGATCTTCGTACCTGCATTCGAGACCCTAGCGGCACGGCACGTGGCATGAGGCGGGAATACTCAACTGGAGGCAGGTGTGCGGGCGGACGTGGATCAGGTGGCCGGTTCCTTTCCCGAGGAGGACGCCCCCCGGCGGATCCTCCGGTCGGAGACGGTGCTCGTCCTGGCGCTCTCGCTGGGCGCGAGTGGTGTGTCGGCGCTGATCAGTTTTGTTGGTTCGGTGACAAAACCGGGCGCCCTCAGGGATCAGGCGGCCCAGCTCAACTCGTCGGCGGCCCCGGGGCGGCCGTGGCTCGACCTCGCCTGGCAGCTGTTCGGCATCACGACCGCGCTGGTGCCGGTCGCCCTCGTCGCGCACTTCCTGCTCAGGGAGGGCAGCGGACTGCGGGCCATCGGCTTCGACCGCACCCGGCCCGGCCCCGACCTGGGGCGCGGCACGCTCGTGGCGGCGGGGATCGGCAGCGCGGGGCTCGCGTTCTACCTCGCGGTCCAGGCGTCGGGCTTCAACCTGACCGTGGTGCCGGAGTCGCTGCCCGGCGTGTGGTGGAAGTTCCCGGTGCTGATCCTCTCGGCGGTGCAGAACTCCGTCCTGGAGGAGGTCATCGTCGTCGGGTATCTGCTGCGGCGTCTCGGGCAGTTGGGGTGGACACCGATGGCAGCGCTGGTGGCGAGTTCGGTGCTGCGTGGCTCGTACCACCTGTACCAGGGCATCGGCGGCTTCCTCGGCAACATGGTGATGGGCGTGGTGTTCGTCCTCCTCTACCGGCGCTGGGGGAGGGTGGGGCCGCTGGTGGTGGCCCACTCGCTGCTCGACATCGGGGCGTTCGTCGGATACGCGCTGCTGGCGGGCAAGGTGGGGTGGCTGCCGACGGCGTAAGGGCCGGGTCTGTTCCGCGTCTTGGAGGGCTCACGGGGCGCTGAGCAACTCGCCGTCGATGACCGTGACCGCGTGGCCGGTGAGCAGCGTACGGTCGCCGCGCAGGGACGTGCGGACCACTCCCGTACGGGCACCTCCCTGGAGACCCGTCAGCTCGGCGCGCCTCAGCCTCGCCGACCAGAAGGGGGCGAGCGCCGTGTGCGCGCTGCCCGTCACCGGGTCCTCGTCGATGCCCACGGCGGGGAAGAAGCCGCGCGAGACGAAGTCGTAGCCGCCCGCCGGGTCCGCCGCGGCGGCCGTGACCACCACACCGCGCCCCGAGTAGGCGGCGAGCCGCCCGAGGTCGGGGGTGAGGCGGCGTACGGTCCGCTCGTCCGCCAGCTCCACCAGCAGGTCACCGATCCGCTCCGAGGTGCGGTGCACCGACAGGGGCTCGGCGCCCAGCGCGGCGCCGACGCCGTCCGGGGCCGCCACCGGGATCAGCGCCGAGGTGGGGAAGTCCAGCGTCAGAGACCCGTCCTCATGGGCCGTCGCGCCGAGGACGCCCGAACGCGTGGCGAAGCGCAGTGGTCCGGTCGCGCGGCCGGTCGAGTGCAGCACATGAGCCGTGGCCAGGGTGGCGTGACCGCACAGGTCGACCTCGGTGACCGGGGTGAACCACCGCAGCGCCCAGCCCGCGTCACCGCCGGCGGGCAGGGGATGCGCGAAGGCCGTCTCCGACAGATTGACCTCTGCCGCCACCCGTAGCAGCCACCCGTCGTCGGGGAAGTCCGCCGCGTCCAGGAGCAGGACCCCGGCGGGGTTGCCCGCGAAGGGGCGGTCGGTGAAGGCGTCGACGATTCGGATCCGCATGCGCCGACGGTAGGCGATCGGCGAAGCACCAGGTGAGTGGGGGAAGGAAAAGGTGTTTGTCAAACGTACGCTTCCGATATATCGTTGGGGTATCGCGACAGATCAACGATAGATGAAGGAGGAACGTAGAGATGCGTTCACAAGCACACGGACACGGACATGAACACGGCCACGAGCACGGACCGGGATCCGGTCGCTGCGGGCCCGGCGAGCGGGGCCGGGGAGGTTTCGAGGGGCGGCGCGCCGCCTTCGGGCCCTTCGGTCCCCCGTTCGGTGGGGGTCCCTTCGGGGGCGGTCCCTTCGGCGGAGGCCGGGGGCGCGGTGGCGGCGGTGGCCGAGGCAGGGCGCGACGTGGTGACGTACGCGCCTCGATCCTGGCGCTGCTGAAGGACCGGCCCATGCACGGTTACGAGATGATCCAGGAGATCGGCGAGCGCAGCGGCGGGGCCTGGCGGCCCAGCCCCGGCTCGGTCTATCCCACGCTCCAGCTCCTGGAGGACGAGGGTCACATCACGAGCAGGAGCGAGGGCGGCAAGAAGCTGTTCACGCTCACGGAGAGCGGACAGGCGGAGGCCGAGACAGGTCCCGACGCTCCGTGGGAAGAGGCCGGGCGCGGCGTCGACTGGGAGACGGTCAACGAGATCCGGCAGGCCGGCTTCGGCCTGATGGAGGCGTTCGCGCAGGTCTGGAAGACCGGCACGCCCGAGCAGCGGCAGAAGGCCCTCGCGGTCACCAACGAAGCACGCAAGAAGCTCTACCTGATCCTCGCCGATGAGGACTGACGGAGAGCGGTGGTACGGAGACGAGGCCCCGCGGTCGTGACCGCGGGGCCTCGTCGCGTGCGATCCCTCCTCGTGGTCGGACGCGATCAGATGCGGTCGCCCACGTGCAGCCGCCGGAACACCGCCGGGTCGACGCGTCCGCAGGAGGGACGCAAGGCGGCGCGCCCCGTCGGGGTCAGAAGGGTCCGATCTCATTCGTAAGGATGAGGAACCGGACCAATGCGCCCACCCTCCGTGGGACGCCAAGATGGCCCCCGCCGGGGATGTGTTCCCCGGGGGCCGGCTGATGAGGTGAGAGGGTGCAGAGCCCTACCCCGCGAGTGCCCCGACAACCCGAACCGACCCGTGCGGGCGTCGACCTGGACGCCCGGCTCACCGTGGAGCTGGCGTCGGTCGTCTCGGGCGCGCGCAGACGGGCCCACCGCGACGGTGACACGCAGATCGACACGGCCCATCTGCTGCACTCGCTGCTGGAGACCGATCCCGGGGTACGGGCCGCCTTCGACGGCGGGCCCCAGGTGGCCCGTGTGCTCGGCTATCTCGTCCAGCGCAGCATCGGGTACGGGCTGCGCTGGCAGGGGACGGTCGAGGACTCCGGCGCCGTACCCGTCCTGCGGGCGGACCTGGTGACCGGCTGGTCCCCGCCCGCCGTCACCGCCATGAACCGCGCGCTGGAACGGGCCGCGCGGCGCGGCGAACCGCGGGCCTCCGGGCTCGA
>NZ_WWJY01000270.1 GCF_009865405.1 Streptomyces sp. SID3212 | reverse complement strand
CGTCGGCCGCGGCCGCTCCACCGCGGGCTGGCGCCGCCTGGAGCGCAGCTCCGGCTTCCGCGCCCCGCACAGCTGGCAGGGCTGACCCGCCCCGCCCCACGAGCACGGCTCGCAGGTACGACAGCGGCCCCCGCACTCACCGAGTGCGGGGGCCGCCGCGCGTGACCAGTGGGGTGTGGGTTTAGCGCAGTCGTGCCATGAGTGCGTGTTCGACGAGGGTGATGAGGCCGCTTTTGGCGTCGGCGCGG
>NZ_WWJY01000269.1 GCF_009865405.1 Streptomyces sp. SID3212 | reverse complement strand
AAAGTGACTGGAATTCAAGATTACGGTGCATTTGTAGCGTTAGATGCAGAAACACAAGGACTTGTGCATATATCTGAAATTACAAATGGATATGTAAAGGATATTCATGACTTTTTAAAAGTCGGCGATACAGTAGAAGTAAAGGTACTTTCAATTGATGAAGAGCACAGAAAAATGAGTTTATCGTTAAAAGCGGCGAAAAGAAAACAAGGAAGGATTC
>NZ_WWJY01000268.1 GCF_009865405.1 Streptomyces sp. SID3212 | reverse complement strand
CGTCGGCGATGACGGCCGCGTCGGCGGTCACGTACGGCAGCATGTCGGGCCAGTCCGCCGCCAGTGCCTGCGCGCGCACCTCGGCGAACAGGTCTCTCGCCCGGTCCTGGTGGCCCAGGCGCAGTTCCACGTAGCCCAGGTTGTGATGCTCGACCGCGACCATGCGGGTGTCGCCGATCTCCTCGTGGAGGGTGACGCTCTCCCCGATCAGGACCCGGGCCGACGCCAGGTCGCCGGACATCGTGGCCACTCCGGCGAGGATGTGCGCGGGGCCCGATCCGAGCCGCTTGTCGCCGCTTCCGTCCGCCACCTCGCGGGCCT
>NZ_WWJY01000267.1 GCF_009865405.1 Streptomyces sp. SID3212 | reverse complement strand
GCGGCGGCAGCCGGGGTTGGCCGCGAGGGCGGCCAGCGCGCGGGCGTCCAGGGGATGCGGCGCGACAGCCGGGCCGCGCAGCTCAGCGAGCCGTTGCCGCAGCGTCGTCCGCGGAGGAGGCGGCGGGGACGGAGGGGCTGGAGGGAGCGCTGGTGCGGGTCCGCTGCCCAGGGAATCGGTCACCCGCGGAAGTGTCGCATCCGCCGCTGACAATCGGGGGTTTGCGGGACCGGAGGGACGGGGCGGGCGCCCCGGCGGGGGCCGCGGCAGCGCCTCCGGCGGCCGGTCCCGCGTCGCCTCCCGCAACGGCTCCGACAGCGGCTCCGGCTCCCCCGTCGGCTCCGACAGCGGCTCCGGCTCCCGCTCCCGCAACGGCTCCGGCAGCGGC
>NZ_WWJY01000266.1 GCF_009865405.1 Streptomyces sp. SID3212 | reverse complement strand
TGCCCCGTGCCACCTCGGCGGCCAGCCGGTCGCGGTGGGCCGTGGCGCGGCGCTGTTCGGCCCGTACGGCCAAGGGATCGGCCGCCCGCCCCGGGAGGTCCGCCAGGGCGGGCCCGTCCCAGAGTGCGAGGGCCTCGTCCAGCAGTGCCAGGGCGCGCTCGGGGTCGTCCTCGCGCAGAGCTGCGGCACCGTCGGCGGCCAGCCGCTCGAAGCGGAAGAGGTCGACGCTGTCGCGCCCCGCGGCGAGCCGGTAGCCGCCCGGCGCGGAGGCCACCGCCTCGCCGCCCAGGGCCCGTCTGAGCCGCCCGACCAGGGCTTGCAGCGCGCCCACCGCGTCGGCGGGCGGTTCCTCGTCCTC
>NZ_WWJY01000265.1 GCF_009865405.1 Streptomyces sp. SID3212 | reverse complement strand
GGCCGCGCGCGGCGGCGCCGCCCCGGGCGCACGCCATGATCGGTGTCGGTGTGATCGTCCGGGACCGGTCCGGCCGTATCCTCCTCGGCCTGCACCACGGCGGGACGTGGGAGCTGCCGGGCGGCAGGCTGGAGCCCGGCGAGGCCGTCACCGCCGCCGCCGTACGCGAACTGCGCGAGGAGACCGGACTGCGCGCCCAGGAGCAGGACGTGACCGTGTTCGCGATGCTCCACGACGAGACCGTGGGCCTCACGCGCGTCACCATGGCGGCCGTCGTCACCGCGTACGAGGGTGTCCCCGTCGCGGCGGAGCCGGAGTTGATCGCCGAGTGGCGGTGGGTGCGGACGGACGAGCTGCCCAGCCCGCTCTTCGTACCGTCCGCACAGATCCTCACCACCTGGCGGCCGGAACTCGACGTGGACCACCCACCGGTCCACCGCCTGTCCCTCGCCCGCGCCCTCACCGGCGAGCGGGGCGGGCAGGTCGCCCGGCCACCGGAAACCGTCCGGCGGGATCAGGGCTTGCGGGCCAACCCCGCGTAGAGGGAGACCGCACCGTCGGTGACGCCCTCCGGAAGCTCGCCGTCCGGACGCCAGCGGTGCGGGACCTCCACCCCCGGTTCGACCAGGTCGAGGCCGTCGAAGAAGCGCAGGATCTCGTCGCGCGAGCGCACCTGGCCGGGGATTCCGCTGCCGTGGTAGACGCCGAGGATCTTCACCCACATCTCCGGGTCGAAGTCCGGGGTGCAGTGGGAGAGGCCGAGGTAGCTGCCGGAGGGGAGCGCGTCGAGCAGGAACCGTACGGCGTCGTACGGCCGTTCATCGTCGGGGACGAAGTGCAGCAGCGCGTTCAGCGACAGGGCGACCGGGCGGGTCAGATCGAGCGTGTCGCGCAGCCGCGGCGACTCGATGATGCTCCGCGGATCCCGGAAGTCGGCGTGGACGAAGGCGGTACGGCCCTCGGGGGTGCTGCGCATCAGGGCCTCGGCGTGCCGCAGCACGACCGGGTCGTTGTCGACGTAGACGACGCGCGCGTCCGGGGCGGTCGCCTGGGCGATCTGATGGAGGTTGGGGCTGGTGGGGATGCCCGTACCGATGTCCAGGAACTGCCGGACGCCCGCCTCCCCCGCCAGCCAGCGGGTCGCCCGGTGCATGAACCGCCGGTTGGTCGCGGCGGCCGTCCTGGCGCCGGGGGCGATCGCTTCGATCCGTGAAGCGGCCCTCCGGTCGACCTCGTAGTAGTCCTTGCCCCGGAGGAAGTAGTCGTACATACGCGCGGCATGCGGGCGTGTGGTGTCGATGCCGTCGAAGGTGTCGACCGGGGGCGGGTCGGGGTCCGTCATGCGATCCATCCGTTTCTCGGGCGGCCCGGGCCGGCAATCCGGCTCAGAGCAGGAAGTCGGCGAGGCCGTTCTTCGCCCCTTCGACAAAACCCGCCATGGCGGCCACGGTGCAGATCAGGGCGGGACCCGTGGGATCCGAGGACTGGCGGACCGCGACGCGCCCGCCGTCCACCCGCTTGGCCTCCACACAACTGCCCCCGTTGGGACCGCTCCAGGGCCGCTCCCAGCCCTCGTCCCCCAGCGAGTCCGCCGGCATGCCGTTGAATATGTCCCGCATCATCAGAACTCCTTGCGTATTCCTTGGAGAAAGTCTCTTGTTCCGTCCACGCCGGAGGCCCGGACCGCCATGGTGTCCAGGACTTCCAGATAGGCGGCGACATCGGGGCGCTGGTCCATATAGACCGCGCCGGTGAGATTCTCGGTGTAGACGATGTCCGGCAGATCGGGGAGATCGAACCGGAAGAGATGGAACGGCCCGAACGCGCCGAGATGCGGGCCGATCGAGAACGGCATGATCTGGAGCGTCACATTCGGCCGGGAAGCCAACTCGATGAGCCGGTCGATCTGCCCGCGCATGACGTCCACTCCCCCGACGGGCCTGCGCAACACCGCTTCCTCCATGAGGATCCAGAGAATCGGCGCGTCGGCTTTTGTGAGCAACTGCTGTCGTTTGGCGCGCAGTGCCACTCGCCGTTCCAGCTCGGTGGGATTGCGGTGCACACCGGCGCTCAGCACGGCGCGGGCGTACTCCTCCGTCTGCAACAGCCCCGGGACGTAGTGCGGTTCGTACGTCCTGATCAGACGGGCCTCGTCCTCCAGGCTGACGTAGGCGCTGAACCAGCTGGGCAGCGCGTCGCGGTAACGGTGCCACCAGCCGGGCTTGTTGGCCGCCTTGACCAGCTCGACAAATTCCTCGGCCTCCGCCGCCCCCACTCCGTACGCCGCCAGGAGCAGCCGGACATAGGGGAGTTTGAGGCCCACTTCGGAATTTTCCATCCGCCGGACGGTGAGTGGGGTCACGTCCAGGATTTGGGCCGCCGCCTCGCGGGACACCCGGGCTTTCTCACGCAGAGCACCGAGTCGCTTACCGAGAAGCATACGCAGGACCGTGGGAGCGGTTCCCGTACGGGAGTCACTCACGTGCCGCCTCCTGACGCCGACTCATTGGGCCGATTCTGGCAGGTGGGCCGGGCTCGAACCAGTGTGGTCGGGGGCATTCTGAAATTATCAGAGCGATCAGTTGCGAGTGGATAGTCTCAGCCCGCATAGTGAGCGCGTGACGCGGACCACGGATCGACCTGCCCGTCCTCGATTCCGTTCGGCTGCCCGCCCGGTGACGGCGGGTCACACCGCCCGGGTCACCCTCCCCATGGACCGCGCCTCGGCGTGACCATCGGAGTCCGCTGACCGACGCCACGGGGGGCCGGTCAGCGGACTCTGCTGTACGGGGAGTGCTGTAGGGACTGCTTGACGGGCCGCTGTACGGGGAATGCTTCGGGGTCGTCGCCCGGGGCTCAGGACAGCGTCGCGCTGACCACCAGGACGAAGGCGGCCACGGAGAACAGCGTGCGGACGCGGTGGAACGCGTTCCAGCGGCCCTCGAAGGCGAGGCGCGCCGCACGGGCCGGCGACGGGGACGACTCCAGCTGGTTGTTGAGCGGTACGTTGCCGCCGATGGTCACCAGGTGATTGATCACCGCACACACCAGTCCGGCCACCAGCAGCCACTTCTGGTTGTCCGAGCGGCCGTCGACGGGGACGGCCAGCGCCGCCGCCGGGAAGCCCACGATGGCGAAGAAGGTCAGCAGGAAGACCGGGCGCGGCACCTGCTGGTTGACCAGGCGCATGGCCGGGACGAACTGCTCGTCCGTCAGCTTGCCCAGGGCGGGCATGATGCCGGTCTGGAAGATCAGGAAGTAGCCCGCGAACAGACCGGTGGATATCGCGGAGAGCGCGAGCAGCAAGGTGGCCATGACGGACATCATGTCGCACGAAACGGTCGAGTCGGCGCGGTTCTTGAGCACTTTTCGAAGACGCGGGCATGCCACTGGCATGGAGTCGCCACTCTCTGAACTGGCACTTGTCACGGAGCGCAATCATGTGCGTACATGGAGTGGCGTACGGCTCCGAGGGGATGCGGGGGTGGTCAGCCGTGGCGGAGGTCTCAGGTGCGGTTCTCAATCGGTCCGCGCTGTCGCCGGCGCAGTCGAAGGGGACAGTGACAAGGAGCATCACGCAGGCAGGCACGACGGGCGTGATGGGCGTGACAGGCATGTCCGCAGGGATGGACCCGCTCCGGACGCCGGGCCGGCCGATCCGGGGGATACGGGAAGTGACGGCCTCGCTCACGGCGTTGGTGCGGTCGGCCCGCCGGGAGTTCCTGATCTTCGACGATCCGGGGAGCTGTCTGGGGCAGGGGATCCCCGAGCAGTTCCTCGATTTCGCGGACTCCTGCGTACGGGCGGCGGGTGAGCGGCTCCCGCAGGACGGCGGGCCAGGCGGACGGGCGGGAGGCAGGTCCGGTGGCCGCGCGCCGGCGCGGGCTCCCGCGATCACCGTCCGGCGGATCGTGCCGAGGCAGGGCCTGGCGGGGCTGCCGTTGCCTGCGCCGTGGCCGCTGCCGGGCCGGGCGAGACAGACGGACTCGATCCCCTTCAAGATGATCCTGGTGGACCGCGCGGTGGCCGCCGTCCCCCTCGATCTCCAACTGCACTACAACGGCGTGCTGCTGATCCGCGACCCCGTGATCGTCCAGGCCCTGGTCCGTACGCACCAGCTGTGGTGGGAGACCGGTGAGGAGCTGCCCACCGACCCGCTCTCGGTGTCGGCCCCGGGCCTGCTGCCCGAGTCGTTGCGACCGGTCCTGGAGGCGCTCCTGGCGGGCCTCACGGACGAGGCGGCGGCGACGCGGCTGGGCATGTCGGGCCGTACGTACAGCCGCCGGGTGTGCGACCTGCTCACGGCACTCGGCACGACGAGCCGCTTCCGGGCGGGTGCGGAAGCGGCTCGTCGGGGGTGGATCTGATGGGGGCGCTCGATGTGACGCGGTGGCTCGGTCAGACGGGGAAGCTGCTGCGGCGGCTCAATCGGATGTGGAAGCCGAATCCGCCCGGGTGCGGCCTACGACACGACGTCCTTGCGGGAGAAGCCGCGGAAGGCCAGGGCGAACAGCACCACGGCGTACGTCACCGAGATCGCCGTGCCCTTGAGCATGCCGCCCCACTCCAGCTGCGGCTGGAGCGCGTCGGCCCAGGCGAACTGCCAGTGGGCGGGCAGGAAGTCCCGCCAGGACCCGAGCGCGGTCACGGCGTCCAGCACGTTGCCGATGATCGTGAGCCCCACCGCACCGCCGACCGCACCCAGCGGGGCGTCGGTCTTGGTCGACAGCCAGAAGGCGAGCGCGGCCGTGACCAGTTGGGAGACGAAGATGAACGCGACGACCAGCGCCAGCCTCGGCACGGTGTCACCGGCGGCCAGGGAGCCACCGGCCGGCAGCTCCAACGGCCCCCACCCGTAGGCCACCGTGCCCGCCGCCAGGCCGACCAGCGGGAGCAGCAGCATCGCCGCCGCGCTCATCGTCAGCGCGACCACGAGCTTGCTCCAGAGCAGCCGGGCCCGGGGCACGGGCGCGGCGAGGAGGTAACGCAACGAGGACCAGCTGGCCTCGGAGGCGACGGTGTCGCCGTGGAAGAGCGCGACGGGCACGACGAGCAGGAAGCCCGCCGAGACGAAGAGACAGGTGGCGGCGAAGTTGGCGCCGGAAGCGGTCGCGGTGTCCATCAGGTTCAGCCGGCCGCCGCCGTCCCCGTCGCTGTCGCCGCCCGGGGTGCCGCCGATGGCGAAGGCGATGATCAGGACAAACGGAAGGAGGCCGAGGATGGCGCCCATCACCAGGGTGCGGCGCCGCTTGAGCTGGCGCAGCGCCTCGACGCGCAGCGGCAGCGTGTGGCGGGACCGGTAGCCGGGGGCGGATTCGGTGGCCGGCTCCCCCACGGCACCGAGAGGACCGCCAGGCCCTGCGGGCCCTGCCGCCGGTTCGGTCAGCGCGCTCATGCGGAGCCTCCTGAGATCAGGGTGAGGAACGCGTCCTCAAGGCGGCGGTGCGGTCCGACACCCGTCAGCGACACATCGAGCCGGACCAGTTCGGTGATGAGCTCCCCGGTCGACAGCGTCCCCCCGAGGGCGACCAGCAGTCCGTCGTCCGTCCGGACGGCGGAGCCGATCCCCGGCAGGGCGGCGATCTTCTCCAGGACGGGTTCCGGCACGGGCTCGGCGGTGGTGACGAGCAGGGTGTCCCCGGATCCGGTGATCTCCGCGACCGGACCGGTCTGGATCAGCCGGCCCTGGTGCATGACCACCAGATGCGTGCAGGACTGTTCGACCTCGGAGAGGAGGTGGCTGGAGACGATGACCGTCCTGCCGCCCGCCGCGTACCTGATCATCACGTCCCTCATCTCGCGGATCTGGGGCGGGTCGAGACCGTTGGTCGGCTCGTCCAGGATCAGGAGGTCCGGCATACCGAGCATGGCCTGCGCGATGGCGAGCCGCTGCCGCATGCCCTGCGAGTAGGTGCGTACGGCACGGGCGAGCGCGTCCCCGAGTCCGGCGATCTTCAAGGCCTCCTCAATGTGGGAGTCCGCGCCGGGGCGGCCGGTCGCCTGCCAGTACAGCTCCAGGTTGGCCCGGCCCGACAGGTGCGGCAGGAAGCCCGCGCCCTCGACGAACGAGCCGACCCGCGAGAGCACCGGGGCGCCCGGGCGGATCGCGTGGCCGAACACCCGGATCTCACCGGCGTCCGGGGCGATGAGTCCCATCAGCATGCGCAGGGTGGTGGTCTTGCCGGCGCCGTTCGGGCCCAGCAGACCGAGCACCTGCCCCTTTTCCACCTGGAAGGAGAGATCACGGACGGCATAGCGGTCGGCGGACTTGGCGTAGCGCTTGGTCAGGCCGGTGATCTGGAGGGGCACCTGGGCGAGCGCCGGGTCGGGAGCGGGCGCGTGGGTGCGGCGCCGGGCGGTGAGCAGGAGGGCGGCGGCGATCAGTGCGCCGATGGCCGGGAGTCCCCAGACCCACCAGGGCAGCGTGGCGGCCGCGGTGGTGAGGCCGGGCACGGTCGGGACGGTCAGCGCGCTGTCCACGGAGACCCGGTAGGTGGCGGGGACGACCGGGGAGGCGTAGCCGAGGTCGGTGGCGGCGAGGACGACCCGGAGGCGGTGACCGGCGTCCACCTCGTGGTCGACGGCGGGCATGGTCAGCTCGACGGCCTTGCCCTGCCGGGCGCCTTCGACCTTGACCGGGGCGACGAGTTGGGAGGGCAGGACCTGCTGTCTGCCGTCGGGGCCGACGTCGTACACCTTGCCGAAGAGCACGGCGTCACCGGTGTCGGAGGTGACGGTGACCCGGACGGTCGGTGAGCCGGTGATCCGCAGCGCCTCGCCGAGCGGCCGGGAGTCGAAGCTCGCGTACTGGCCGGGGAAGTCGAGGGAGAGCCCGACCCCGAGCGAGGACAGCTGGGAGAGTCCGCCGCCGAGGCCGGGGACGGCGGAGATGGCGGGCGGGCTGGCGCCGGGCGGGTTGGCGAAGGTCTTGGTGCCGCCGCTCAGCGGTACGTCGGTGCCGCCGCTCTCCAGACCCGGGTAGCGTGCGCCGGTCGCGCCGCGCAACAGGGCCTGGCCGTCCGTGGAGTCGACGCCGCCGGTCCGGCTGACACGGAAGGCGGGTCCGGTGTCGGCGTTCTTGTCGTCCTTGAGGTAGCGGTCGAACCACGAGGTGATCCGGCTCTCCACCCGTCCGGTCTCCGGGTCGCCGCCGTCGTGGCCGCCCTGCTTCCAGTCGACGTCGACCGGCGCGCCGTTGGCGCTGATGGCCTTGGCCATCGCGTCGGCCTGGCCGAGGGGGAAGAGCGAGTCGCTCTGCCCCTGGACGATCAGCGCGGGCACGTCGATGCGGTCGCCGACGGCGGAGGGGCTGCGCTGCTCCAGCATGGTGCGGGCGGCCGCGTCCGGGGTACCGGAGACGGCGACCCGCTGGTACATGTCACACAGTTGCTTCTCGTAGGTGGCGCAGCCCCCGCCGCCGACGGAGAAGAAAATCCCGGCCCAGAGCTTCTTGAAGACCCCGTCGGGGAACAGCGCGTCGGCGAGGTTCCAGTAGGTGATCTGGGGGGCGATCGCGTCGACCCGCTTGTCGTAGCCGGCGGCGAGCAGGGAGACCGCGCCGCCGTACGACTGTCCGGTGATCCCGACGCGGGGATCGCCCGCCTTGTCGAGCTCAACCTCCGGCCGCTTCGCCAGCCAGTCGATCATCCGGGACACGTCCTTGACCTCGCGGTCGGGGTCGTTGAGCCCGATCTTGCCGGTGGACTTCCCGAAGCCGCGCGCCGACCAGGTCAGCACCGCGTACCCGTCCCGGGCGAGTTTCTCCGCCTGGGCCCGTACGTCGTCCTTGCTCCCGCCGAAGCCGTGCCCGATCAGCACGGCGGGCCTGCGCCCGGTGCCGGCGGTGAAGTACGAGGTGTCGATCGTGGCGCCGGGCATGTCCATGGTCCGGTCCTGCCGGCGCACGGTGGGCGCGTCGTCGGAGGCGACGGCGGTCCAGGTGCCGGCGCCGACCAGCACCAGAGCGGCGGCCGCGCCCGCGAGCCATCGTGCACGCGGCCGGGGCCCGCGGCGTGGGGGTGGGGTCTCCATGTCTGAACCCTAAGCGGGCCCTGGGCCGTACGGCGCTGACACCGGGCTGAACCGGGCGGCATCCTCAGGGAGTACGCGGAGGGCCCGCCGTACACCAGCCGTGGTAGTCGGCGCGCGGCCCACACAAGCCCGTCCGGCGATTGAGGGCATCAGTGACCCGCGGTGGCGCGCAAGCGTCGGCCGGTATTGGCATCTTGTGCACCTCCGGGTCACGCGAGACGCTGACGCGCATCCCCATCCCGTACGCCACGCACCTTGCGGCACCCGCACGCCACGCACCGCGCACCGCACTACGTGCGTACCCGCACCCCGCACCCCGTACTTGCCCGCAATCCGGACAACGAAAGGTCAGGTGCACGACAATGCCATCCTCTGTACGCCGCCTCGGCGCGCTGATCCCCGTGATCGCCCTCGCCGCCGGTCTCCAGTTCGCCGCGGCCCCCACCGCACAGAGCGCGCCCACCGGCGAGGTCCGTCTCGCCGCCGCCGGCACGGCCGTCGAGAACAGCTGGATCGTCATCCTCAAGGACGGTTCCACCAGCGCCGCCGATCTGGGCGCCACCCCGCAGCACGTCTACCGCACCGCCCTCAAGGGCTTCTCCACGACGATGTCCACGGCCGCCGCGCGCAAGATGGCCGCCGACCCCCGGGTGTCGTACGTCGAGCAGAACGCGACCGTCCGCCTCAACGCCACGCAGGCGAACCCGACCTGGGGCCTCGACCGCGTGGACCAGCGCGACCTGCCGCTGTCGGCGTCGTACACGTACAACACGACGGCGTCGAACGTGAACGCGTACATCATCGACACCGGGATCCGCACCACGCACGCCGAGTTCGGCGGCCGGGCGTCGGTCGGTACGGACACCGTCGGCGGCGGCCAGAACGGCCAGGACTGCCAGGGCCACGGCACGCACGTCGCGGGGACGGTCGGCGGCGGTACGTACGGGGTCGCGAAGGGCGTCAAGCTCATCGCCGTACGGGTCCTGAACTGCCAGGGTTCCGGTACGACGGCCGGGGTCGCCGCCGGCATCGACTGGGTGACGGCCAACGCCGTGAAGCCCGCCATCGCCAACATGAGCCTGGGCGGCGGCGCGGACACCGTCCTCGACAACGCGGTGCGCAGGTCGATCGCCAGCGGCATCACGTACGCCATCGCGGCGGGCAACGGCAACGCGCTCGGCACTCCGCAGAACGCGTGCAACTACTCGCCGGCCCGGGTCGCGGAGGCGATCACCGTCGGCGCGACGGACAGCACCGACCGGCGGGCGTCGTTCTCCAACTTCGGTACGTGCCTGGACCTGTTCGCGCCGGGCGTGAGCATCACGTCGGCCTGGCGGACCAGCGACACCGCCACGAACACGATCTCCGGTACGTCGATGGCCACCCCGCACACCGCCGGGGTGGGCGCGCTGTACCTGGCGACGCACCCGACGGCAACGCCGCAGCAGGTCAGGGACGCGCTGGTGGCCGGCGCGACGAACAACAAGGTCATCAACCCGGGCACGGGCTCCCCGAACAAGCTGCTCTACTCGCTGTTCTGAGCCGACGCGGCCGTCCGCCCCGGAGGGCCCGCCGATCGGGCGGGCCCTCCGGGGTCGCGGTCAGGCGTCGGCGCCCGTGGGCTCGGCGGCTGCGGGAAGCCGGCTGCTGAGTGCGCGGAAGCGGCCGAGCTTCGGCCGGATTCTGGAATCAAGGCTCCACGTGGCGCCGGCGAACGCGTAGAAGAGCGCCAACGACGCGAAGACATAGCCGATCGAGGTACCGGGGTCGGTCGTCCCGGGACTCCAGGGGAGACCGAAGGCCTCGGCGGACGACCAGATCCCGAGGGAGAAGACCGCGCTGCCCACGAAGACCAGGTTGCTGAACGCGCCGAAGATCAGACCGAGCGCGATCAAGCTCTCCACGATCGCGGTGCCGACGGCGAACAGCATGGGGTGGGCCGAGCCCACGGTGTGCCAGAAATCGAGCCACTGATGGATGACGGGCGTGTGCACGGTCGAGGCCGCACCCAGATCGGCGCTGATGGTCTGCCCGTGGATGAAGCCGGGCTGCCACTTGAACGTGGCGTCGGCGGCCCAGAGTAGGCCGAATCCGATCCGCACGACGGCGGCGCCGTGGAGTCTGCGCAGCCCCGGCGACGAGGGATGCGGAGAACGGGCGGACACCACCGGTCCTGGCGCTGGGCGCCGGGTCATAGTTGCCATAGGGCGTATCCGTTTCAAGAGCGGCGTATGTACATATTTCAACCAATACACCGCATATCGCCGCTTTGTGTGACATTCAAGTAAAATAGTTGGTGATGTGGCGCGGGAACCTCCAGGACGGCGTTCCCCGCGCGGGGGCGATCAGTTGGCCGCCCCCGCGCGGGGATCTGCCGGACGTTTCGAACCGCGCGTACCCGGCCCCGGGACTCGTCAGGCTCCCGTGGGCGGGGCACCCCGTTCCAGTGATTCGGTCGGACCCACGTGCCGTGCGGGAGCGGGGACACCAGTAGCGGCAGCCGTGCCAATGTCCGCGGCTGTGGCCGTCGCTGTGGCCGTGTCTGTGCCGTCGGAAGGTTCCGACACGCGGGACCAGCGGTTCGCGATCACCGAGCAGACCGCGAGCTGGAGTTGGTGGTAGAGCATCAGCGGCAGGATCACGAGCCCGGCCGATCCCCCGAACAGCACCGCCGCCATGGGCAGTCCCGTCGCAAGGCTCTTGTTGGAGCCGCAGAACACGACGGTGACGCGGTCCTCCCGGCTGAATCCGAGGCGCCGGGCGGCGAACGACGTGGTGGCGAGCGCCACCGCCAGCAGGAGTCCGGTCAGACAGGACAGCGCGATCAGCCGGCCAGGGGTCACCTGGTGCCAGATCCCTTGCGCCATGCCCCTGCTGAACGCCGTGTAGACCACGAGGAGGATCACTCCCCGGTCCAGCAGGCCGAGCGACTTCTTGTGGCGCCCGATGAACGCGCCGATCCAACGGCGTACCAACTGCCCCGCCACGAAGGGCAGAAGCAGCTGGCTGCCGATGGACAGCAGCCCGTGGTGCGAGAACCCGACGTCGGAGCCGACCAGCCAGGCCGCCAGCAGCGGGGTGGCGATCATCCCGAACAGACTGGAGTACGTGCCGGCGCAGACGGCGGCCGGGACGTTGCCACGCGCCGTGGAGGTCAGCGTGATCGACGACTGGATGGTCGAGGGGACCACACAGAGGAAGAGCAGACCGATGTAGAGCCGCTCGGTGAGCAGATGGGGAACGAGGAAGCCCGCGGCCAGCCCCAGCAGAGGAAAGAGCACGAACGTGCTGGCGCCGACCGTGAGGTGGAGCTTCCACTGCCGCAGACCGTCCACCACCTCGCGGGTGGAGAGCCTGGCGCCGTAGAGGAAGAACAGCAGGGCGATGGCGACGTCCGCCGTGCCCTCCGCGAGCGTGGCGCCCCGGCCGGTCGCGGGCAGGAGCACCGCCAGCCCGACCGTACCGAGGAGTGCCATGACGTACGGGTCGACCGCCCCGGGCAGGCGTCGCTTCCAGGAGGGGCGCGGGGGTGGGGCCACGGGCGTCGTCTCCATCTCACTCACTCTCACTCACTGCCCTCGCCCTGCCAGGGCGGATGCCCGACCGCGACCGCGTCGGGTCCTGACACCTCACGCGATTCCACGTCGATGGCGCCGCCGCCCCCGTCGTGGTCGCTGCCCGCCGTGCCCTTGCTGTGGAGCAGGGTGTTGAAGGTCCGGTCGATCTCCAGGATCGAGTCCCGGGACGAGTTGTCGACCACCACCAGCCCGATGGTCTGGGCGGGGCGCGCCCGGTCCTCCGACTCGTCACCGTCGTCGTCGCCGTCGTCGAGGGCCTGCGCGACGGGACGGGGCAGTGTGTCGTCGGTGGCGTGCGCGGCGGCCGCGCCGTACAGCAGGCTCGCGGCCGCCACGACAAAAAGCCCGGTGGAGCGTAATTGATTCACTGGGCCGGGACCGGTGCGCGGTGTTCGTGGTGCCTGCTGATGTTCTTCTCCAGCAGTTCGGTGGCCGCCTTGACCCCGACGGCGCCGGTGTGCGCCATGGCGGGCAGTCGCCCGTCGGCCGCTTTCAGTTCGAGCAGCGCGCTGTCGATCGCACTGTGCGCGGCGAAAAGGCACGGGGTGCTGTAAATGGCCACGTCGACGTGGAGATCCGTGAGTTCGGTCAGCGAAAGGCGGGGCGACTTCCCACCCGCGATCTGGTTGAACAGGAGAGGCTTCGAGCCGACGACTTCGCGAATACGGCTGATCCATTCGACGCTGCGTACGCCGTCGACCAGGACGACGTCCGCGTCCGTCTCGGCGAGGGCGGCGGCGCGGCGGATGATCTCGGATTCCTCGGTGGCGTCGGTACGCGCGACGACGAGCAGGTCCCGCCTGCTCTTCAGCACGAGGTCGAGCTTCTCCAGGTACTCCTCCAGCGGCAGGATCTGCTTGCCGTCGGCGTGCCCGCACCTCCGTGGTCTCTTCTGATCCTCCAGGATCACTCCCGACGCCCCGGCCCGCTCCAGGCGTTGCACCACGTGGCAGGCCACCTCGGGGTCCACGTACCCGTCGTCGATGTCGACGAGCAGATGGTGCGTGGGGAAGGCGAGACGCAGCCGCTCGGTGAACTCCACCATGTCGGGCCAGGCGATGAATCCGATGTCGGGCAGCCCGTAGTGCGAGGCGGCGAAGCCGAATCCGGAGACGAAGAATCCGTCGTAGTGCTGGGCCGCGATGGAGGCCGAATACATGTCGTAGATCCCGATGAGGGGCGTGGTCCCCGGCGCTTCGACAGCGGCTCGTAAATCGGTTCCGTACTGCATGCGCGCTCCTCGGTAAAGAAATCGGCCGCGAGTCGGCCGACGTTCTGATCTCAAATGTTCCAGAGACTCAAGGAATAGTAAAACCAAACGCGAATGCAGCACCCGTTTGAAGAAACAAAGCAGGTCACAGCCATACCTACGAATTTCAGACGACACTACGAACCGTGCCGGAAGTTTCGTTTCTCTGCCACGCGGAATGGGGCGTGAAGAATATTATCCGCGATGCGCCGTCACGACAAAAGAAGCTCCGCGGCAACGGATCTCTCGTACGGGTACGGAGTCTCCGCCGGCAACAGCGAGGCGGCGGCGTCCAGTTCCCCCGCACGCACGTGTTCGTGCACCCGGTGTGCGAGCGGGGTCACGTCGGTGACGGCCACGGTCCACTCGTCGGCGTACTTCCGGGCGGCGTCCCCCGAGAGCCCGAGCTGGAGCGAGCGGTACGGCAGCGCGGACAGCCGCAGGTCCCGCTCCGGATCCCACTGCACGCGAGCGGGCGCCCGCTTCAACTCCCGCTTCCAGGAGGCCTGATCGGCGTGCACACCCCGGGTGTAGTGCGACAGACACGCGTGCCGCAATGCCCAGTCGAACCCGTCCCGCGAGATCTCCACGGCGAGAACGGTCTCCTGCCCCTCCTTGAGCCCCCACCCGCAGCGGTACATCATCCAGAGGAACGAGGGCTTGATCCACGTCATCCGGTCCCGCTTCCACACGTCGGGAAACCGCCCGTCCCGCGCGGCGGGCAGGCCGATGGCCGGCGGGTACGCCTGGTAGACGGTGATCGTCTCAGCGGTGTGCAGCGCGCGGATCTGGCGCGTCGGGATTGCCGTCACAGTTCCCCGCCCTTGTGCGACCACAGATCACGCAGGGTCAGCCTGCGCCGTGGTAGGTCGATTTCGGTGACGACGACCGTGACGTCCTCACCGACCTGGAGCGCCTGCTCCGTTGTTTCCGCGAGCGGCCGGGGGAGATCCCGAAGATGGACCAGTCCCTCGATGCCGTCGGCGACCCGGACGAAGACGCCGAACGGGACCACCTTGGTGACCTGCCCGCGCAATCTGCGGCCCACCGGGGTCGCTTCGGCGAAAGCCGCGAAGGGATCCGGCAGCATCGCTTTCAAGGACAGCCTCGCCTCTCCGTTCCAGTCGTCGAACTGGAGGAATTCACAGGAGACTTGATGTCCGACCCGAACGATGCCCGATACGGCTTCCACGCGCCACCAGGACAGTTCGGGGATCGTGATGAAGCCGACGCCGGGGAAGACGGGGTGGTCGGGCCCGTCGTCCAGCGAAACGAACACGCCGAAGCGCTCGATCGCGGCGACGGTGCCGGTAAGGATCTCCCCGCGCTGACGCGTGGTCAGGAACGCCCAGAGTTCCGGGTTCTCGGTGGCGGTCATCGCCAGCCGGACCCGTCCGGCATCCAGGTCGACGGCCGTCACCTCACCGGTGATCCGCCCGCCGACGTTCACGGCTGTAGCCACATCCCAGCGCCAGGAGATGTCCCCCGGCCGGACGCTCCCCAGCGGGCGCGCGGCGAATCCATCCAGGACCACCGTCAGCCCGTCCGAACGCGTGATCTCTCCGACGGTCCCACTACAGAGGTCACCAACACGGATCCCGGCCAGAAAGTCCCGCACAGCCTGATCCCCCGATGCCGCCCCCATGCCGTCCACCGTCTCATGGGCGGCGCGGTGACGACGTGGTCGGGCTAGGCCAGTTCCCCACCCTTGAGGGCGGCAACGAAGGAGGCCCACGCCGGAGCCGGGAAAGCCAGAGCGGGGCCGTGGGGGTTCTTGGAATCGCGGACAGGGACGTGCGCGTATCCGTCCGCGACCTCCAGGCAGTCGCCATTGCTGGGGCCGCTGTAGCTGGACTTCCGCCAGCGCTCACTGCTGATCATGTTCGTACTCCTCTGCTACGGCCCTGGTCAGGGCGAGCGACTACGACAGTTCCCCACCCTTGAGGGCGACAACAAAAAGGGCCCACACCGGGGCCGGAAAAGCGAGCCTAGGGCCCTGGGGCGCCTTGGAATCGCGCACTGGAACGTGCGCGTACCCGTCCGCGACCTCCAAACAGTCGCCGTTACCGCCGCCGCTGTAGCTGGACTTCCGCCAGCACTCACTGCCGGTCACGTTTGTGCCCCCTCTGCTACGGCCCTGGTCAAGGCAAGCGACTACGACAGTTCCCCACCCTTGAGCGCGGCCACGAAGGAGGCCCAGGCCGGAGCCGGGAAAGCGAGAGCGGGGCCGTGGGGGTTCTTGGAATCGCGGACAGGGACGTTGGCGTACCCGTCGGCGACCTCCAGGCACTCGCCTCCGCCGCCACCGCTGTAGCTCGACTTCCGCCAGCGCTCATTGCCGATCATGCTCGTATTCCTTTGCTACGGCCCTGGTCAGGGCAAGCGACTCCACCTGCGACAACGCCTCTCCCAGAGCCATATCGTAGGCGGCCTGACACTTGCTCACCAGGGCCGGATCATCCATCAAGTTCCCTGTGTACAGCCCTTCGACGTAGGCAACAGGCGCAGTGTCCTTGAAGCTGAGCAACGTGAGCAGACTCTCCATCAGCGCATGCGCTCCGCCTCGGAACGGCAAGACGTGATATCGCAGCCGCCCCGCTTCGGCCAAGTCCGCGATCTTGTGGAGCTGTTGAGCCATTGCCTGCGCGCCACCGACTTCCCGCCGGAGCACTGCCTCGTCCAGGAGGGTCCACACTACGGGCCCCGATGGGGCAGTAAGGATCTGAGCTCGTTCCATGCGGTTGACAACATGCTGGTCAATGTCGGTGTCCCAGTGATTCGGCAGGTAGGCGCGGAACACCTCGCGCGCATACGCCTCCGTCTGGAGAAGGCCCGGGATGAGCGTGAGTCCGTACTGCCGGATCTCCGTGGCGTATCGCTCCAACTCCGCGGCCTCCGCGAAGTAGTTGACGAACTTGAGGTCCAGGTCCCCCAGCCACCGCAAGAAATACCCGTCCGTCCCCAGCGCCTGGTCCAGGCGCCTCGCGTCCTCCGGGTTGGGTAAGCGGCGGCCCGCCTCGAAGTGGCTGATCAGTGTGGGCGAGCACACCACCACCTCGCTCAGCGCCTCCTGCGTCAGGCCCGCGGCAAGGCGGCGGAGTCGCAGTTCTTCGCCGTACTTCTCCCTGAGTGTCAGCGACTTCCGTGCCTCCGGCATGGGACCAGCTCCTCACTTGAAACGCGTGCTGTCAGGCGAAATCACCTAGAAGCGTAGCGAGTCAAGCTCCAGGCTGTGAGCGAATCATCACATTCAGCAACGGACTTGGAGGTGGCGGCCAGATGGCTCTCGACCCGAACGGCACCGTCGTCATGCGGTGGAGCCGGCATCCGCGATGTGTGGGGCTGGCGCGGCTGGAACTGCGGAAGGCGCTCCTGGGGTGGGGGCTGTCGTCCTTGGAGGACTCCGCGCTGCTCGTTCTCTCGGAGCTGCTCACCAACGCGGCGCGGCACGCGCGGGTTTCGCCGGGGCGGGAGATCGAGACCCGGTTCTTCGGCACGCCGGGAGGCCTCCGGATCGAGGTCCACGACGCGTCCTCCGACAAGCCCGAGCAGCGTACGCAGGATCTCGACGCCACCGACGGGCGCGGGCTCGTGCTGGTCGCGGCGCTGGCCGACGCGTGGGGGGTCAGTGACCGGCTCGGGCCGGGGAAGATGGTGTGGGCCGAGCTGGTACCCCCGCCGGGTGGCTGAACGGCGCCGGCGGGGGGGGCCGTGTCAGTGGTTGCGGGGGAAGCCCAGGTCCACGCCCGCCGGGGCCTCGGACGGGTCCGGCCAGCGGGTGGTGACGACCTTGCCGCGTGTGTAGAAGTGCACGCCGTCGTTGCCGTAGATGTGGTGGTCGCCGAAGAGGGAGTCCTTCCAGCCACCGAAGGAGTGGTAACCCACCGGCACCGGGATCGGTACGTTCACGCCGACCATGCCGGCCTCGACCTCCAGCTGGAAGCGGCGGGCGGCGCCGCCGTCGCGGGTGAAGATCGCCGTGCCGTTGCCGAACGGCGACGCGTTGATCAGGGCGATGCCCTCCTCGTACGTCTCCGTACGCAGCACGACCAGCACCGGGCCGAAGATCTCGTCGCGGTACGCGTCGGAGTCGGCGGAGACCTTGTCGAGGAGGGACAGGCCGATCCAGTGGCCGTCCTCGAAGCCCTCGACGGTGTGTCCCGTACCGTCCAGGACGACCTCCGCGCCCTGGGCCGCCGCACCGGTGACGTACGAGGCGACCTTGTCGCGGTGGGCCTTGGTGATCAGCGGGCCCATCTCGGAGGCGGGGTCGTTGCCGGGGCCGATGACGATCTTCTCGGCGCGCTCGCGGATCTTGTCGACCAGCTCGTCACCGATCGCGCCGACCGCCACGACCGCCGAGATCGCCATGCAGCGCTCACCGGCGGAGCCGTACGCCGCAGAGACCGCCGCGTCCGCCGCCGCGTCCAGGTCGGCGTCCGGCAGGACCAGCATGTGGTTCTTGGCGCCGCCGAGGGCCTGGACCCGCTTGTGGTTGGCGGAGGCCGTCGTGTGGATGTGCCGGGCGATCGGCGTGGACCCCACGAAGGAGACGGCCGCGATGTCCGGGTGCGCCAACAGCGCCTCCACCGCGACCCGGTCGCCGTGCACCACGTTCAGCACCCCGTCGGGCAGCCCGGCCTCCGAGGCCAGCTCCGCGAGGAGGTTCGCGGCGGACGGGTCCTTCTCGCTGGGCTTGAGGACGAAGGTGTTGCCGCAGGCGACGGCCAGCGGGAACATCCACATCGGCACCATCGCCGGGAAGTTGAAGGGCGTGATGCCCGCGACCACACCGAGCGACTGACGGATCGAGGAGACGTCGACCCGGCTGGAGACCTGCGTGGACAGCTCGCCCTTGAGCTGCGTGGTGATCCCGCAGGCCAGCTCCACGATCTCCAGCCCGCGCGCGACCTCGCCGAGCGCGTCGGAGTGCACCTTGCCGTGTTCGGCGGTGATCAGCGCGGCGAGGTCGTCGCGGTGGGCGTCGAGGAGGGCGCGGTAGCGGAAGAGGATGCCCGTCCGCTGGGAGAGCGACGACGTGCCCCACGTCGCGTACGCGGCCTTCGCGTCGGCGACCGCGGCGTCCACCTCCTCGGCGGAGGCGAGTGCGACCTGGGTGGTGACGGCTCCGGTCGCCGGGTCCGTGACGGGGCCCCAGTTGCCCGAGGCGCCCTCGACGGTCTTGCCACCGATCCAGTGGTGGACGGTCTTCATTGCGTTACTCCCTCAGAAATCGCGGTCACAGGACGCGCTCACAGATCGCACTCACCGATCGCGGCGACGGACCGTGCTCACAGGTGGCGGCGCCGGGCCCGGGTGTGCCGGTCGTACTCCTCACGGGCCTTGACCGCCGCCGCGCGGGTCGCGGTCTCCGCCACGGGAACATCCCACCATGCCTGGGCCGCCGGCACGCCCGACACTGTGTCTGCGGTTTCGGTCTCCACGTAGACACATGTGGGGCCCTCGGCCGCGCGTGCCTCCGCGAGTGCTTCGCGCAGGTCACGTACGGTCTTGGCGCGGATCACCCGCATCCCGAGCGAGGCCGCGTTGGCGGCGAGATCGACGGGGAGCGGGGCGCCGGTGAACGTGTCGTCCGCGGCCCGGAAGCGGTACGCCGTACCGAACCGCTCCGCGCCGACCGACTCGGACAGACCGCCGATCGAGGCGTATCCGTGGTTCTGGACCAGGACGACCTTGAGGGGCAGCCGCTCCTGCACGGCCGTGACGATCTCGGTCGGGTTCATCAGGTACGTACCGTCCCCGACCAGTGCCCAGACGGGCCGGCCCGGCGCGGCGAGCTGGACGCCGATGGCCGCCGGGATCTCGTATCCCATGCACGAGTAGCCGTACTCCACGTGGTACTGGTCGCGGGAGCGGGCCCGCCACAGCTTGTGCAGGTCACCGGGGAGCGAACCGGCCGCGTTGATGACGATGTCCTCGTCCGTCACCAGCGCGTCCAGCGCGCCGAGGACCTGGGCCTGGGTGGGCCGGGTCAGCTCCTCGTCTGCGGACAGGGCGGCGTCGACGCGCTGTTCCCACCGCTCCTTGTCCTCCCCGTACTCCACGGCGTAGGCGGGGTCGACCCGGTGGCCGTCGAGGCCTGCGGTCAGCCCTTCCAGTGCCGTACGGGCATCCGCCACCAGGGGATCGGCGGCCAGCTTGTGGGCGTCGAAGCCGGTGACGTTGATGTTGAGGAAGCGGACGCCGGGGTGAGCGAACAGGGTGGCGGACGCCGTCGAGAAGTCCGACCAGCGCGTACCGACCCCGATCACCAGGTCGGCGGTCCTGGCCAGTTCGTCGGCGGTGGCGGTCCCGGTGTGGCCGATGCCGCCGACGTCGCTGGGGTGGTCGAAGCGCAGGGAGCCCTTGCCCGCCTGGGTGGAGGCGACGGGCACCCCGGTCGCGTCGGCGAACGCCGCCAGGGCGTCCTCCGCGCGGCTGTGGTGGACCCCGCCGCCCGCGACGAGCAGCGGACGGCGCGCTTCCCGTACGAGCCTGACCGCCTCGGCCAGTTCGTACGGATCGGGCGCCTGGCGGCGCACGCGCCAGACGCGCTCGGCGAAGAACTCCTCCGGCCAGTCGAACGCCTCCGCCTGTACGTCCTGCGGCAGCGCGAGCGTGACCGCGCCGGTCTCGGCCGGGTCGCTGAGGACGCGCATCGCGGCGAGCGCGGCCGGGATCAGCGCCTCGGGGCGGCTGACACGGTCGAAGTAGCGGGAGACGGGCCGCAGGGCGTCGTTGACGGTGACGTCGCCCGAGGAGGGGGCTTCGAGCTGCTGGAGGACGGGGTCGGCGGGACGGGTGGCGAAGGTGTCGCCGGGGAGCAGCAACACGGGCAGGCGGTTGATGGTGGCGAGGGCGGCGCCGGTGACGAGGTTGGTGGCGCCGGGGCCGATGGAGGTGGTCACGGCGTGCGCGGAGAGGCGGTTGCTCTGGCGGGCGTACCCCACCGCGGCGTGCACCATGGCCTGTTCGTTTCGTCCCTGCAAGTACCTCATGTCCCCGGCGGACTCGACAAGGGCTTGGCCGATACCCGCCACGTTGCCGTGCCCGAAGATGCCCCAGGTCGCGGGGATCAGGCGCTGGCGGTGGCCGTCCCGCTCGCTGTACTGGCGGGCGAGGAACGTGATCAGCGCTTGGGCGACGGTGAGACGGCGCGTGCTCATCGGGGGTCCTCCTCGGCTCGGTCCCCGGCGGTGGTGGCGCGGGGGTCGGTACTCGGCGCGGCGGTGGCCTCGTACAACGGCAGGCGCGGGTCCACGGGTTGGTCCGGCCAGGTGTCGCGGATCCAGCCGTGGTCGGGGTGGTCCCGGATCAGCCACTCCCGCGACTCCCCCGGTCCCGCCATCACGTTGAGGTAGTACATGTCCCGGCCGGGCGCGGCGATGGACGGGCCGTGCCAGCCGTCGGGGATGAGGACGGTGTCGCCCGTACGGACCTCGGCGAGGACGTCCGTACCGCCGGGGCGGGAGGGCGAGACCCGGTGGTAGCCGAGGCCGTCGGTCCTGCCCTCACCCCCCGGGTCGATCTCGAAGTAGTAGATCTCCTCCAGCTCGGACTCGACGCCGGGGGTGTGCTCGTCGTGCTTGTGCGGCGGGTAGGACGACCAGTTGCCGCCCGGTGTGAGCACCTCGACCGCGATGAGCCGGTCGCATTCGAAGACGCCGGCGGCGGCGAAGTTGTTGACCTGGCGCGAGCAGGTGCCCGCGCCGCGCAGCTCGACCGGAACCTCCGGCGCGGGGCCGTAGCGAGCGGGGAGTCGTCGCTCGCACTTCGCTCCTGCCAGGGCGAAGCGGCCTCCCGCACCGGAGGCGATCTGCGCATGGGCATCGCGCGGTACGTACGCGAAGTCGGTGACCCCGCCGAACACGCTTTCCCTGCCCAGCAGTTCAAAAAACTCGCCCTCCGTGTGCACCGTACAACCGCCGGTGAGCGGAAGCACGATCCATTCACTGTCCCCCGTGGCGAGCGTGTGGGAACCGCCCGGGGGCAACTCCAGGACACGCAGGGCGCTGTGGGCCCAGCCGGCCCGCTCGGGGTCGATGTCCAGGGCGTAGGGGCCGCGTGCCGAACCGCCCGCCCGCACGTGGCGGCCGGACGACCGGTCGTGATGGTTCGTCATGGGGTGTCCGTACCCTCCTAGAGCAGTCCGACGGCGGTGTCGACCGCCGCGGCCACGTCCCCGTCGACCGGATAGAGCAGCGAGCGGCCCACCACCAGGCCCTGCACGGTGGGCAGTTGCAGCGCCTTGCGCCACTTCTCGTACGCGCCCTCCTGGTCGTCGCCGATCTCACCGCCCAGCAGGACCGCCGGGAGCGTCGAGGTCTCCATCACCCGGGCCATATCGTCCGGGTCCTGGGTAACGGGAAGCTTCAGCCAGGTGTACGCGGAGGTACCGCCGAGTCCCGAGGCGATGGCTATCGAGCGCGTCACCGCCTCGGCGGACAGGTCCGTGCGGAGCCGGCCGTTCTCGCGGCGGCAGATGAATGGCTCGACGAAGACGGGGAGCCGGCGCTCGGCCATCGCGTCGACGGCGCGGGCGGCGGAGTGGAGGGTATCGACCGACGCGCTGTCCTGGTAGTCGATACGGAGCAGCAGTTTGCCGGCGTCGAAGCCGGAGCGGGCCAGGTCCTCGGGGCGGTGTCCGGTGAAGCGGTCGTCCAGTTCGAAGGCGGCGCCGGCGAGGCCGCCGCGGTTCATCGAGCCGATGACGACCCGGTCCTCCAGGGCGCCGAGGAGCAGCAGGTCGTCCAGGATGTCGGCGGTGGCCAGGACGCCGTCCACGCCGGGGCGGGAGAGGGCCAGGCAGAGCCGCTCCAGCAGGTCGGCGCGGTTGGCCATGGCCAGGCGGCGGTCACCGACGGCGAGGGCGCCCCGGGCGGGGTGGTCGGCGGCGATGATCATCAGCCGGCCCGTGGAGCGGATCAGGGGGCGCCTGACCCGGCGGGCGGCGGCCTCGGCGACGGCTTCGGGGCGGTGGGTGCGGAGCCGGACCAGGTCCGACACGTCGACGCGGCTCATGAGGTGGTCCGCTCGGGCTCGGTGGGCATCGGTCCGCCGGCGAGGACCTGGGTGACCTCGCCGTCGTACGGCATGGCGGAGGAACAGGCGAGGCGGCCGGCGACGATCGCGCCCGCGGCGTTCGCGTATCTCATGGTGTGCTCCAGATCCCAGCCGGCCAGCAGGCCGTGGCAGAGGGCGCCGCCGAACGCGTCGCCGGCACCGAGTCCGTTGACGACATCGACGGGGACGGGGGGTACTTCGGCGGTGGCGCCGTCGCGGTGGACGGCGAGGACGCCCTTGGGGCCCTGTTTGACGACGGCCAGCTCGACACCGGCGGCGAGCAGCGCGCGGGCGGCGGCGTACGGCTCCCGCTCCCCGACGGCCACCTCGCACTCGTCCAGGTTGCCGACGGCGACGGTGGCGTGCCGCAGCGCCCGCGCGTACACCTCGCGGGCGGCGGCGGCCTGTCCCGGGCCCGGCTCCGCGTCTTCGTTCCGGTCCTGGTCCGGCTCCCCGCCCTCGGGCCAGAACATCGGCCGCCAGTCCAGGTCGAAGACGGTGATCCCGCTCCGGTCACGTGCCTCCAGCGCCGCGAGGGTGGCGGAGCGGCTGGGCTCCGCGCAGAGGCCGGTGCCGGTCATCCAGAAGATCCGGGCGGACCTGATGGCGTCCAGGTCCAGTTCGTGCGGGTGGATCTCCAGGTCGGGGGCCTTGGGCTCGCGGTAGAAGTAGAGCGGGAAGTGGTCCGGGGGGAAGATCTCGCAGAAGGTGACCGGGGTCGGGTACCGGTCGACCGGTGTCACCCAGCGGTCGTCCACCGCGAACTCCCCGAGGGCCTGGTGGAGATAGTCCCCGAAGGCGTCCCGGCCGGTGCGGGTGATGACGGCGGTACGGCGGCCCAGGCGCGCGGAGGCGACGGCCACGTTGGTCGCGGAGCCGCCCAGGAACTTCCCGAACGTGTCGACCTGGGCCAGCGGGACCCCGGTCCTGAGGGGATAGAGGTCTACCCCGATCCGCCCCATGGTGATGACGTCGTACGGCTCGTACGGCTCGGGCATATGTGTCCTCCGGTCTCGGCCACCCCAGGTGTAGTGCTCCGCCCCGCGCCCTGTCAATGTTTTGTCCTGACATTCGGACGAAGGCTTGACACTCTTTCCGAATGGCCGGAAAGCTGACCGTTATGACTTCATCCGTACCCCCACTGAACCGCATCCGCGTCGGGTCGGCCCCCGATTCGTGGGGGGTGTGGTTTCCCGACGACCCGCGACAGGTGCCCTGGCGGCGTTTCCTCGACGAGGTGTCCGAGGCCGGCTACGAGTGGATCGAGCTCGGCCCGTACGGCTATCTGCCCACCGATCCCGACCGGTTGGGCGAGGAGACCGCGAAGCGCGGGCTGAAGGTCTCGGCCGGGACGGTCTTCACCGGGCTGCACCACGGCCCCTCGGTCTGGGACAAGACCTGGGAGCATGTTTCGGACATCGCGGCGCTCACCCGGGCGATGGGCGCCGACCATCTGGTGGTCATCCCCGCCTTCTGGCGCGACGACAAGACCGGTGAGGTGCTGGAGGACCGGACCCTCACCCCGGCGCAGTGGCGCGACCTGACGACGCAGACCGAACGCCTTGGCCGCGAGGTGCGGGACCGTTACGGCCTGCGGATCGTCGTCCACCCGCACGCCGACACCCACGTCGACACCGAGGAGAACGTCAACCGCTTCCTGGACTCCACCGACCCGGAACTGGTCTCGCTCTGCCTGGACACCGGGCACTACGCCTACTGCGGCGGCGACAGCGTCAAGCTGATCGAGACGTACGGCGAACGCATCGGCTACCTGCACCTCAAGCAGGTCGACCCGGAGATCCTCGCCGAGGTCGTGGCACACGAGGTGCCGTTCGGACCGGCCGTCGGGCGGGGCGTCATGTGCGAGCCGCCGGCCGGCGTTCCCGCGCTGGAGCCGGTGCTGGCGGCGGCGCAGCGGCTGGACGTGGACCTCTTCGCGATCGTCGAGCAGGACATGTACCCCTGCCCGCCGGACAAGCCCTTCCCCATCGCCACCCGTACCCGCCGCTTCCTGCGCAGCTGCGGGGTCTGAGACCGGCGCCACCGAAGCACCTCCGGTCGCCCATGACCTCTCGGGCGATCATGTGCCGTATGTGTCACAAGAATCCCCTTTCTGTCACACATATCTCCATTACGCGGGTCTTCCGTCACAGGGGGGCGACAGACCCAGTCTCCCCATCACTCTCCGTCGTTCATCGGGCACAGGCTGAGTGATCGCCAGCGTCTTTGCCGCAGCTCCCCCGACGGCCCCACAGGCCGCCCCTGCGGCGGACGCAAGGAGGTGCCACTGATGACGGACAAAGGACTCTGGTCGTACAAGGAGATCGCGGCGCACATCCGGGTGCAGCCGGACACCGTCCGCTCGTACCGGAAACACGGGCTGCTCCCGCCGCCCGACCATGTGGAGAACGGCAAGCCCTACTGGTACGCGGACACCGTCCGCACCTGGGTGGCCAACCGGCCCGGCAACAGAGGGTCCAGATGATCCCGGCGCGCCGGACCTGACGGGCCGACAACACGGACGAAGGGGGCGATGACCCGGCCGGGCCCCGTACCGCACTTCGGTACGGGGCCCGGCCGGGTCTCATACGCCCGCCGTGTCCCGTTCCCGTACAGGCGGCTGCCCGCCGTCCGGCGTGTCCGCCACCGGCTCCCCCGCACCCTCGCCCTCACTCAGGCCGAACCGGTCGTGGAAGCGGCGCAGCGGCCCCGGTGCCCACCAGGTCGCCGTGCCCGTCAGCTTCATCACCGCGGGGACGAGGAGGCTGCGCACCACCATCGCGTCCATGATCACGGCGAGGGCTATCCCGAGGCCCAGCATCTTCGTGTTGGTGACCCGCGAGGTGCCTATGGCCACCATCACCACCGCGAGGATCACGGCCGCCGCGGTGATCAGCCCGCCGGTGCGCCGCAGGCCGAAGGCCACCGCCCGGTCGTGGTCGCCGCTCCGGTCGTACTCCTCCTTGATCCGGGAGAGCAGGAACACCCCGTAGTCCATGGAGAGTCCGAAGGCGATGCAGAACATCAGGACCGGCAGGGTCGTGTCGATGTCCCCGGTCGGGGTGAAGCCGAGCAGTCCCGAGAGATGGCCGTCCTGGAAGACCCAGACCACCGCGCCGAACATCGCCGTCAGGCTCAGCGCGTTGAGCACCACCGCCTGGACCGGGATCAGCACACTGCCGGTGAGGAGGAAGACCAGCACCAAGGTCACCACCACGATGACGGCCAGCGCCCAGGGAAGCTGGTCCGCTGTCGCACCCTTGGAGTCGACCAGCGTGGCGGCCGGACCGGTCACCGAGGTGTCGAACGGCGCCGGCACGGCACGGAGAGCGGTGACGAGGTGCTGGGCGGTCTCCCCGATCGCCTCCCCCCGGGAACTGACGGTGAAGTACGCGTGCGTGCCCGAGGTCACCGGGCCGTCGACCCGCAGCACCCCTGGCAGGGCAGCCGCCCGGTCGCGGAAGTCGGTGTACGCGGACGGCGTGGCGGCCCCCTCCGCCACCACGTACAGCGCGCCGCTGGGCCCGGCCGGGAAGCCACGCCCCATCTCCTCCTGGACCACCCGGGTCTCGGCGCTCGTCGGCAGCTGACGGTAGTCGGAGGACCCGAACGTGACGCCCAGGAAGGGCAGTCCGAGCAGGACAAGGCCGGCGGTGGTGGCCACCGCGAAGAGCGGGGCCCGCCGCATCACCAGCGCCGCCGTACGCCCCCATCCGGACGCCTCCTCGGCCGCCGCCGTCTGCGCGGCGGCCACGGGCTCCCCAGCCGCCGGAGCCGTACCCACAGGGGCCGTACCCGCAGAGACCGCACCCACCGGATCCGAACCCGCAGGGACCGTGGCGGGCCCGCGTCCGCGACGGCGCAGCAGCTTCCGCAGATCCAGCGCGTTCACCCGGTGTCCCAGCAGCATCAGCGTGGCCGGCAGCAGGACGAGCGCCGCGACGGCCGCCAGCAGCACCACCGCGATTCCCGCGTAGGCGAAGGACCGCAGGAAGAACTGGGGGAAGACGAGCAGCGCCGCCAGCGAGGCCGCCACGGTCAGCGCGGAGAACAGCACCGTCCGCCCCGCCGTACGCATCGTGGTGCCCACGGCCTCCCGCACCTCCGCCCCCGCCGCCAGCTCCTCGCGGAACCGGCGCACGACGAACAGCGCGTAGTCGACCGCCAGTCCGAGGCCCAGCGCCGTGGTCAGGTTCTGCGCGAAGACCGAGACGTCCGTCAGCTCCGTGATCCCGCGCAGCACCGCGTTCGTCCCCAGGATGGCGACGATGCCGAGGCCCAGCGGCAGCAGTGCGGCGACGGCGCTGCCGAACACCATCACCAGCAGCACCAGCGTGACCGGCAGGGCGATCAGCTCGGCCCGCAGCAGGTCCTCCTGGATCAGGGTCTGCATCTCGTGCTGCACGGCCACGGGCCCGCCGAGCGAGACCGTCAGAAGCCCCCGCGCCCCCTCGTACGAGGGCGCTATCCGGTCCAGCACGTCGGCGGCCGTCTTCTCGTCGCCCTCGATCCGGGCCGCGACCAGCGCCTGCCGCCCGTCCTTGGCACGCAGCGCGGGCGCGCCCTCCTGCCAGTACGACCCGACTCCCGTGATGCCCCGTTCGGCCGCCAGCCGGTCCGTGAGCTTCCTGGCCTCCGCGGCGACCGCGGGGTCGTCGACGCTCCGGGTCCCGCTGTCGACGAGCAGGAGCAGATTCGGCTGGGAGGCGGGGAACTCCCGCTCCAGCGCCTTCGTCGCGTAGCTCGACTCGGCGTTCGGGTCCTGCCAGCCGCCGCTCGCCAGCCGGTCGCCGACCCCGCTCCCGGCGACCACGGCCAGCGCCGTGACGACCAGGGCCAGCAGCAGGGTCAGGCGCGGACGCGCCGTGACGATCCTGGTCCAGCCGCCGCGGCGCGGCTCGCTGTTGACATCGGACATGGTGCGGTGTCCCCTTCACCGTGACCCAAAGTAAGGGTCGGACAGCGCCATAGAATGGCAAATACGAGTCGTCGCTCGCATTGATCCAAGAATGCGAGCGCCCACTCGCGTTTGTCAACCCGATCAGGAGAGCTGGGGATAACCGTGCAGGAGGCGAAGAGGAGCGGCGGCGCGGCGGCGGCCGGGGCCGGTGCCGACGCGGGAG
>NZ_WWJY01000264.1 GCF_009865405.1 Streptomyces sp. SID3212 | reverse complement strand
AACGGCCGAACCGCCGCCCCGGCCGGCGGCGGTCACGTCAGCGGGCCCGTCGTGGTGCTCGACGACCGCGGGAGCGACACGCCCTCCGCCCCGCAGGAGCGCCCGGCCCTCGCGGCCAGTGACCTCGTCGTGCGGACCGGCCCCGACCTGCGCCTGCGGACCGGCGCCCAGGTCCCCCTCCTCGTCGACCTCGCCCACCTCTACGTCTTCGACCACCAGGGCCGCCGCATCTGCCCGGCGCCCAGGGACCTGCCGGGCCTCGACGGCTGAGCGCGGTCGGGAGCCGGGAGCCGGAGGCCGGAGGCCGGGAGCCGTACGACTGTGGGCAGCGACACCCTGGCGCCGTAAAACTAACGCCGCTAGTTTGGACGGGACGCCGACGCGCACGCGTACCGAGGCGCCGACTCGGCAGGCCCGGAGGGAATCACCATGAAGGCACACGACGGCATGTACATCGGCGGACACTGGCGGCCCGCCGCGGGGACGGACACGATCGCCGTCGTGAACCCCACGGACGAACAGGTCATCGCCACGGTCCCGGCCGGTACGGCGGAGGACGTCGACGCCGCC
>NZ_WWJY01000263.1 GCF_009865405.1 Streptomyces sp. SID3212 | reverse complement strand
CGCCTCGGGCAACGGCCCGCGGGTGTCACGGGGCGCCGGCTCGGGACGCGCCGCCGCGCGCGCGGGAAGCAGCCCCGCCCGACGGCGGACGGTGTGGAAGGCGGCGGAGTCCAGCAGCGCGGTGGGCGCGTCCTTGCCGGAGGCCAGGATCCCGCCGGGCGGGGTGCGGCGGTCCGTACCGAGCAGCGCCGAGACGACAAGATCCTCCCACGCGGTGGCGTGCGCATCGAGGGCAGCCGAACCCGCCCCACCGGGAGCGGTGTCCGCCGCACGGCCCGAGGTCGCGCTGTACGTACGGTCCGAGGTTGCTGCGGTGTCGGTCATCGGGTCCTCCATCGGGTCCTCCGAACGGGCTTGGCAAGAAGGGACGGTGGCGGATGAGGCGGTCTGAGCGGGTGAGCCGGTCTGAGCGGGTGGGCCGGGATCGGCCGGGCGAGGTACGGCGGGAGCTGCGGAGCGGGGGCGGGGCGGGGCGCCCGTACGGCAGCGCATGGTGGTGCGGGACGCGAGGAGTCCTCACGCCGCGGTACGTGCCGGTCCGCCGGCGCCACAGGGGTCGCGTCCCACGCCACGCTCTGCCGAGGGACGGAAGGACTGGCGGCCCGGCACACCGCGCCACGGTTTCCGGCGGTACGGGTGCCTCCGCAGCCTCGCCACGGCCTCCCGCGCGGCCGACGGGATGCCGCGGCGGAGCCGGACGCGGGGGCGGCG
>NZ_WWJY01000262.1 GCF_009865405.1 Streptomyces sp. SID3212 | reverse complement strand
CGGCGACATGGCCCGGCACGTCTGGGGCTTCGCCGGACGCCGCCTGGAGCCCCCGGCCGCCCGCCGCCGGGGCGCGCTCGCCAAGCGTCTGCTGGACGTGGTCATGACGGCCCCCGTCCTGCTCACCGTCTCCCCGCTCCTGCTGGCCTGCGCCCTCGCCGTCCGGCTCTGCGACGGACCGGGCGTGCTGTTCCGCCAGGAGCGCGTCGGCCAGGACGGCCGCCCCTTCACCCTGCTCAAGTTCCGTACCCTGCGCGCCGATCCGCACGAGGCCGCCACCCGCTGGAGCGTCGCGGGCGACCACCGGATGAGCACGGTGGGGAACTTCCTGCGCCGTACGTCCATGGATGAGCTGCCGCAGCTGTGGAACGTCCTGCGCGGTGACATGAGCCTGGTCGGCCCGCGCCCCGAACGCCCCTACTTCGTCGCCAACTTCAGCAAGACCCACCCGGGGTACGCCGCCCGCCACCGGATGCCCGTCGGCATCACCGGTCTCGCGCAGGTGCACGGGCTGCGCGGCGACACCTCGATCGAGGACCGCTCGCGCTTCGACAACCACTACATCGACCACTGGTCGCTGTGGCAGGACGTCTGCATCCTCCTGCGGACCGCCATGTCCCTCGTCCGCCCGGCCGGCAGCTGATGACGGCCGCCACCGCGTACCTCCCGACGACCGCCGGCCCCCGGCGGCCCGGCCGCCCCCCGGCCGGGGTCCCCGGCACCGACCG
>NZ_WWJY01000261.1 GCF_009865405.1 Streptomyces sp. SID3212 | reverse complement strand
CCCGGTTCCGGGGGCCGGCGTCGGCGGGCTCGGGCAGGTGCGCGGGGGCGGCCCGCGCGGCGGCCTCCCGCGCGGACGCGCTGTGTTCCTGTACGAGGGACAGGGCGGCGTAGGGGTCGAGGCGGGGGGTGTCCGACGGGTAGGCGGTCGCGAGCAGGCGGCGGGCGACCTCCCGCGCGGTCAACTCCGGCCGGTAGGCCCGTACGAGAGCGGCGGCCCCCGCCGTACCCGCCGCGGCGAGCGAGGCGCCGGACCCGATGTAGTGGCCGGGTCCGCCCGGCCCGGCACCGACCATGGAACTGCCCGGCGCCGACAGGTCCGGCTCATGGGCGGGCGGCGCGTTCTCCTGCCGTACGCCGGTGGGCCCGAAGTCCACCACGGCGAGGACGCCCGGCACGGCGGCCGGCCAATAGGGGCCCCGCGGCATGGAGTTGCCGGGCCCGCGCTCCTCCTTGGGCACGGCGTCCGGGGCTGCGGGGGCGACCACCAGCACGTCGTGCTCCGTGGCGTAGGCGACGGCGTCGGTGATCTCCTCCCTGCCCGTGCGCAGCGCGTGCCCGACGTAGACGACCCGCGCCTTCCGGTCCACGGCCGTCCGGATTCCGAGGGCGACCAGTTCCGGCGACGGCACCCCGCGCTCGTCGGTCCCCCGCAGCGCGACGATGTCGGCCTTCGGGGCGACTCCCGTGATTCCGCTGCCCTTCTGCGGGGCGGCGGCGATGAGACCGGCGACGAAGGTGCCGTGTCCCACGCAGTCCTCCTCCGCCCCGTCGACCGCCGTCACCCGGCCGGCCAGGCCGGGCACACCGGAGGCGACCCCGGTGTCGACCACCGCGACGGTCACCCCGGCGCCTTCGGAGATCCGCTGGGCCCTCGGCAGCCCGAGCGCCTTCTGCGACCAGGCCGCCCCGGTGGCGGTCTCCTCGGAGGGCCCGGTGCAGGGGTTGCCCTCGCCGAGGCGCAGCGGCAGCGGGGGCAGCAGCGTGGCGACCGGCTCGTCGGCGCCGGGACCGAACGACCCGCCCGGTGTGGCGAAGGCGGGCCCGCAGGTGACTGGCAGGATGACCGCGACAGCCAGCACGAGGCCCGCATACCTGTATTTCATGGTGCTTCGCATTATCACATGGTATGCGCATGCCATACTCAGGCGCACGCACAGGGCAGGCCAAAGACCCAGCAATACCAGGAGGTTCGAGGCGCGTGGCACGGCACATACTCACGGTCTGCCCGGAACGGCCGGACTGTTTCCCGACGATCGGTGAGGCACTGGCCCAGGCGCGCACCGGGGCGGTGATCCATGTGCGCCCGGGGCGGTACGCCGAGAACCTGGTCATCAGGAACCGGGTGACGATCGTCGCCGAGGGCGAGCCGGGAACGGTCGAGATCTGCCCGCGCGCCGGCAGCGCGATCAGCCTCATGGCCGACGCCGTCATGCTCAGCGGGCTGACCCTGCGCGGACGCGACAAGGAACTGCCCGTCGTGGACATCCCGGCCGGCCAGGCGGCCCTCGACGGCTGCACCGTGAGCGGCGCGGGATGGGCGGCGCTGCTGGTCCGCGGCAAGGGCTCGCTGGCCGCCCGCGCCTGCCGTGTCACCAATCCCGGCGGCGCGGGGGTCGTCGACTCCTCGGAGACCGAAAGCGTCATCGAGGACTGCGTGTTCGAGAACTTCGGCACCTCCGCCGTGGTGATCGGCGAGAGCGCCAGGCCCCTCGTCCGCGACTGCCGGATCCGCGGCGCGCGCGCCAACGGCATCCTCGCCAGCGGCGAGGCCGGCGGCACCGTCGACAGCTGTGACATCTCCGGCACCGACAAGCCCGCCATCGCCCTGGAGGGCCACAGCTCGACCCGGGTCCTGCGCTCCACCGTCCACCACACCTCGGTGGGCCTGCTCGTGAGCAGCCTCTCCCGCCCCGAGATCGAGGACACGACGTTCGAGTCGACGGCCCAGAGCGGCATCGTCATCTCCGGCGGCGCCGACCCCCTGCTGCGGCGGTGCGTCACCCGGCGTACCAAGCACAGCGGACTCCTCGTACTCGACCGCTCGCGCGGAAACCTGGAGGGGTGCGCCTTCCACACCGCGACCCAGTCCGCCGTCCGGGTCGTGGACGGCAGCTCCCCGCTGCTCAGGGACACCGTGGTGAGCGACTGCGCCGACACCTCCGGGGCGGTGTACCTCAGTGACCACTCCACGGCCGAGTTCGAGCGCCTGGACGTCCTGGACGCGGCCGGGGTCGGCATCCACGTCCGCGCCTCCGCCAACCCCCTGCTGCGCCACACCCGGGTCCTCGGCGCGGGCGGCCACGGCATCGAGATCACCGACGACGGCCGGGGCCGGCTGGAGCACTGCGAGGTCGAGTCGGCGGGCGGCAGCGGGCTGAGCGTGGACGACGACGCCGACCCCGAGATCAGCGACACCGCGCTGCGCTCCTCCGCCCGCTCGGGTGTGGTCATCGGTGAGCGCGGGCGCGGAACCCTGCGGGACTGCGAGATCAGCGACAGCGCCGACGCGGGCATCACCGTGGGGGACGAGGGGGAACTCGCCCTGGACCGGGTGCGGGTGAGCGGTTCGAAGGCCCACGGCATCCAGGTGTCCCACGGCGGCCGGGCCTCGCTCTCCTCCTGCGAGATCACCGGCAGCACGGGCGACGGCATACGGGTCGACAGCGCCGAGCCCGTCCAGCTCAACCGGTGTGTGGTGCGCGACAACCGGGGCGCGGGCCTGCGGCAGAGCCGGGGCAGCGAGCGCCTCTCCGTCGAGTACCTCACCAGCGCGGACAACGGCGCGGCGGACAGCTGGGGAGAGAGCGCCGAGGTCACGGGCGGGAGCGGGGCCCCGGGCGGGTCCGAGAAGGGTTCCGCGCCGCGCACCCCGATGGACGACCTGGACGCGCTCATCGGCCTGGAGAACGTCAAGCACCAGGTCACCACCCTGGTGAACCTCAACCAGCTCGCAGAACGCCGCCGCAAGCTCGGCATGCCGGTCCCCTCGATGAGCCGGCACCTGATCTTCTCCGGACCGCCCGGCACCGGAAAGACCACGGTGGCGCGGCTGTACGGGAGCATCCTCGCCGACCTGGGCATCCTGCGCAGCGGCCACCTCGTCGAGGTCGCCCGGGCCGATCTGGTGGCCCAGATCATCGGCGGTACGGCCATCAAGACCACGGAGGCCTTCACCAGCGCGCTCGGCGGGGTGCTGTTCATCGACGAGGCGTACACCCTCACCCCCGAGGGATCCTCCAACGACTTCGGGCGGGAAGCCGTCGACACCCTTCTCAAGCTGATGGAGGACCACCGCGACGACGTGGTGGTGGTCGCGGCCGGCTACTCCGAGCAGATGGAGTCGTTCCTGTCCGCCAACCCCGGGATGGCCTCCCGGTTCACCCGTACCATCGAGTTCGGCAACTACGCGGTGGACGAACTGGTCACCATCACCGAATCCATGTGCAACCGCCACCAGTTCGAGCTGGGACCGCTGACGCGCGAGGCGCTGGCCGTACGGTTCGAGGGCATGACGCGCGACGCGTCCTTCGGCAACGGCCGGGCGGCGCGCGGGGTGTTCGAGGACATGGTGGACCGCCAGTCGTTCCGGCTCGCGTCCATGGCCGACCCGGACGAGAGCGACCTGACCCTGCTGCTGCCGCAGGACGTCGGGGACGCGGAGGCGGCGGCCGTCGACGGCACGCCGCGCGGCGGGGACGACGCGGCCGACCCGATGGCGGAGCTGACGGCCATGGTCGGCCTCGGGGCGGTGAAGCGTGAAGTGACCGATCTGGTCAGCCTGTTGTCCAACGCACGGCAGCGGGTCGCCGCCGGGCTGCCCAGCCCCAGGATCAGCAACCATCTGGTCTTCACCGGGCCACCGGGCACCGGAAAGACCACCGTCGCGCGGCTGTACGCCAAACTCCTGCACTCGCTGGGGGTGTTGCCCCGGGCCGGCCTGGTCGAGGTGGCCAGGGCGGACCTGGTCGGCCAGTACGTCGGACACACCGCCCAGCGCACCAAGGAGGTCTTCACCAGCGCGCTCGGCGGGGTGCTGTTCATCGACGAGGCGTACACCCTGACCCCCGAGGGATCCTCCAACGACTTCGGACGGGAAGCCGTCGACACGATCCTCAAGCTCATGGAGGACCACCGTGACGAGGTGGTGGTCATCGTCGCCGGGTACACCGAGGAGATGGAGCGCTTCCTCGCCTCCAACCCCGGGCTGGCCTCGCGGTTCTCCAAGTACGTGCAGTTCGAGGACTACAGCACGGAGGAACTGGTCACCATCGTCTCCCGGCACGCCACCGCTTCCGGTTACGAGTGCGGCCCCGACACCCTCGCGATGCTGCGCGCCCACGTGGACGCGATCCCCCGGGACCGGTCCTTCGGCAACGCCCGGCTCGCCCGCCAGCTGCTGGAGACCATGATGACCAGCCAGGCGCGCCGGCTCGGCGGACTGCGGTCCCCCAGCCTCGCCGACCTCACCACGCTGCTGCCCGAGGACCTGCCGTACGGGGAGCGCCCGGCGCGGCACGAACAAGCGGCGCGCTGACGCCGTACGGCGCCGTCGTCGCCGCACAGCGCCGTCAACGCCGTCATCGCCGTCAACGCCGTGGAAAAGAAGCGCCCGCCGGGGAGGTTCACCCGGCGGGCGCTTCCTTCGCGGTCACGTGCGCGGCGTTCCGCCACCCACCCGCGGGGCGGCCCGTCTCACACGGTGAGCCTGATGGCCTGGAGGGCCAGGGTCTTCTCCAGGGTCCCGGCGAAGATGAGGTTCTCGCCGCCGGGGTCGTCGCACTTCAGACCCAGCCATCCCCGGTCGGTGACAAACGCGTTCTCGCACACCAGGGGGACCCCGATGTTGATCGCGAAGCCGCCCAGGGCCGGGGCACTGCTCGACGCGACCCCGATGTACAGGTCGCCGCCGTCGGCCGCGCCCTTCCAGGGTGCCTTGTAGCCCTCCCCCATGGTCCAGGGGGTGGCGTTCACCCCGTTGGTCGAGGACACGGCGATGTTGAGGGCCGTGATGGGCCGGTTCTGCCCCTGCGTGCCCGCCTCGGCTCCGTCGCACACCGGTGCCTGCCAGCCGATGCCCTTGACGTAGGCCCGGTAGCAGATGTGCCGGCCCGCGTGCTGGGTGGCCAGCTTCATGACGGCGAGCGACGCGGTGTTGGCCGGCGGCTTGGCCTCGACCACCGCCTTCTTCTTCGGCGCCTTCTTCACCGGCTCGGACTTCTCCGCCGTCGGCGACGGCGACGGCGGAGTCGGCGGCTCGGCCGGGGGCAGGGCCTTCGCCTTGGCCTTGACGGACGGCTTGGCGGTCGTCGGCTTCGCCGTCGGCGACGCCGGGGCGTAGTCCTCCGGCGGCGCGTTCAACGCCTGGTCGTCGAGGATGGTGTCGGACTCGGCGACCACCGACGTGGTGTCCGTCTTCTTGTCGGAGTCGTTCGTCGCCCAGATCAGCAGCGGCACCGCCAGGAGGACCACACCCGCGAGGCCGGCGGCTGCGAGGAGGGGCTTCTTCGGGTTCCCGGAGGGCGGTTCGCCGTCCCCCCGCCCGTCGCCCCGCCCGGCTCCTTCACCTGAGGCCTCGCCCGAGGCGGAGGCCGCGGCTGCGGCTCCGGCTCCGGTGGCGGCGTCCGGAGCGGTCGCGGCCGAGGCCGATCCCGTACGGGCCGCCTGGGCCGCCTGG
>NZ_WWJY01000029.1 GCF_009865405.1 Streptomyces sp. SID3212 | reverse complement strand
CCCTGCTGGAGCAGGCCCTGGTCGAGCAGCAGCCGGTGGCCCGCGAGGACCGCCTCGCCGTCGCCGGGGCGCGGCACCGGACGGGCCGACTCGCGCGGCGCGGTGGCCCGGGAGCCGTCCCAGCCGCCGAGCCGGTCCAGTTCGGACCGTACGGCCCGGTGGTCGGGCAGCGCGAAGTGCACGTCCAGGGCGTCCGCCAGCATGTGGAGGACACGCGCGTCGGAGGGGGCCAGGCGCCGCGTCATCTGCTCGGGCTTGAGCGCCGCCTCGAACAGCCGCGCCCTGCCCTCCCAGTTGAGGAACGTGCCGGGCTTCTCGGCGACGGCCGCCACCGGGAAGACCACGTCCGCCCGGTCGGTGACCTCGCTCGGCCGCAGCTCCAGCGAGACCAGGAAGCCGACCGCGTCGAGCGCGGCCCGCGCGCCCGCCGGGTCCGGCAGGTCCGCCAGTTCGACGCCCGCGACGACCAGGGCGCCCAGTTCGCCGGTCGCGGCGGCCTCGACGATCTGGCCGGTGTCGCGCCCGTAGGCGTGCGGCAGTTCCCGTACGCCCCAGACCGCGGCGGTCTCCTCACGGGCCCGCGGGTCCGTGGCCGGGCGTCC
>NZ_WWJY01000260.1 GCF_009865405.1 Streptomyces sp. SID3212 | reverse complement strand
GAGGGGGGTGCGTGGCCACGGGGGCGGGTGGGAGGGTGGCCCCGGGCCTCGGTGGAAGCCCGGTCGGGCTCAGGGGCCGTCGGCGCAGCCGCTGAGGGCCAGGATGAGGCTGGTGCGGAGGGCGACGCGTCGTCCCACGGTCCGTCGGCGCAGCAAGGCACTCGTACCAACGGCGCTCACCGGTCCCTACCCAGCCACATGTCTGGGGACCGGTGAACGCCACCGTCCCACCCGGCCGGGTGCGGAACCCGTCAGTCGAGGGCCACGACGTCCCCGACGACGATGACCGCCGGAGGGCGTACGTCATGGGTCCGTACGGCCTCCGCCACCGTCGCGAGCGTCGCGTCGACCCGGCGCTGGGCGGCGGTGGTGCCTTCCTGGACCAGGGCGAGGGGGGTCTCGGGGGACTTGCCGTGCGCGATGAGGGCCTGGGCGATGGCGCCGATCTTGTCGACGGCCATGAGGAGGACCAGCGTGCCACGCAGGCGGGCGATCGCGGCCCAGTCGACCAGGGAGCGCGCGTCGTCGGGGGCGACGTGACCGCTGACCACGGTGAACTCGTGGGCCACCCCACGGTGGGTGACGGGGATCCCGGCAGCACCCGGCACGCTGATGGAGCTGGAGATGCCCGGGACCACCACACAGGGGATGCCCACGGCGGCGAGGGCGTGGACCTCCTCCATGCCGCGTCCAAAGACGAACGGGTCGCCGCCCTTGAGGCGGACGACGGCCTTGCCCGCCTTGGCGTGTTCGATCAGCGCCTCGTTGATCGCCTCCTGGGCCATGGCGCGTCCGTACGGGATCTTCGCCGCGTCTATCACCTCGACGTGCGGTGGCAGTTCGTCCAGGAGGTCGCGGGGGCCGAGGCGGTCGGCGATGACGACGTCCGCCTCGGCGAGGAGGCGGCGGCCTCGCACGGTGATCAGGTCCGGGTCG
>NZ_WWJY01000259.1 GCF_009865405.1 Streptomyces sp. SID3212 | reverse complement strand
CTGGCGGGGGTGCGGCGGGCATGGGCGGTGCGGCGGCGGGCGGGTAGCCGTAGCCGCCCTGGGGGGCCGCGGGGGCGGGCCCGGAGGCCTGGGACGTACTCGACGCCAGGGTGCGGCTGCGCACCCGGTACAGACCGGTGTCGAGGTCCTCGGCCTTCTCCAGGTGGACCTTGATGGGTCCCATGAAGGTGTAGCGCTGCTGCTTCGCGTAGTCGCGGACCAGCCCGGACAGTTCGTCCCCGAGCTGTCCGGAGTACGGGCTGAGCCGCTCGTAGTCGGGCGTGCTCAGCTCGACGATGAAGTCGTTGGGTACGACGGTCCGCTCGCGGTTCCAGATCGTCGCGTTGTTGTCGCACTCGCGTTGGAGGGCGCCGGCGATCTCCACGGGCTGGACCTCGGACTTGAAGACCTTCGCGAAGGTGCCGTTGACCAAACCTTCGAGACGCTGTTCGAAACGCTTCATGACTCCCATGGGGCACCTCCTCGGTCGTTGCTGTCCTGGTACTGCTTACTGATCGTATCCACGCGCCGGGAAATAGGCTGGTTCCCCATGTCCGCCCCGTTGATGAGTGTCACCTCTCACACGGATCGTAGAGGCGGCCTCCCGACAGTGTCCCGCACCCCGGGTGTGTGGAGGAGGAGTGGGGGCCGCCCCCGTTCGTTCCCTGTTCCGGGACCGGGCCGGCCAAACGAACGGATGTGATCCGACCCCCTCCAGCGTGCTAATCTTCTCGATGTCGCCAGGAGCGCACACCAGCAGGTGAGGCACCGGACGGCACACCCAATGCGCGGGTGGCGGAATAGGCAGACGCGCTGGATTCAGGTTCCAGTGCCCGAAAGGGCGTGGGGGTTCAACTCCCCCCTCGCGCACAGAGAAACCGAAGAGCGGGTCCCGGCCGGAGACGAAAGTCCTGGCGGGGGCCCGCTTCTCGTATGTACGGGGTATGTACGGGGTGGGGGCCGTGCGCCCGGTGTACGAGCGTGGCCAGGGCCTCAGTGACGCATGTCACGGCCGGGGTCGGTCAAGGTGATGGCGGATGACGGGATGTCAGACGCTTCGGGCCTCGGGGCGGTGTCCTAGGACACCGCCCCGAGGCCCGTTCCGTGCTGTGACGCGGGTCAGGCCGCGTGGCGGGCGGCGAGGGCCTTGGCCTTCTGGACCGCCTCTTCGTGGGCCTTCGCGCGGGAGGCCTCGGCGAGGGGGATGAGGTCGGCCATCTCCGGCTTCACGGGGGCCAGGGTCAGCTCCGGGACGATGAAGTCGATCTCGGTGATGCCGAGCATGCCGGTCAGGACCTTCTCCAGGTAGTTCTGGACGAACTCGAAGTCCTCGCGGGGCGTGCCGGGGGCGTACGAGCCGCCGCGGCTGGCGACGATCGTGAACGGGGTGCTTGCCACCGGGCCGCCGGGGCCCGTGTTGGCGCCGACGATGATCACCTGGTCGAGCCACGCCTTGAGGGTGGAGGCGATCGTGAAGTTGTACATCGGGGCGCCTATCAGCACGGCGTCCGCCTCGGCGAGCTCGGCGGCCAGCACGGCGCGCAGCTCGTGGTCCGGCCCCGCCCCGACGGCCGCGGCGTCCAGGTGGGGGATCGGCGAGGCGGCGAGGTCGCGGTAGACGACCTTGCCCTCCGGGTGCTGCTCCAGCCAGGACTTCACGAAGGCGGCCGTGATGTCGCGGGAGGCGGAGCCCTGGGGGAAGAGGGCGGAGTCGAGGTGCAGAAGCGTGGCCATGACGGGTCTCCATCGGGCAGGGGCGGGGGTGGTCGCGCACAGAGCCCGAAGCCCCGTAAGGAACCAAGATTCTGTGCGTACCTATGGATAACATAGTCACTTACTTTTGTTCATCCCGATGGGGAGACGCCAGTACTCTGGGGGTATGGCGGAGCGGAACGCGGAGCACAGCGAGGACGCGTGCAGGAAGGTCGACGTGGGGATCACCCGCGTCTTCGAGCTGTTCGGCAAGCGGTGGACCGGCCCGATCGTCTCCGTGCTGATGCAGCGCGCGGTCTACTTCGCCGAACTGCGGCGGGCCATCCCGGGGATCAGCGAGCGCATGCTCTCCGACCGGCTCACGGAACTGGCGGCGGCGGGGCTGGTCGTACGGGAGGTCGACGACGGGCCGCCGCTTCGGGTCGCGTACCGGCTGACGGAGGCGGGACAGGCGATGGAGCCCGCGCTCAAAGAGCTGAGAATGTGGTCGGAGTCATATCTGGGCGAGCCGCCGGGCGAAGGGGACTGCGGGGGGAACTGCTAGCTCCTGTCCGGCTTCCGGCGGATCTGGATCTTTTCGGGGGTTTACGCCTGCGTGCCGTGCGTTCGTGTCGTGCGTTCATATGGCCGGAACGGGCGGCTGTCCGGGGTTGTCCACAGGGGGAGGCGGCCGGCTTCGCCCGGCGGTAACGTCGTGCTCAGTTGATGTTGGCCTGATTCAGCAGGAGCAGGCACGCGTACGTACGAGCACGGGGGAGGCGGCACGCCATGGGCGACGTCGGATCGGCGGTGTCGGAGCAGTCGCGGGGAGCCGGGGGGCAGGCGGTTCGCGGGGACGGGCGCATTCCGGAGGTGTCCGGTTTCGCGCCGCGCGCGTCCGTGGCCGGGGCGCCCACGCCCAAGGCGCGGGGGCACGC
>NZ_WWJY01000258.1 GCF_009865405.1 Streptomyces sp. SID3212 | reverse complement strand
CGGCTGGTGCGCGCCGATGTGGCCGTGCTGCCGGTCAGGGACGGGGCGCTGGACGCGGTGTTCGCCGCCGGACTGATCGCCCACCTGCCGCAACCGGCGGAAGGGCTGGCGGAGTTGGCGCGCGTCGTGCGTCCCGGCGGGCGGTTGGCGCTGTTCCATCCCATCGGCCGCGCGGCGCTGGCCGCCCGGCAGAGCCGGGTCGTCACGGAGGACGACCTGCGCGCCGAGCCCAACCTCCGTCCGCTGCTAACCGGTTCGGGGTGGCGGCTGGAGTCGTACGTGGACGAGGAGACCCGTTTTCTCGCGCTGGCGGTCCGTCAGGACTGAGCCGCCGGACGCCCGGGCGCGGACGTCCTCTTCTGCCCGGGGGCCCCGGACCGTACGTTGGAGTGCCAGGCAGCGCCCGTCAGCAGGGGAAGGTGGACCCGGTGTTCGACCGACTGCGCAGGATCCTTGTCTCGGACCGCCCCGCCGCACCGTCCGGATCACAGCCCCGGGCACGACAGCACAACCTCTTCGAGGCCGCGGCCACCTACGTGGCGGCGTGCGCGGAGGACGATCAGCAGCGCGGTGACGAGGCCGCCGGGTGGGTCTCGCCGGAGGCGCTCTCGTTCGGCGTCAGCGAGCTGGCGTGCCGCGCCGTGATAGCGCTGGCGCGGGAGCGCGACGAAACACCGCAGACGGTGGCCCGCAGCCTCCTCGGGCTGCCCGCCGCGTGAGAACACCGCAGGTCCGGCCCGGTCCCGGCACCGACCGCGCGGACCCCGGGCCGTAGCGGACTCTCGACGTCCGGGTGGTCCACTGGCTAGGGTGCGCCGACAACCGCTCGAATCGGGAGGTGTCGTGTCCGTAGCGGACGATTCCATCGATGATGACACCCTGTATGTGCTCACTGCCGCTCTGCTGACCCCGGCGCAGTTCCCCGGTGTCCTCGGGGACGACTACCCGGAGGCGTGCGCCGCGCTCGGGCTTGAACCGTGGCCCCGGGGCTACGGGCTGGTCCTGGGCCAGGACGGCGACGGTGCGCGCTGGACCGTGGCAGTGGACGACGTGTCGCTGGTCGCCGTCGCGATCGCCTCCTGGGACTGCGGCATGGAGTACGACCTCTCGCCCGAGGAGCGGACCGTCGTCCGCGCGCTGCCCGGCTGGCCGCTCGACCTGGCCGTGTCGGCGCCGGGCGTGCCCGCCCCGCACGACCCGGATCGGGACCTCGTGCCGGAGGACGGAGAGCCCGGAGGGATCGCGCGGACGCCGCTGGCCCCGCCCGACACCACGGTCTGGGGCCCGGCGCAG
>NZ_WWJY01000257.1 GCF_009865405.1 Streptomyces sp. SID3212 | reverse complement strand
GCCGAAGTCCATGGCGACCGTGGTGGTCGTCTTGCGCGGGGTGTGCGCGAGGTCGTCCACCCCGGCGGAGACCGACGTGATCGACGCCTCCGTGGTGAGCGGGGTGATCTCGGAGATCGAGCCGACCGTGGTGGTCTTGCCCACGCCGAAACCGCCCGCGACGACCATCTTCACCGGCAGCGGCGGCTGGACGGCGCCCTGGGCGCCGGTGGCCGTGCCGGGCCGCGTACGGCCGCGGTCAGGCGGAGGAGTCGGGGATGGCGAGTAGCCCATCGATAACCCTTTGCAGAATCGAGGGGTCCTGGGCGGTCCTGGTGTCCGGCTCGTACACGGCCAGATGTCCTTGGACCCGGAGGTCTTCGGCCAGAACGCGGACCACGTTGAGGTGCAGGCAGAGGTGTGCGGCGATCTCCGCGAGGGACTGCGGCCGGCGGCACACGGAGACGATGGCCAGGGGTTCGAAGGTGAGGGTGTCGAGTACGGCGAGTGCCTCCGCGGTCGCCACGACCTGGGTCTCCAGGGGCAGCGCGCTGCCGGCGTCGGCCACCCGGCCCGCGGTGAGCAGGAACGGGCGGATCGCCGGGGCGCGGCCGGACTGTTCCGGTACGGTGCCGGCGCTTGCGCCCGCGCCCGCGTCCTGGTCCTCGTCGGCTCCCGGTGCGCCGGCCGCCATGACGGTCCTTCCTCCTTCCCTCTGGGCCTTCCGGAGCTTCGTACGGGGTGCCTCACCCGGCCGGCGCGGAGGTGACGCGCTTCTGGAGCTCGACGATCAGCTCGGGGCTGATGACGGCTCCGGCCCGCTCGGTGAAGAGGGTCATCTCGTAGGCGACGTCGGCCAGTTTGGCCTCCTTGGAGGCGACCACGCCGAGGACGGCGCCGCCGCCGAGCGCGGACACGAGGAGCCGGCCGCCGAGGTAGTCCATGATCACCCGGCTCAGGTCGCCCAGGCCGTAGTTGGCGGAGGCGCCGGCGGCGAGGCTCATCATGCCGGAGATCACCGCGCCGAGGCGTTCGGAGTCGGCGTGGCCGTCCCGCCGGGAGACGGCGATGAGCATGCCGTCGGAGGAGACGGCGATGGCGTCGAGGACACCGGCCGATTCGGCGGCGAAGCGTTCGAGGAGCCAGGTGAAGTTCGCCGCCGATTCACCGAGCCCCTCGGCCTTCGCCGGGTCGGTGGTGAGGTCATCCGTCATTGCCAGGTCCTTCCGGGGTGAGCGACACCTGGGGCCCAGGTGCTGTTCTGTCACGCGCGGAGTCCCGTCGTGCCCGCTCGGTGGCGGCCTCCAGGTCCTCCAGCTCGTTACGGACGTGTGCCGCGTCGGCGGGGTGCGGCGCGGGGGAGACCGCGGCGGTGGTACGGGCCGCGGTGGCGGGTTCCAGGGTCGCGCCCCGCACGCGCCGCCGCAACGGCCGCGA
>NZ_WWJY01000256.1 GCF_009865405.1 Streptomyces sp. SID3212 | reverse complement strand
ACGGCGGTCCGGCGCTGATCCACGCGCTGGAGGACGCCGAGGGGCGGGCCACGGGGTGGGTGACGGCGTATCCGGGCCGCGGGCAGGCCACCGGCGCACCGCCACCGGCCCCGGACGCCGGTCGTCCGGTCCGGACCGGCTACCCGGCCGCCCGGCTGGTCAACGCCGACAGCGCCACGGACTCCGACCCCGCCATGGAGATGGACCTCGATCCCCCTTCCGGCCCGGCGTCGGAGCCCGACGCCGAGCTCGAACCCCCCTACGACCTGTCCGGGTCCGGCGAGGTGTCCGACGCCGACTCCGACTCCGACAACTCCGCCGACTCCGACGACAACACGTACCTCCAGATCCCGTCCTGGCGGATCACCGGCGCGCCCGACACCCCGCGTTTCACCGGCTACTACGGGAATCCCTACTGGCGCGGGAAGAGCCTCGACTTCGAGTTCACACTCGCGCGACTCCTGGCCGCGCGGCCCGAGGTGACCACCACGGTCCGCGAGACCGTGGGCCGCGCGCACCGGTTCCTCGTCGAGCGGTTCGGGGAGGAGGCGGCCACCCAGGCGTTCTTCCCGCCGGACGACCCGAGGTGGGCGGCACCGGGCGGACCCCTCCCCCAGCTCCTCGGCCCCGACGCCACGGCCACCCTCCCCCAGCTGATGGAGGCGTACGCCAACGCGGTCTTCGCCCACACCGGCCCCGCGACCGTCAGCCGCGCCCTGCCCGGCCGGATCCGGCACGCCGGACAGCCGCTGAGGAGGCTGAACCCGGCGGCCCGCGCGAGCTGGCAGCGGCACGACGCCCTGGGCTTCCGTCAGGTGGCGGGGGTGAACGGCCCCGCGCTGTGGCTGCTCCAGGGCACCCAGGAGCTGGGAGCCACCCCGGCCGAGCTGGCCACCTTCCGTACGGCGCTGATCGCCTGGTCGGTCCTGGAGGGCGTCCAGTCCCTCCACGAGGTCCTGCGCGCCTCGCACCTGGTCGGTATGGGCGGGGCGGACGAGCGCGTCGCGACGCGGCGGGACGCCGCCCGTACCCACGGGTGGGCCAGGGACCACCTCGTCGACTGGCAGCGCATCCCGGACACCCCCGAGGGCCTCGCGGTGCGCGATCGTCTGCGCGCTCCCCACGTGGCGCTGTACGGCGACGGCGTGCGCTTCCCCCGCCAGGCGACCGACGGTCTCGCCGTCCCCGACGACCTGCTGGCGATGGTCGACGTCCTGCTCTCCGGCGCCGTTCCGGCGTCCCCCGACGACGAACGCATGGAGGTGGCACGGGAGTGGCTGTCACGGTACGGCGAGGAGGGCCGCGCCGCGCTGCTGAAGCTGTCCCCCGCCCACATCACCGCCCTGTTCATCTACAGCATGTCCGACTACCGGCTCATGAAGGCGCTCCTGAACGGCGAGCGGTTCGGACAGCTCGCGAGCCGGTGGCTGGTGCGTTCCGTCGCCTGGACGCTGGTCACGCGCGGCGTCTACGTCGTCTGGTCGCCCGGCTCGGGGCCGTGGGAGAGCCACGTTCCCCTGACGCTGCGCACCCAGCCCGGTTTCCACGAGGTGTTGCAGGGGTTGGTGGACCTGCGCGACCTGGAACCGGGTCCCGAGCTGTCGCGGCTGCGCCGCAGGCTCGACGCGATCGCCGACGGGCTCCACGGTCAGCTGAAGGCACACATCGAGATGGCCGTCGAAGCCCTGGAACTGCTCCCCCCGGTGCGGCGTACCGTCTGGTGGGGCGACCGGGGCGTGCCCGGGTCACTGGCCCGGCCGGCGGCCAACTCGCCGCTGTACAACGGCGCGGTGATCTCGGTGCCGTTCTTCCGCAGCACCTCCACGGATTCCGGCGCGGCCATCGCCTTCGCCGTGGGCAGGGGCAGCGGGCCCTCGCACACCCACCGCGGGGTGTTCGAGATCCCCGGATCCCTGGGCAAGGAGATCGCCATGTTCTCCGCCTTCGCGGGCGAGTCGGAGGTCCTCTATCCGCCCGGTTCGTACTTCCTCTCCCAGAACCGGACCATCCGTACGTACGACGAGGGCTCGACGCGGCACACCTACGCGTACTCCGTGGTCGCGGAGGCCACCGCGCACCGG
>NZ_WWJY01000255.1 GCF_009865405.1 Streptomyces sp. SID3212 | reverse complement strand
GGCCCGTGCACCACCCGCGCGCCCGGATCCCCGCATGCCTCCCGCACGGAGGCGGCCACGGCTTCGGGCCCTTCGGGATCGGCGCCCCAGGGCTGGGCGGCGTCGTGCGGCACGTGGTGGTGGAGGTAGACCCCGGCTCCGTACGCGGCGAGTCGCCGGGCGGCGGCATGCCCGATCCCACCGCGCCGACTGGCCCCGGTGACCAGAGCGGTACGCCCCCGGAGGGGCAGCGGGTCGCGGCGGAGATCTTCGACGGCGGGAGGTGGGAGTGGGGTCGGGGGTGTCGGCATGACACCCCATGCTGTCCGCCGACGGTCCACCCCGCCACCGGATTTCTCCCGCCCGTCGGCGGTCCGCCGAACTACCCCCCCGTACGCGTCAGCAGCCGCACTCCTCCGCCCCCACCACCGCCGTCAGCGGGTCGGCGGCACGTCGCTCGGTGCCCTCCCAGGTCTCGACCTCGAAGCCCTCCCTGATCCAGTACTCGATGCCGCCGAGCATCTCCTTCACCCGGTAGCCCAGCCCGGCCAGGGCCAGCGCGGCGCGCGTACCGCCGTTGCAGCCGGGCCCCCAGCAGTACGTGACCACCGGGACCGCCTTGTCGAGAAGCCGCTCCGCGTCCTCGGCGATGCGCGCGGTCGGCAGGTGGAGGGCGCCGGGGACATGGCCCTGGTCCCAGGACGCGGTGGAGCGGGAGTCCAGAAGGACGAAGCCGGGGTCGCCGGCCTCCCCCAGCGCCGCCGCCACGTCGGAGACGTCGGCGTGGAAGGCGAGGCTCGCGCCGAAGTACGCGGCGGCCTCGGCGGGGGACGCGGGCGGCACGCGCAGCACCGCGTTGGCGGGAGAGGGAAGAGGCCGTGCCTCGCCGGTCGGAGCGGCTGCGGTCGGAGCGGCTGCGGTCGGAGCGTCTGCGGTCGGAGCGTCTGCGTGGGTCGTGGTCATGCACAGAAATTTACGGTCGTCCGACCCACGCTTGAAGGCGCGATCCCCGGCACTCCGCTTGAATCGCCGTCGTTTCCTCTGCTATCCCTGGGCCATGACCACGTATTCCCCGGACAGCACGGACTGGCGCATCCTGGACGTCCTCCAGCGCGACGGCAGGGCCAGTTTCGCCGAGCTGGCGCGCGCCGTCTCGATGTCCCCGAGCGCCGTCACCGAGCGCGTACGGCGGCTGGAGGAGGCCGGGGTGATCACCGGCTACACCGCGGTCGTCGACCGCGAGCGCCTCGGGCTGCCGATCCTCGCCTACGTACGGCTGCGCTATCCGAACGGCAACTACAAGCCGTTCCACGACCTGCTGGAACGGACCTCCGAGATCCTGGAGGCCCACCACGTGACGGGCGACGACTGCTTCGTCCTCAAGGTCGCCGCCCGCTCGATGTCCCACCTCGAAGAGATCACCGGCCGGATCGGCACCCTCGGCTCCGTGACTACCAACGTGGTCTACTCCTCCCCGCTGCCCCGCCGCGCCCTCAGTCGCTGAGCGCCGCCGCCTCCAACCCCCGCTGCCGGACCGCCGACCCGTCCCGCTCCTTGACGATCTCCAGCTGGGTCGGAATGCGGCGCCGCAGGTCCGCGACATGGCTGACGATCCCGACGCTCCGGTCCCGCTCGCGCAGCGAGTCCAGCACGTCCAGGACCTCGTCCAGCGTCTGGTCGTCCAGGCTGCCGAAGCCCTCGTCGATGAAGAGCGTGTCCAGCCGTACGCCCCCGGCCTCGTCCGTCACCACGTCGGCCAGGCCCAGCGCGAGCGCGAGCGACGCGAAGAACGTCTCGCCGCCCGAGAGCGTCGCCGTGTCCCGCGCGCTGCCGGTCCAGGCGTCCACGACCTGGAGCCCCAGGCCGGAGCGCCGCTGCCCGCCGGCCCTCGCGTCGGTGTGGACCAGCGCGTAGCGCCCGCCGGACATGCGCCGGAGCCGTACGGTCGCGGCGGCGGCGACCTGTTCGAGGCGGGCGGCCAGGACGTACGACTCCAGGCGCATCCTGCGCTCGTTGTCGGTCGAGGTGCCCGCCGTGAGCGCGGCGAGGCGGGCCACCCGGCCGTACTCCTCGCGCACCGGGCCGAGACCGCGCACCTCGGTCTCGGCCTGCCGGGAGAGCCGGCCCAGCTCCGAGCGGCGGTCG
>NZ_WWJY01000254.1 GCF_009865405.1 Streptomyces sp. SID3212 | reverse complement strand
GGCGGCGCGTACGGCCGCCGCCGCGAGGTCGGAGGCCGCCTCGTCGGGGGCGGCGACGTGGCGGGCGCGGACGCCGGTGCGCTCGGCGATCCACTGCGGGGTGACCCCTGCGGACCGGGCGATCTCCTCGTTGTCCCGCTGCCGGGCGGGGAGGTGGGCGCCCATACCGAGGACGCCGATGGAGGGATCCGTACGCGCGCTCATGTGGCTCCGCCCGGAGGTGTGTTGGTGTGATGGCTCGGATGCGGACCGGTCCCGTACGGGTCAGTCCCGTACATGCCGGTTCCGTACGAGCCGGTCCCGTACGGGTCTCCCCCGTACGGGACCGACCCGCTCGCCCCCGCGTCGAGCGCCTCGACGAGTGCCGCCGCGTACTCGTCGGCGCCCAGCGGTGCGGGGGCGAGTCCCTCGGGCAGGGCCATGCCCTGTGCCAACAGCGGCACATACGGGGCCAGTTCGTCGCACCGGTCGTCCATGAGCGCGGGCAGCGCGGTGACGGTCGGGGCGTCCAGGACCCCCGTGGACTGGAGGACGCCGGACAGGCGGTGCGCCTGGAGCAGTCCGTACAGCGCGGCCAGCGGCGGCAGCGCCTGCTTCACCCCGGGCTCCTCGGCGCCGTTCACGGCGGCGGTCAGGTTCTCGGCCGCGAGCCGGTGCGCGTACACCTCGCCCAGCTGTTGCGCCTGCTTGAGGAGGGGGTTCCACAACTCCAGCCCCTCCAGGCCCTGTTCGGTACGGGCACGCAGGGCGCCGCGCAGGTCGGCGGTGAGGCGGCGTTGCAGGGCGCGGGTGACGGCCGGCCACCAGGCGGGGTCGGCCGGGGAGAGCGTGTGGTGCGGGGTGCCCTGCCCGGTCTCGGGCTCGGCCTCGGGCTCGGGCGGTACGTCGTCGGTGGCGAGGGCGCGGCCGGTGTCGAGCATGATCAGCGTGCTGTCGCCGCCCGCGCTGTCGAAGGCGTGGGCGAAGCCCTGCCAGGACTGGAGCCGGTTGACGTCCAGGAACCCGGCGAGTCCGCTGCGGTGCTGGCAGGAGGCGGCGAGCCGGGCGGTCTCCCGTACGGTGAACGCCTTGTACGCGGCCAGCGGCCGGTCGACGGCCGACCAGGGCGCGAAGGTCATCTTCGCGCCGGCGCGCACCTGGCCGGGGGCCGCCCCCGTCGCCCGGCCGGGGGCCGCTCCTGTCCCCCGGTCCGGGACCGCCACCGTCCCCTCGGGAGGCCGGTGGGCCGCGCTCCACGTGTCGCGGGCCGCGCCCGCCGTACAGCTGAGCGCGAAGGCCTCCGCCACGGCACCGAGCACGGCGTGCTGCTGGGTGCGGTACGTGAGCACCGGCGCGCCGGGCGCGAGTCTGCCGTGGGAGCGCCGGTGGGTGGAGTGGCGCAGGGTCGTCACGGCGGCGCCGCGCGCCATCGCCGCCATCGCGGTCGGCAGGGTCGCCCAGAGCGCCTGCCCGACGGACAGGGTCCGCCGGAGCCGGGCGTCGGGGGTGCCGAGCGGGTCGTGCGGGACGCCGTCCGCGTCGAGATCGGCGCTGTCCCGCAGCCAATTGTCGTACGGGACCCTGACCTGGTCGAAGCGGACCACGGCGTACGCGAGGGGCAGCGCGTGTGCGGAGAGCGGGTCCGAGATGTGGACGCCGGGCACGGTCACGCCGTTGTCGTCGCTCAGCTCGACGGCGAACGAGAACACCCCCGCCTCCCGCCCCCCGGAGAGGACCCGCGCGCAGACGACGGCCGTCTGCGGGAGGCCGAGAACGGCGACGGCGGAGAACTTCGCGGCGCGGGCGTCGGGGGTGTGCAGGACGAATTCCCGCCGCCCGGGGTCGAAGGTCGCGGTGGTGCGGATCGCGAGGTGGCTGCTGGCGTCGCCGATCTCGGTGACCATGAACACGCCCCGGGCGCGCGCCCCTTCGAGCCGCGCCAGGACGGGGGCGGGCCGGTCGCCGCCGGAGAGCGTGAGGACGGAACCGGCGCACAGGATGTAGTGCGAGAGCACCGCCATGTAGAGGCTGGGATCGGCGGCGGCCACACAGGCGCTGACCTCGGCCAGCAACTCGGTGTCGGAGAAGACCTCCTGGACGCCGGGCAGGGACTCGGCGAGGCGGCGCAGCCGCAGGTGGACGGCGTGGTCGTCGGGGAGTCCGGCCTCGGCGGGGAGCGGGGCGGGGCCGCCGGCGAGCGCGGCCACGATCCGCTCGCGCACGTCGGGCGGGCAGGAGGTGCCGGTGATCCGGGCGAGTTCGGCGAGCGCCGCTTCGGAAACGGTGAAGGGGGCGGCACCGGCCTCGGGGCCGGGGGCGGTTGCCGAGGTGGGCGCGGTGACGGGCGGGTTCATCCGACGGCTCCGGGGTGGGGTACGGGTACGGGGTGCGGCGACCAGTCGAAGCCGGGGTCGGCCAGGGGCGCCCGGGCCAGGGCGCCGGGCACGATGTGCCGGGCGTTGCGGGTCAGCGCGCCGCCCGTCCCCGCCTCC
>NZ_WWJY01000253.1 GCF_009865405.1 Streptomyces sp. SID3212 | reverse complement strand
GATTCCCGTCTCGGTGGCGCGGAGACCAGCCCGGTTGTCGCACCGGGCGCGGGCAGCGGTCCGGAGGAGGGCGCGGCGGCCCGTACCCAAGGCGCTCGGGCGGACGTGAGGGGTCGGGTCGGGCGGCGGGACAAGGTGTCCGCTCGGCGGGGGGCGGGGAGGCGCGTCGCTCGGTTCGCCGTTGCCGGGCTTGCCGTGTGGGCCGTACCCATGCCCGTGCCGCTGATGCCCGGCGAGTTCGGTTCCGTCGAGTGGCCGGGGCCGGGACACACCGCCGCCCCCGGCGAAAGCGCGCCGCGGCGGAAGCGGTGTCGCGCCGGGGCGTGAAGGTGCGCTGTTGGGCCGCTTAAGAAATCCTCGATGGACTGGAGAAGCCGCGCTCGGCAGATTGGGGGCGTGATCGCCGACCAGCGATCACGGATCAACGATCAGCTCAGCACCACCCTCACCCCGGGAGCCACCCCCATGAAGGCACTTGTGAAACAGAAGGCCGAGCCGGGGCTGTGGCTCATGGACGTACCGGAGCCGGTGACCGGCCCCGGAGACGTACTGATCAAGGTGCTCCGTACCGGCATCTGCGGTACCGACCTGCACATCCGCTCCTGGGACGGCTGGGCCCAGCACGCGGTCACCACCCCCCGCGTCCTCGGCCACGAGTTCGTCGGCGAGGTGGCCGCCCTCGGCGCCGACGTCCAGGACATCGCGGTCGGCGACCTCGTCAGCGGCGAGGGCCACCTCGTCTGCGGCCGGTGCCGCAATTGTCTCGCCGGCCGCCGCCACCTCTGCCGCAGCACGGTCGGCCTGGGCGTCGGCCGCGACGGCGCGTTCGCCGAGTACGTCGCCCTCCCCGCCTCCAACGTCTGGGTCCACCGCGCCCCCGTCGACCTCGACGTCGCCGCGATCTTCGACCCGTTCGGCAACGCCGTGCACACCGCGCTCTCCTTCCCGCTCGTCGGCGAGGACGTCCTGATCACCGGCGCCGGCCCCATCGGGATCATGGCGGCGGCCGTCGCCCGGCACGCCGGCGCGCGCAACGTCGTGATCACCGATGTCAGCCCGGCACGCCTCGAACTCGCCCGCAAGGTCGGCGCCACCCTCGCCCTGGACGTCACGCACCACGGCATCGCCGAGGCGCAGCGCCAACTCGGCCTCAAGGAAGGCTTCGACATCGGCCTGGAGATGTCGGGACGCCCCGAGGCCGTGCGGGACATGGTCGACAACATGACCCACGGCGGCCGGATCGCGATGCTCGGCCTGCCCGCCGACGAGTTCGCCGTCGACTGGTCGAAGATCGTCACGTCCATGATCACGATCAAGGGCATCTACGGCCGTGAGATGTACGAGACGTGGTACGCGATGACCGTCCTCCTCGAAGGCGGCCTGGACCTGAGCCCCGTCATCACCGGCAGCTACGGCTACCAGGACTTCGACGCGGCCTTCGACGAGGCCGCGACCGCCCGCAGCGGCAAGATCATTCTCGACTGGACCGCCTGAGCGGTCCCCGTTCCGCCGCCCGCCCCGCCCTCCTTGGAGTCAGTCATGTTCACGTCCGTACGGGACGACCTCCGCGCCACCCTCGACGAGATCCGCGACGCCGGTCTCTTCAAGCCCGAACGGGTGATCTCCACCCCGCAGAACGCCTCCGTCGCGGTCACGGCCGGTGGCGCGCCCGCCGGCGGGAACGTCCTCAACTTCTGCGCCAACAACTACCTCGGCCTCGCCGACCACCCCGAGGTCGTCGCCGCCGCCAAGGACGCGCTCGACCGGTGGGGCTACGGGATGGCGTCCGTACGCTTCATCTGCGGCACCCAGGAGATCCACAAGGAGCTGGAACAGCGCCTCTCCGCCTTCCTGGGCCAGGAGGACACGATCCTCTACTCCTCCTGCTTCGACGCGAACGGCGGCGTCTTCGAGACCCTCCTCGGCGCCGAGGACGCGGTCATCTCCGACGCGCTCAACCACGCCAGCATCATCGACGGCATCCGGCTCTCCAAGGCGCGCCGCCTGCGCTACGCCAACCGCGACCTCGCCGAGCTGGAGACCCGTCTCAAGGAGTCGCAGGACGCGCGGCGGCGGCTGATCGTCACGGACGGCGTGTTCTCGATGGACGGGTACGTCGCGCCGCTCGCCGAGATCTGCGACCTCGCCGACCGCTACGACGCGATGGTCATGGTGGACGACTCGCACGCGGTCGGCTTCGTCGGCCCCAACGGGCGCGGCACCCCCGAACTGCACGGGGTGATGGACCGCGTCGACATCCTCACCGGCACGCTGGGCAAGGCGCTCGGTGGCGCGTCCGGGGGGTACGTGGCGGCGCGCGCGGAGATCGTCGCGCTGCTGCGCCAGCGGTCCCGCCCGTACCTCTTCTCGAACTCGCTCGCGCCGGTGATCGCGGCGGCGTCCATCAAGGTCCTCGACCTGCTGGAGAGCGCGGGGGAGCTGCGGGACCGGCTGAACGCGAACACGGCGCTCTTCCGTTCCCGGATGGCCGAGGAGGGCTTCGACGTGCTGCCCGGCGAGCACGCGATCGCGCCGGTCATGATCGGGGACGCGGCGGAGGCGGGGCGGATGGCGGAGCTGCTGTTGGAGCGGGGGGTGTACGTGATCGGGTTCTCGTACCCGGTGGTGCCGATGGGGGCGGCGCGGATTCGGGTGCAGTTGTCTGCGGCGCATACGTCTTCCGACGTTCTGGGGGCGGTCTCGGCGTTCGTCTCGGCGAGGGCGTCGCTTTAGCCTCGGCCCGGGGTTCGTTGCGGTTCGTGTTGTCCTCAATCGCCGGACGGGC
>NZ_WWJY01000252.1 GCF_009865405.1 Streptomyces sp. SID3212 | reverse complement strand
ACGTCGGCGTCGGGCGCGCGGGTGGTGCTCTTCGGCACGGAGCCGCTGTTCCGCGACCATCCCAAGGGGGTGTTCGCGCAGGTGGGCCGGGCGCTGCTCGGCGCGGCCGGCTGAGCGGGCCGCCGCCGGGGCCGTACCGGACACGCTGACGGACACGCGGGGCCCGCGTCCCCTGAGGGGATACGGGCCCCGCGCCGTGCCACGTGCGATGCGCTGTGCGATCAGGCGACGGCGAGCGTCACGCTGATGTTGCCCCGGGTCGCGTTGGAGTACGGGCACACCTGGTGCGCCTTCTCCAGCAGGTCCTTGGCGGTCGCCTCGTCCACGTTCGGGATGACGGCGACGAGTTCGACCTCAAGACCGAAGCCGCCGGCCTCGGTCTTGCCGATGCTGACCTTGGCGGTCACGGTCGAACCGGATATGTCGGCCTTCGCCTTGCGGGCGACAACACCGAGCGCACCCTGGAAGCAGGCGCTGTAACCGGCGGCGAAGAGCTGCTCCGGGTTCGTGCCGGCGCCGCTGCCGCCCATCGAGGTGGGCGGGTTGACGATCACGTCGAGCTGACCGTCGTCGCTGGAGACGCGGCCGTCACGGCCGTTCTCGGCGGTGGCGACGGCGGTGTAGAGAGCGTCGATCTTCTGAATGGTCATGCTGGGAAGGTTCCTTCGCTTGTACGCCGTAGCTCGCGCCCACGGACCACGACGGCCTGGGGTCGAGCATAGGGGGTCGTCAACGGGTAAGTCCGACGATCATCTTTCCAGTGTTCTCGCCGCGCAGAACGCCGAGGAACGCGTCGAAGCCGTTCTCGATCCCCTCCACGACGGTTTCGTGGTGCTTGAGTTGACCTGAGGCGAACAGCGGGCCGACTTCCTGGAGGAAGCGGGGCTGGAGGTCCCAGTGATCGGTGACGATGATCCCTTCGAGGCGCAGCCGCTTGGTGACGACCAGGGCCAGGTTGTTCGGGCCCGGCGTCGGCGCGCTGTTGTTGTAGTGGGCGACCGCGCCGCACAGGACCGCCCGGCCGTGGGGCCTGAGCGAGTTGATCGCGGCTTCGAGGTGGTCGCCGCCCACGTTGTCGAAGTAGAGGTCGATGCCGTCCGGGGCGGCGGCCTTGAGCTGCTTCTTGACGGAGCCGTTCTTGTAGTTGAAGGCCGCGTCGAAGCCGTACTCCTCCACCAGGAGCCTGACCTTGTCGTCCGTACCGGCCGAACCGACGACCCGCGAGGCGCCCTTGAGCCTGGCGAGCTGGCCGACCTGGCTGCCGACCGCGCCGGCGGCCCCGGAGACGAAGACCGCGTCGCCCTCCTTGAAGGCGCCGACCCTGAAGAGGCCCGCGTAGGCGGTGAAGCCGGTCCCGCCGAGGACGCCGAGGTACGCGGAGAGCGGGGCGACGGACGGGTCGACCTTGACGGCGCGGCCCGGCTCGAACTCGGCGTACTCCCGCCAGCCCAGGTTGTGCAGCACGTGGTCGCCGACGGCGAACCCGTCCGCGCGGGAGGCGATGACCTCGCCGACCGCCTGGCCGGCCAGCGGCTCGCCCAGCTGGTACGAGGCCACGTACGACTTCGCGTCGTTCATCCGGGGGCGCATGTACGGGTCCACCGAGAAGTACAGGTTCCGGACCAGGATCCGGCCCTCCCCCGGTTCGGCCACGGGTATCTCGCGCAGCGCGACGTCACTCGGCCTCGGCCAGCCGTCGGGTCGGGCGGCGAGATGCCAGGCGCGGCCCGAGGTGGGAAGTGCGGTCCCTGGGACGGGAAGTGCGGTCATGGGGCGGGGTCTCCTCGGTGGGTGCGGGGGTGGCGGGGAGGCGTCGTACAGAAGCTTCACTACCTGAAAGAACCATGCTCTTAGATATTTCATGTTGTCAAGCAAATGGGTACGCTGGCCCCATGGCCACCACCCGCAGAGACCCGCTGACCCTCGAAGTCGTCGAACTCATCGGCACCGTCGTGGCCCGCTACTACGAGGAGTACGAGCACGCCGCGGCCCAGTACTCCCTCACGGGTGCCCAGGCGCGCGTTCTGGGACTCCTGTCCCTGGAGCCCATGCCCATGCGCCGGATCGCGCAGAAGCTGAAGTGCGAGCCGTCCAACGTCACCGGCATCGTGGACCGGCTCGAAGCGCGTGACCTGGTGGAACGGCGGCCGGACCCGGCCGACCGCCGGGTGAAGCTCGCCGCGCCCACCCCGCGGGGGCTGGAGACGGCGGCGCGGCTGCGGGACTCGCTGACGTTCGCGCGCGAACCGCTGGCGTCGCTGTCCGAGGACGAGCGGCGGGTCCTGCGCGACCTGCTCAAGCGGATGCTGGGCGAGGACGTGGTCTGAGCGGCGGGGTCACGCCTGGGGTCCGGCCGCCCGTCACGCTCCGGCCGTCACCCGCAGACGCATCGAGTCGTCACGCGCGGAACCACTCGTCACACGCAGAACCACAGGAACCGGTCGCAGGTCTCGCTCGGCTCGGGCGTCGGCGACGGGGACGCCGAGGTCGGGGACGCCGACGTGGGCCCGTCCGTGGGATCCGTGGGCGTGCCGGGACCGGACGCGGAGTCCGAGGGGTCCGGTGAGTCCGGCGCGCCGGTGTCGGCCGACTCCGTGTCGCCCGGAGTCGGGGATTCCGAGGCCGACGCCGAGTCGCCGGGGTCCGGGGACTCCCGGTCGTCCGGTTTCCCGCTGCCGTCCGGGGCGGGCGAGCCGCCCTTCCCCGTGCCGCCGGACGCGACAGGACCGGGGTCGTCGGGCGCCACCGGCTTCGCCGTCCCGTCCGGGCGGCCGTCGAACTCGGTGGACGCCTCCTCCTTGACCGCCGAGGCCCCGTCCTCACCGGGGGGCTCCATCGCCAGCCGGGCCAGGCTCAGCGCCCCCACCGCGAGGACCACCCCGAGCACGCCGACGACGATCCTGCGGCCACGCTTGCCGCGGGCCCTGCGGGGGCCGGTGCGGGCGGGGGCGGAACGGCGGCGGTC
>NZ_WWJY01000251.1 GCF_009865405.1 Streptomyces sp. SID3212 | reverse complement strand
CGGTGCGCCCGGAGCGGTCCCCGCATCCGCCTCCGCCTCCGGCTCCGTTTCCGCCCCCACCCCCGCCGCCCCGCGCGCCGCCACCCGCCGGCTCTTCCTCGGTACGTACACCTCGTCCCCGGGCGGCGGCACCGGCGTCGGCCTGGCGACGTACGACTCGGCCACCGGCGCCATCACGGGCACCGGGACCGTCACGGGCGTCGCGGACCCCTCGTACCTCGCGATCCACCCCGACGGGCGGACGCTGTTCGCCGTGGACGAGCAGCAGGCCGGCAAGGTCACGGCGATCGCCCTGGCGGACGACGGCCGGCACACGGTCCTCGGCAGCCGCTCCACCGGCGGCGCCGGGCCCGCCCACCTGTCCGTGCACCCGAGCGGGCAGTGGCTGCTGACCGCCAACTACACGTCCGGCAGCGTGGCCGTGCTGCCGATCCAGGCGTCGGGTGCGCTGGGGGAGCGTACGGCGCTGGTCACGCACTCCACCCCGCCGCCGGGACCGGGGCAGGGCGGGCCGCACGCCCACCAGATCGTCACCTCGCCGGACGGCGGTCACGTCCTCGCCGTCGACCTGGGCAACGACACGGTGTACACGTACCGCCTCGACGTACGGACCGGCGCGCTGACGCGTGTCTCGTACGCGCGGCTGCGACCCGGGGCGGGCCCCCGGCATCTCACCTTCCACCCGTCGGGCGCCTTCGCCTACCTGGCCAACGAGCTGGACAACACCGTGGTCGTCTGCGCGTACAACTCCTCGACGGGCCAACTGACGCCCGGGGAGCCGCAGTCGACGGGCACCACCGGCAACACCCGAAGCTACCCGGCGGAGTTGGCGGTCACCGCCAACGGCGCCTTCGCCTATCTCGCCAACCGGGGTCACAACAGCCTGGCCCGGTACGCGATCGAGGCCGACGGCGCCGAGCTGCGGCTGCTGGACACCGTGCCCGTCGGCGGCGACTATCCGCGGCAGATCGCCCTCTCGCCGGGCGGGGAACTGCTGTTCGCGGCGAACCAGCGGTCGAACTCGGTGACTGTCTTCGACGTCGACCAGGTGACCGGCGAACTGCGGTCCGCCGGGGCCCCGTTCACCGCGCCGGTCGCGGTGTGCGTCCTGCCGCTGTGACCGTTACGGGTGCCACGGGCGCGGGCGCGCGTGGCACCCGTACCGCCGCCAGGTCCGCCGGCCGGGCCGCCGCCAGGTCCGGTGTGGTCAGCTCCAGGTAGGTGGCGGCCCAGACCAGCGGCGCGTTCCAGTTGACGGTGTTCTCCTTGGACCCCCAGGCGGCGGGGGCGGTGCCGGGACCCGCGTACGACTTGGCGGCGGGACGGCCGGTGGGGGTCGCGGTGTCGTTGATGAGCGTGCTGTTGGGGCCGCCGGACAGCCAGCCCCGGGGGTACGGCGTCGCGGGGTAGCGCCCCCAGGCGAGCCGGTCGTGCAGATCCGTCTCGTGGTAGGCGCCGTAGCCGGTGACGTACGAGAGGCGCATGGCGTTGGCGCCCATCAGGTAGTCCATGGAGCGGTGCATGGCCTTGAGCGCGCGGGGGTCGGCGGTGAGGTCGTAGTCGGTGCCGAGGAGCAACATCCGGTTGACGACGGAGGAGTTGGAGCCCCAGGGGTACGGCCCGCTCCCCGGGATCGGCGCCGGGTAACCCTCGGCCTCCTGCACCGCGATCACCTCGTCGCAGAACGCCCGCAGGCGTCCGCGCATCGCCGCGAGATCGGCGGCGGGCAGGTCGCTGTCCACCGCGAGCAGGGAGAGCGTGCCGAGGGTGGCGACGTCGGCCCAGCTGAAATCGGTGACGCGTCCGTAGTGCGGGGAGCGGGTGACGGCCGTCCGGTAACCCTCGACGGTCTCCGCGCTCTCCACCCTTTCCTTCCTTTCCGCCCTTTCCGCTCGGTGCTGGGCGGTGAGGAACAGCTCGGCAGCGGCCGCGTAACGGTCGTCGTCGTTGCCGGTGTCCGCGTAGTCGCCGCCGCCCTCGGCGTCAGGGGTCGTGTCGGTGTAGTCGACGTCGGGGGCCGCCTCGGCGCGCTTCCACGCCTCCTGGGCCGAGGCCCACAGCCGGTCGGCACGGTCCGCGTCGAACGGCGCGAGTACCCGGGCGAGTTGGGCGTTGGTACGGGCGACGGCGTAGGTGGCGTTCGTGGACGGCCCCATCGCCGAGCGGGGCAGGGCGTTCTCGGCGGCGGCGTCCTCGACGGGGAAGGCGCTCCACCGGTGGTTGTGCACCTTGTGCGAGGCGAGCCCGGACGCGGGAAGCATCCCGGAAAGGAAGCGTGAACCGTACTCCACCTCGTCGAGGAGATCGGGACGGCCGTTGCCCCGTTCGGGGATCCGGAGGGTGGAGTCACCGTGGGCGGCGGGCCGGCGCTCGTAGAGGTTCATCAGGGTCCACGCGGCGATGGCGTGGTTGACCGGGTAGATCCCGAAGTCCCCGGCGTCGGCCCAGGATTGGGCGACGTTCAGCCGCTCCTTCCCGCACCAGTCCTGGTAGCAGGGGACGGAGCTGTCACCGGGGTGCAGCGCGTCGTGCGCGTGGGCGGGGCTCTGGAGGTAGCGGGCGGAGACGGGGGTGCCGAGGCGGTGGAAGTAGAAGTACTGCATGGCCTCGCGGGCGAGGTGGGGGTAGAGGGGGGTGTCGCTGATGGCGAAGGGGACGCTGCGGGTGTCTCCGACGGGGTCGCCATCGGTCTCCCCGACGGGGTCGCCGACGGGGTCTCCGACGCGGTCTCCGACGGTGAGGCGGTACGTCCCCGGGGCGGTCACGGCGGAGAAGTCGGCCCGGTGGACGTGGTCGCCGGAGGCGCGGTCCGTACCGTGGATCCTGGTGGTGCCGGTGGCCACGACCTTCGAACTGGTCGCGTCGACGAGCCGCCAGACCAGCGGCGAGGTGTGACCGGAGACGACGGTGGCGATCTTGTCGGCGCCTCCGAGGTAGCCGATCTGGTTGACACGTACGGGGCTGGGGTCGGGCTGCGCGTGGGCGACGGCTTGGCCCTGGGCGGCGGCTTGGCCCTGGGCGGGCGGCAGCGCGACTGCGAGCGCGGCGAGGGCGGCGAGGGCGGCGAGGGCCGCCAGGGTGGCGCGGAGACGGGGCGGGGACGGCATGCGGCGGCTCCCTCGTACGGACCGGCGAGGGCACATAGTAGAACAAATCGATCACGTGCCCCGACAACCGACACGGTGTTCCGGTACGGGGTGCGGCTTACTGATTTGTCCTCAATCGCCGGACGGGCTTGATT
>NZ_WWJY01000028.1 GCF_009865405.1 Streptomyces sp. SID3212 | reverse complement strand
CAGGGCGCGCGCGGTGGCGAGTGCGCGGTGTGCGCGCCGGGGTGGTCGGGGGTTCAGCTCGACGCCGCGGCGCCTTTCGGTGGTGGCGGCCCTTCCGGGGCTTCCGGCGAGGCCGGTCCTGTCGATGGTGCCGGCCCGGTGGAGCCGCCCGTCCCTCCGGACGAGCACGCCGGGCGAGAACATCCGCAGCGCGATGCCCTCCAGGGCGGGGGTGTGCAGCAGCTCCGGATACGCCGTGCTGAGCAGCGGCCCGACCCGGTCCAGGCGGAAGCCGTCCACGTGCTCCGTGCTCATACGACCGCCGGGGTGAGGGGCGGCCTCCAGAACGCGGACGCTGACGCCCGCGGCGGTCAGATGATGCGCGGCGGCGAGGCCGGCGATGCCGGCGCCGATGATGACAACGTCTTGCGTGTCTTGCGCGCTTTGCGCTGTGTGCGCGGTCCTTGTGTGGGTGCTGCTGAGCACGTGGCCCTCCCCGAGGTCGTCTTCCCGAGTTCACGACGAGCGTAGGAAGGGGGCGGGGTGGGGGTGGCC
>NZ_WWJY01000250.1 GCF_009865405.1 Streptomyces sp. SID3212 | reverse complement strand
GGTCCTGCGGCGGCGGCGCCGCGCGGGGCCGCCGGTCGGCGGGACGGCAGGGGAAAGAGAACGCATCAGAACTCCTCAGGTACAGCGTGTGGGGGGACGAGGGGAAATGAGCGGGCAGGGGTCCGTACCGCCCTGGGTGGGGGCGGGTCACTCGCGCGCGGGAGTGCCGTGGGGGTCGGCCGGGTCGTGTCCGCGCAGGTGGGATCTTGATTGTTGTCTACTGCGGGTCCGGGGGGTGCGCAAGCCTCGCGGCACGTCCGCCTCTTCCGTAACCGCTTCCGTGCCCGCTTCCGTACCTCTCCCGTACCTCTTCCGTGCCTCTCCGTACCCGACCGGGTGGTCCGGACGGCGGCCCCGGGCCTTTACCGCGGCCGTACGTATCCTCGAAGGATGACGACGCACGTGCCTGATCAGCCCAGGGCCGGACGACCGACCGCAGCGGAGGCCGACACCCGGGCCGGCGCGCCGGCCGCCGAAGCCCCCACCGCTCCCGGCGACCCCGCCACTCCCACCGTCCCCACCGCCAACTCCATGCGGCGGGCGCTGAAACGGGCCCGGGACGGCGTCGCGCTGGACGTCGGCGAGGCCGCCGTCCTCCTCCAGGCGCGCGGCGACGACCTCGCCGACCTGTGCGCCTCGGCCGCCCGCGTCCGGGACGCCGGCCTGGAGGCGGTCGGGCGGCCCGGGATCATCACGTACTCCCGCAAGGTCTTCATCCCGCTGACCCGGCTGTGCCGTGACAAATGCCACTACTGCACGTTCGTGACCGTCCCCGGCAAGCTCCGCCGCTCCGGGCACGGCATGTTCCTCTCGCCCGACGAGGTGCTGGCCATCGCCCGGCGCGGGGCCGAAATGGGCTGCAAGGAAGCGCTGTTCACGCTCGGCGACCGGCCCGAGGACCGGTGGCCGGAGGCGCGGGAGTGGCTGGAGGCCGAGGGGTACGACGACACCCTCGCGTACGTACGGGCCATGGCCATCCGCGTCCTGGAGGAGACGGGCCTGCTGCCCCACCTCAACCCGGGGGTCATGACGTGGACCGACCTCCAGCGGCTCAAGCCGGTCGCGCCGTCGATGGGCATGATGCTGGAGACCACCGCGACCCGGCTGTGGAGCGAGCCCGGCGGCCCGCACCACGGCTCGCCCGACAAGGAACCGGCCGTCCGGCTGCGGGTGCTGGAGGACGCGGGGCGCTCCAACGTCCCCTTCACCAGCGGCATCCTGATCGGCATCGGGGAGACGTACGAGGAGCGCGCCGAGGCACTGTTCGCGCTGCGCAAGACCAGCCGGGCCTACCACGGGCTCCAGGAGTTCATCATCCAGAACTTCCGCGCCAAGCCGGACACGGCCATGCGCGGGATGCCGGACGCCGACCTGTACGAACTGGCCGCCGCGATCGCGGTGACCCGGCACATCATGGGCCCTTCGGCGCGGGTGCAGGCGCCGCCGAACCTGGTCGACCGCGAGTACGCGCTGATGATCGGCGCGGGCATCGACGACTGGGGCGGTGTCTCGCCGCTGACCCCCGACCACGTCAACCCCGAGCGGCCGTGGCCGATGGTGGACGAACTGTCCGAGCGGACCGCCGCCGCCGGGTTCGCGCTGCGGGAACGGCTCACCATCTACCCGGAGTTCCTCCAGCGGGGCGAGCCCTGGCTGGACCCCCGGCTGATGCCGCACGTCCGGGCGCTGTCCGACCCGGAGACGGGGTTGGCGCGCGAGGACGTCACCCCGGTCGGCATCCCCTGGCAGGAACCCGACGAGGGCTTCACCGCCTCCGGCCGTACGGACCTGCACCACACGATCGACACGGAGGGCCGTACGTCCGACCGCCGTGACGACTTCGACCACGTCTACGGCGACTGGGAGGAACTGCGCGAGGCCGCCGCGCCCGGCATGGTGCCGTCCCGCATCGACGCGGACGTGAAGCAGGCGCTCAGCCAGGCCGCCGCGGACCCGACGAAGCTGACCGACGACGAGGCGCTGGCGCTGCTGCACGCGGACGGTCCGGCGCTGGACGCGCTGACCCGTATCGCCGACGCGCTGCGCCGGGACGTGGTCGGCGACGACGTCACGTACATCGTCACGCGCAACATCAACTTCACCAACGTCTGCTACACGGGCTGCCGTTTCTGCGCCTTCGCCCAGCGCCGTACGGACGCGGACGCGTACACCCTCTCCCTCGACCAGGTCGCCGACCGCGCCGAACAGGCGTGGGAGGTGGGCGCGGTGGAGGTCTGCATGCAGGGCGGCATCCACCCGGACCTGCCGGGGACGGCGTACTTCGACATCGCGCGCGCGGTGAAGAAACGCGTCCCGGGCATGCACGTCCACGCCTTCTCCCCGATGGAGGTCGTCAACGGCGCCTCGCGGACGGGCCTTTCGATCCGCGAGTGGCTGACGGCCGCGAAGGAAGCGGGACTTGACTCGATCCCGGGCACGGCGGCGGAGATCCTGGACGACGAGGTCCGCTGGATCCTCACCAAGGGCAAGCTGCCGACGGCCACCTGGATCGAGGTGGTGAAGACGGCGCACGAGCTGGGCATCCGCTCCAGCTCCACGATGATGTACGGGCACGTCGACCAGCCGCGCCACTGGCTGGGCCACTTCCGCACGCTGTCCCGGATCCAGCAGGAGACGGGCGGCTTCACGGAGTTCGTGACGCTCCCCTTCATCCACACCAACGCCCCCGTCTACCTGGCCGGCATCGCCCGCCCCGGCCCGACGGACCGCGACAACCGCGCGGTGATGGCGATGGCCCGCCTCCTCCTGCACCCGCACATCACCAACATCCAGACGAGCTGGGTGAAGCTGGGCACGGAGGGCGCGGCGGAGATGCTCCGCTCCGGCGCGAACGACCTGGGCGGCACGCTGATGGAGGAGACCATCTCCCGCATGGCGGGCTCCAGTTACGGTTCGTACCGCTCGGTCAAGGACCTGACCGCCATCGCCGACGCGGCGGGCCGCCCGTCCCGCCCGAGGACGACGCTGTACGGCGAGGTCCCGGAGGAGCGGGTGGCGGCGGCGAGGGCCTCGGACGGCCACCTGCCGCAATTGCTGCCGCTGCTGCCGAAGGAGCCGGTGGCCGACGCGCCGGTTGCCAAGGAGCCGGTTGCCAACGCGCCGGTCGCCAACGAGGTCTGAAACCCGATGGGTTGTGTCAGTGATCGTTGTTAGCGTCCCCTTCGGCCCGCCGAGACCCGGCGGCCGAAGGGGAGGGGCGGCACATGGCGACTCAGGCACACCGAAGACGTGTCACGACGGTGGTACTCGCCGTCGCGGCGGTGTGGGCGGGACAGGGCGGGGCGGTGGCGGCCACCGCCGTCGAGAATCTGCCGCCGCGGCAGCCGGTGGTGGCGGATCTCCGGACCGGCTTCAAACCCTGCGGGGTGGGGGAGGCCCGGGCGTACGTAGGCGACCCACCGGTTCTGCGCGCGGTCCTGTACGACCCGGAGGAGGACAACCGGCCGGGTGAATTCTCCGGCGTCAAAGGTGAGTTCGAGATCCGGTGGCGGGACGCCGACGGTGTCGAACAGCGCCTGACCGAGGTCACTTCTCAGGTCGGCTCGGGCGGGACGGTCCAATGGCGCCTGCCGTCCGACATCCCCGCGAACACCGTGGTCTCCTGGCGGGTCAGGGCCGATGACGGCCGGGCGGTGTCGCCCTGGAGCTCCGACGGCTCGGGCGCCCCCTGCGAGTTCGTCCGCGACGACGCGAATCCGGCCCTGCCCGTGGTCTCCTCGCCCGAGTACCCGGAGGACGTCTTCTGGTCGGACGGGGTCGGCACCTACGGCTCCTTCACGTTCGACTCGCCGTCCGACGACGTCGTGGCGTACCGGTACTACTTCGGCGGCGGTCCGGTGGGCACCGTCGAAACGACCACGCTCGGCGGCCCGGTCACCATCCGGTACGTCCCGCAGACGTCGGGGACCCAGGTGCTCCAGGTCGAGGCGTTCGACCGCGCGGGACGCAGCAGTTCGCCCGTCTCCTACACGTTCCACGTCCGGGCCGGCCGCGTTCCGACCGGGCAGTGGAAGCTGGCCGACGCGCCGGGATCGGGAACCGCCGCGGCCGGGACGGGACCGGCCGCCCGGGCGGGCAGCGGGGTCACCTTCGGGGCAGCGGCCCCGCCCGGCACCGGCCTCACGTCGGCCGCCCGGCTGGACGGCACCGGTCACGGCTTCCTGACACCCGGCTCCTCCGTCGTCGACACGGCGAAGACCTTCGCGGTGGGCGCCTGGGTGCGTCCCGGCAGGACGGACCGGGACATGACGGTCGTCAGCCAGGACGCCGACGCGGACACCGCCGGCACCCCGGCGTTCAGCCTCGCCTCCCGCACGGGTGCCACGGGCCCCGCGTGGACGTTCGCCTTCGGCGGCGCCCGCGTGTCCGGAGGCACCCCCGAGGCGGGCGAGTGGACGTACGTCCTCGGCCAGTACGACACCGAGACCGGCACCGCGCGGCTGTACGTCAACGGTGAGGAGACCGGTACGGAACAGGCGGCCACCGCCACGCCGAGCACCGGGGCCCTCCAGATCGGACGGGCGCGGGGAAACACCGGATACCGGGACCGCTGGCAGGGAGAGGTCGCCGACGTACGGACGTACGACCGGCTCGTGGTGCCCGGCGAGGTCACCGAACTGGCCAGGCGTGTACCCGAACCGCGCGGCCACTGGTCGCTGGAGAGCGAGAGCGACGGGGCCAGCCCCGAGCTGTACGACGGCGCCCCGCTGAGGCTGAGTCCCGGCGCCACCCTCCACCGGGGGCCGGATCCCTCGTGCATACCGGACCTCGATCCCGGCTGCCCCGTGGTGCGCTACCCGCTCGTCGGTGACGGCGACCTGGAGCTGGACGGGGCCGGCGGCCACGCCGCGACGGACGAGCCGGTGGTCGACACGGGTGACAGCTTCACCGTCGGTGTGGTGGTCCGACTGCCCGAGGTCGACGGCGACGGCGACCGCGAGGGCGAGGGTCAGGGCGACGGGGAACGCCCCATGACCGTGCTGTCCCAGGGCGGGCCGCACGGTGACGCGTTCAAGCTGCGCTACGTGCCCTCCGTCTACCGCTGGCAACTGGTGGTGTCGGCGTCCGACGCGCCCGGCGCCGAGGAGACGGTCGTGAGCCAGGTCCGGTCCGTGGACGAGGTGCAGCGTCTGGCCGTGGTCCACGACGACGCGACCGACCGGATCACCCTTTACGTGGACGGCATTTCGGCCCCCGACGCCACGGCCACGGTCCGGAGCCTGTGGACGAGTACGGGTGGACTCCAGGTGGGGCGTGCCCGTACGGCCGACGGCTGGGGCGAGTACCTGCACGGCGTCGTGGACGAGGTGCACGCCTTCGCGGGGGCACTCCGGGCCGACGACATCCCGGCCCTCGGCCACGGCACGGAGCCCTGCCTCTGCTGATCCGCTCAGGCCCCTCGGCCCCTCCGCGTCCCCGCTGCCACACTGGAGCGACCGGACGGGGAGGGGCCGAGGCGTATGGCGGGGCGGGAGCAGGGGCGGGGGAGTGGGCCCGGGCAGGTGTCCATGGCGGAGTTGATCCGGCGGCGGCAGCGGTTCGTCGGGCGGCGGGCCGAACTGGGCGCCTTCCGCGACAACTTGGGCCTCGCCCCCGACGACGAGGCCCACCGCTTCCTCTTCCACGTCCACGGCATCGCCGGCGTCGGCAAGACCTCGCTCGTCCGGGAGTGGGAGAAGACCGCGCGCGAGTGCGGCGCGCTCACCGCGTACGTGGACGAGGCCGTCACCAGCGTGCCCGAGGCGCTGGCCGCCCTCAGCGCCGAATTCGCCCGCCAGGGGCACCCGTTCAAGCGGCTCGACCGGCTCCTGGAGACGTACCGGCAGCGCCGCCACGAGGCGGAGTCCGCCTCGTTCGCCGATCCGGGGGAGGCGGGGGAGGCCGGAAGCCCGGGCGCTCGCCCCTCCGCCGCCGGCACCGCCCTCGCCACCGCCGGCACCATCGGCCTCGGCATGATCCCCGTCGTCGGGCCCTTCGCCGGCGTGCTGGACACCGCCCGCCTCGCCGAAGGGGCCGACCGGCTGCGGGCCACGCTCAGCGCCCGGTTCCGCAACCCCGACGACGTACGGCTCGTCCTGACCCCCGACGAGGTCCTGACACCCGTCCTGGTGGAGGAGTTGACAGAGGCCCTCCGTCAACTCCCCTGGATCACGCTCTTCTTCGACACGTACGAACGCACCGCCCCTTTCCTCGGCGGCTGGTTGCACGCCCTGATGACGACCGAGCAGTACGGGAAGCTCCCCCTCCCGGTCGTCGTGACCCTCGCCGGGCGGCAGCCGTTCGACACCACGCTGTGGGACGGCTTCGCCGACTTCATGACGGACGTACGCCTCGACCCCTTCACCGAGGACGAGACCCGCGGGCTCCTCGCGGCGAGGTCCGTCACGGAGGAGACGGTCGTGGCGGAGGTGCTGCGGCTCTCCGGCGGACTGCCCGTCCTCGTCTCGACCCTCGCCCAGAACCGGCCCGCCGACCCGGACGACGTCGGCGACCCGAGCGCCACCGCCGTCGAACGTTTCCTCAAGTGGGAGCGGGATCCGCTGCGAAGGCGCGTCGCCCTGGAGTGCGCGCTGCCGCGCGGACTGGACGAGGACGTGTTCCTGGCGGTGGTGGAGGAGGCGCGGGCGGGAGCGGGGGAGGACGCGGCGGCACTGTACGACTGGCTGCGCGCCCTGCCCTTCGTCACCGAGAGGGCCACCGCGCACACCACCGGGCTCCGCTACCACGACGTCGTCCGCGCCCCCATGCTCCGCCTGCGCAGAACCCGCTCACCGCGCGGCTGGACCGCCCGCCACGCCGCGCTCGCCCGGCACTTCGCCGCCTGGCGGGAAGAGGAGGAGACGGAGGCGGGCCTGCGGGCCGACGACCGCTGGCGGAGCGTGCGTTGGCGCGCGCTGCGCCTGGAAGAGACGTACCACTCCCTCTGCGCGAACCCGGCGACGGCCCTCGCCGCCGCCCTGCGCGACGTGGCGGAGGCCTGCCGCGAGAGCGCGGGCGCGGCCCGGCG
>NZ_WWJY01000249.1 GCF_009865405.1 Streptomyces sp. SID3212 | reverse complement strand
GCGCCTCCGCCTCCGCCCGCTGGCGGCGCGCGTAGTCGGCGTACTGCGCGGCCGGGGGACCGGACGGATCGTCCGCCCCACGGACGAAGGCCGCGTACACCGGCCCGAGTTCACGGAGCATGATGTCCATCGACTGTCCGTCGAAGACCGTGTGATGCATCGTCAGCAGGAGGACGTGCTCGCGCGCCCCCAGCACGACCAGCCGGCCCCGCACCAGCGGCCCCCGGCTCAGGTCGAACGGGGTGGCGGCCTCCTCCCCCTGGAGCGCGACCAGCCGCTCCTCCGCGTCGGCGCAGCCCGTCAGGTCGTCCACCACCAGCGTGTAGCCGGTGTCCGGCGGATCGATCCGCTGGAACACCTCCCCCTCCACGGCCACCAGCCGGGTACGCAGCGCCTCGTGCCGGGAGACCAGCGCGTCGAGCGCCCGGCCCAGCACCGCCCGGTCCAGCGGGCCCCGCAGCCGGTACGCCATCGCCTCGTTGTACGCCTGGCTCGCGCCCCGCATCTGGGAGAGGAACCACAGCCGCTGCTGGGCGAGGGACGTCACCGCGGTCGTGGCCGGGCCGTTCGCCTGCTTCGACCGTGGGGGGAGGGAGACATGGGAGGGTTCTGTCGCCGACAAAGCTGGCTCTTTCCCGTGTGGGGGGAGGGGGGTACGTACGAGAGAGTCAGAGGTACGAGAGAGTCAGACGAACGCGCGTGTCACGATGACCGGCCCGGCCGTGGAGCGGGCGACGACATCGTTGCCATCACGTAAAGGATCACGTGCGATCTCCATGGGACGACCTGCTTCCCGCTTCCTGAAGCGTCGTACGACAGACGGACGCAAGGCGGACGCGGGCCGTGGGCAGACCACATCCGCCCTCCGGTGGCCCGGGGGTACCGTGATGATTGATCAGCTGTTGAGGACCTGTCAATGGCCCCCAGCGAGAGGCCGGTTCGGCGGCAAAGAATGAGCAATGCATGGACGTCCGGACCTCCACGCACCACCGCCTGATGGCATGCTGTCCCCACTCGACCAGGCGCTTTCCGCAGCTGTGACCGGCCGGTGCCATACCTGCGAGGGGTTCGGCCCGGGGAGCTTGCCGGCGTTGTCGTCATCCCGCCAGAAGCCGGAAACGCCGACGCCGACCACCTGATGGTGGTCGGCGCCGGCGGGCCGAGAGACGCGGTCGTCCCCCTCGGGCGGCTTCAGACGCTCGGTGAAATGCCGAGCGACACACCGTTGATCGCCCCTGCCGAGTTCACCGGAGCGGCGTGGTTGATGGTCCGTCCGAAACACACGGACCAGGAGTTCGCCCCCACCCCCGACGACGAACAGATCCATTCGTTCAGATAACCGCTGGAGTTCGCCAGGTCCATGGCCGCTGTCGCACGGTAGGAGCTGGATCGTTCGTTGCGGACGATCACCGCCCCCTGCACCCCGTTCCCGTTCCCGTTCGACGCCCTGACCGCGCAGACCTGAGCGAGCACATCGGTCTCGATGTGGATCGTGCCGGCGCAACGCCACTCGCTGGAGCTGGAGGTGATCGGATTCGTGTTGCCGTAGGGCCGCCAGCTGCCGCTCTCGGCGGCCGCGGCGGGTCCGGCCGCCGCCAGACTCAGACCGACGACAGCGGTGAGCGCGGCGGTCGACCCTGCGACCGTCCGGGCGACTCGTGTGGTGATCCCTTGTGCTCGTCGCAGCTTCATGTGTTCTCCCCGTTGGGCCTCAGGCGCTTCACTGAGGCTGGTGGTGTGGACGGGGTCGATATTGCCGTGACGCCGGCAGAACGTCGTTGGCCAAGAGTCCACACGTCTTGACGATGCGTCTACAGGTAGCCCCACGTGAGGCAGCGGCCTGCGCATCACCCTCCGCCCGGCCGAAAACCTCTTGAACCGCCGGTCCGCTTGTGACGAGAGTGGAGGAGCGGCGCGAAGCCGGTCGGGGGACGCGAGGGGAGACGGTGGGAGACGTGCTGGTCGAAACGGTGTTCCGGAGTGAGGACGTGCCCGCGGCGGACCGGTTCGAGTGCTGGCGGGAACTCATGAGCCGGTCCTACGCCCCGATGGAGCTGCACAGCGACCACGCGGCCGATTTCCAGGTGCACCAGCGGCTGATCCGGCTCGGTGCGGTGTCGGTGTGGCCGGGGGAATTCCAGCCGCTCGTCATTCGGCGGACGCCGAAGCTCATCAGGCAGTCCGACCCCGAGGTCTACCAGCTGACGCTTGTCCTGAAAGGCAGCGGGAGACTCGTTCTGGACAGGCAGGAAGCGATCTGCGACGTGTACGAGTTCCATTCGAACGACTCGTCGCGGCCGTCCGAGACCTGGACCGGTCAGGAGCGGACCGGGATCGTCGGGGTGGAGTTCCCCAAGACGCAGCTGCCCCTGCCGAGGAACAGGGCCGACCAGGCGATCGGGCGGCGGATGTCGGCGAAGGAAGGCGTGGGCGCGCTGCTGGCCCAGTTCCTCATCCAGCTGACCAGCAACACCGGCCAGTACGCCCCGGACGACGGCCCCCGTCTGGGGACGGTCCTGACCGACCTCGTCGCCGCGCTGTTCGCCCACACCCTCGGCACCGACACGTCCCCGTCGCCGGACACCCGCCGGCGCACGCTGGTCCTGCGGATCCAGGCGTTCATCCAGCGGCACCTGCACGACCCCGGCCTCACCCCGCGCTCCATCGCCGCCGCACACCACATCTCCCTCAGCCACCTGCACCGCCTCTTCCGGGACGAGGACGCCACGGTCGCCTCCTGGATCCGCCGGCAGCGCCTGGAACGCGCCCGCCACCACCTCACCGACCCCGCGCTCCGGACCGACCCCATCCACTCCGTCGCCGCCCGCTGGGGATTCACCCACCCCGCCGACTTCAGCCGCGCCTTCCGCACCGCCTACGGCCTCCCGCCCAGCGACTACCGGCACCAGGCCACCCACTCCACGGCGTGGCCGCAGGGGTGGACGTGAGATTCCACCCGTCGGAGCACGCGTTCCTCGCACCCCGCCGAACGGACGACACAGGCGCCGGTCCACGCGCACGAGGGCCCCGGAACGGCTCCTACGGAGCTTGTGTAAGGTAAGCCTCGCCTTATATGAGCGAGGAGAGCAGTGTGCGTACGTTCCGGTGGAAAGCGGTCGTGACCGTGTCCCTCGTCGGGGGACTGCTGGCCGGATGTTCGGCCGGGGGCGACGGCGGAGACGGCGGCGCTGGATCCGGGGGGAAAAAGGCCGCCGACGGCTCCCGGAACCTCGTGGCCGGCGCCGCGGAGGGCCCGTCCGCCGCGCCCGGCGCGATGGCCGCCGGCATGGGGGCGAAGGCTGCGGACGGCGTTTTCCCCCGGACCGTCGGGCACTTCAAGGGCACCACGACGATCAAGGGGACACCCCAGCGGATCGCCGTGCTGAGCACCGGTCAGCTCGACGACCTCCTCTCCCTCGGCATCGTGCCCACGGCCACCACACGCGCCGACAACGCCGGGCTCGTACCGGACTACCTCAAGGACACCTTCCCGCAGTACGGACAGAAGCTCGGGAAGATGACCGACGTCGGGACCAGGGCCGCGCCCAACCTGGAGACGCTGGCCGCCGCCAGGCCCGACCTGATCCTGGCCAACGACTCCCTCGGCGACCTGTACCCGAAGCTGTCGAAGATCGCGCCCACCGTGGTGACCAAGGGCCAGGGCATCAACTGGAAGCGCGACCTCCTGCTGGTCGGTGCCGCGGTCGGCAAGGGCGGACAGGCCCAGAAGCTGCTGGACGACATCACCACGGACGCCGCCGCCCAGGGCAAGAAGCTCGGCGGCGCGAACACCGCCGTGTCCATGGTGCGCTTCACGTCGGACCGCACCCGGATGTTCGGCGTCTCCTCCTTCACCGGGTCGATCGCCGTCGACATGGGCCTCGGCCGCCCCGAGCCGCAGCGGTTCACCGCCATCTCGGAGGACATCAGCGCCGAGCGCATCGACCTCGCCGACGGCGACTGGATCTTCTACTCCGTGCAGGGCGACCCCGACAGGACGGACTCCGGAAGCGTGCTCGCCGGGCCCCTGTGGAAGTCGATGAAGGGCGTCAAGGCCGGTCACGCCGTCAAGGTCGACGACGACCCCTGGTACCTCAACGCCGGACCGACCGCCGCCCGCGTCGTCGTGAAGCAGCTCGCCGACACGATCGGCTCGTGACAGCGGTCCGCCCGGCCGCACGGGGAACCGGGACCCGTGAACCGGCTTCCCCGACCCGTCGTACGGCATCCGGCGCCGCGTCCCGTACCGCTTCCCGGACCGCGTGGCTGGCTGCCGCCCTCGTCCTCACCGTCGCCGTCTGCGCCCTCAGCCTCGCCGTCGGCGCCCGTCCCGTATCCCTGCCGACCGTCGTCGACGCCGTGCTCCACGGCGGTACGACTCCGGACGCGCTGGTCGTACGGTCGCTGCGCCTGCCCCGTACCGCCATCGGCCTCACGGCGGGCGCCGCCCTCGGCCTCGCCGGGGCGGCCCTCCAGGCCGTCACCCGCAACCCGCTCGCGGACCCCGGCATCCTCGGGCTGAGCCAAGGCGCCGCCGCCGGCGTCGTGTTCGCCGTCTCCCTGGGCCTGGCGAGCGGATTCGACGGGTACGTCTGGTATGCCTTCGCCGGGGCCGTGGCCGCCGCCTGCGTCGTGTACGCCCTCGCGACCCGCGGCCGGGACGGCGCCTCGCCCGTCAAGCTGGCGCTGGCCGGGACGGCGCTGTCCGCCATGGTCGCGGGCGGCACCACCGTGGTCCTGACGTCGAGTTCGGCCACACTCGACCAGTTCCGCTTCTGGCAGGTGGGCGCGCTCGGTGGCCGCGACGCCGGGACCGTCGGGCAGATGCTGCCCTTCCTGGTGGCCGGCGCGCTGCTGGTCCTCGGCTCCGCCCGCGGCCTCGACGCCCTGGCACTCGGCGACGAGACGGCCCGCGCGCTCGGCCACCGGGTCCAGCTCGTACGGATCTGCGCGGCGCTCGGCGCGACGATGCTCACGGCGGCGGCCGTCGCCGCCTCGGGGCCGATCGCGTTCCTCGGCCTCGCCTCGCCGCACCTGGCCCGCCGGCTGGTCTCCGGCAGCCACCGTTGGATGCTCCCGCTGTCCGCGCTGCTCGGCGCCTGCCTGCTGCTCGCGGCCGACGTCGCGGGACGCGTCGTCCGCGCGCCGGCGGAGGTTCCGGCCGGGGTGATGACCGCGCTCGTGGGCGTGCCGGTGCTGATCGTGCTCGTACGCCGCAAAGGGGCGGGCACATGAGCGCCGGCGTGTCGGAGAGGCCCCCGGCGCCACCGCCCCACCGGGGAACCCTGGTCACCCGTCACCCCCACGCGGCCGGGCTGCGTGTGCTGCGCCGCCGCCGCTTCTCCCTTCTCCTGCACCGGCGTTCGGCCGTGGTCGCCGGTGTGCTGCTCGTCCTGCTGGTGGGCGTCCTCGCCGCGTCGGCGAGCGTCGGGCAGACCTACGTGCCGCCCGCTGACGTCTGGCGGGTGCTGCGCGGCGAGCCCAGCCCGTACTCCCTGGTCGTGGGCGAACTACGGGTGCCACGCATCGCGCTCGGTGCCCTGGTCGGCGCCGCGCTCGGGGCCTCCGGCGCGCTGGTGCAGACGGTCACCCGCAATCCCCTCGCCAGCCCCGACGTCATCGGGGTCGGGCACGGCGCCGCCGCGGCGACCGTGCTGGCGCTCGCCACCGGAACCGTCGCCTCGCCCGGGGCGCTCCCCGCCGTGTCAGTGGCCGGCGGTCTCGGCGCGGCGGCGCTCGTGTACGCCGTCGCGTGGCGGCGCGGCATGCAGGCGAGCAGCTTTGTGCTGACCGGCGTGGGCATCGGGGTCGCGCTGTCGGCCGTGGTGCAGCTCTACCTCACCGAGAGCGAACTGGGCGCCGCCGAGCAGGTCAAGCTGTGGCTCACCGGCAGCCTCAGCGGACGGGGCTGGGACCAGGCGGTTCCCCTCGCCTGGGTGCTGGTCCTCTGCCTGCCCGGCCTGGTGTGGGCCAGCCGCGCCATGCGGCCGCTCGGCCTCGACAACGACACCGCCGCCGCGCTTGGGGTACGGGTGCGGCGCACCCAACTCGGCCTGACCACCCTGGGCGTGATCCTCGCGGCCACCGCCACGGGCGCCGCGGGACCGATCGGCTTTGTCGCGCTCACCGCCCCGCAGCTGGCCAGGCGCCTCACCCGTACCCCTCAACTCCCCCTGCTGGGATCGGCGTTGACGGGCGCGGTCATGGTGGTCGCCGCGGACCTCGCGGCCCGTACGGTGATGCCCCCGCTGGAGATCCCCGTCGGAGCACTCACCGCGCTGGTCGGAGGCCCGTACCTGCTGTGGCTCCTGGGGCGTCCGGGACGGTCGTAGAGACTTCGCCGACGGCGGGCAGCGCCACCCCGTGACGAGCGGGAACCCGGACGACGACGCGGTCATCGGCCGCGTCTGCTGCTCCCCGCTCAGCCGACGGTCCACGCGTGGAGCTGGCGGGCGATCTGCGCGACCCCCACCGTCCCCGCCGCCGTGTCACGGACCAGGGCGGGCGCCGCCTTCGGGTCGTAGTCGAGGCGATGGCCGTACAGGGAGAGGAACGCCTCCGTGGCGTGCCAGGCGAACGCCTCGTTCGAGTGTTCGAGGCAGGGCAGCTTGACGAGTGTCTGGAGCAGGGCCGCGGCCTTGAGGTGGTGCGAGCCGTAGATGTCGCGGTCCATGGCCCGCGCGTGGACGCGGGCGACGGCGGCGTGGAGCGGGCCGTAGTCGTCGACCTGCGGATCCCGGGGGAGCAGCTCGGCGGCGTGCAACAGGTACGAGACGTCGATCTGTGGTTCCGGCTCACTCACGCGGCGTGACCCTGCTCCCGCCGCGCCAGCTCCTGGCGGGCCTGCTGGTCCGCCGCGCGCTGCTCCGGCGTGGGGTCGATGCTGCTGGGCTCGGCGTCGAAGGCCGCGCCGCTCCGGGCCATCGACGTCTTGAAGCCGTCGAGGAAGGTGTTCTCGACGGCGGTGGCGCGCTCGTACGCGGCGGACAGGATGTACTCCTGCATGCTGATCCCCGCGGCCTTGGCCGCCGCCGCGATGGCGGAACGCTGCCGTGGATCGGGGAAACGCAGACTCATGGCTCCTTTGGACTCACTCATGGTATCGAAGCTACCACTGATACCAGGCGGGAGGGGAGGGGGGAGCCAGGAAGAGCCCCGGCTCCGCGGCTGCGAGCATGGTGACCACCTGATCGCCGAGAAGGAGCTGACGATGACAGCGATGCGGACCGTACGGTTCCCCTCCGGGGCGGAGCTTCCCGTGCTCGGCCAGGGCACGTGGCGCATGGGCGACGACCCCGCACGGCGCCCCGGGGAGATCGCCGCGCTGCGGAGGGGCCTGGACCTGGGGCTGACCGTGATCGACACGGCGGAGATGTACGGGAACGGGGCCGCCGAGGAGTTGGTCGGCGAAGCGATCCGGGGCCGGAGGGACGACGCGTACCTCGTGAGCAAGGTGCTGCCGTACAACGCCGACAGAAGAGGTACGGCCGAGGCGTGCCACGCGAGCCTGCGCCGCCTGGGGACCGACCGGATCGACCTCTACCTCCTGCACTGGCGGGGGAGTGTCCCCCTGCACGAGACCGTCGCGGCGATGGAGGCGCTGGTGTCGGAGGGCAGCATCGGTGCCTGGGGGGTGAGCAACCTGGACGTCGACGACCTCGCGGACCTGCCGGCGCACGCCCGGCCGGAGACCGATCAGGTGCTCTACAACCTCACGAGGCGGGGCCCGGAGTTCGATCTCTTTCCCCGCTGCCGGGAACTCGCCGTCCCGATCATGGCGTACTCGCCGGTGGAGCAGGGCCGCCTGCTCGGCCACAAGACGCTGAAGGCGGTGGCCGCCGCGCGTGGCGTCTCGCCCGCGCAGGTGGCCCTGGCCTGGGTGCTGCGGCGCGACGACATCGTGGCGATCCCCAAGGCGTCGACCGTCGCGCACGTCGAGGAGAACCACGCGGCCCTGGACCTCCACCTGACGGACGACGATCTCCGTGCCCTCGACCGGGCCTTTCCGGCCCCGGTCCGCAAGCGGTCCCTCGACGTGCTGTGACGCGTATGACAGGTCGCCGGAGAAGGTGCCGTACGACTCCGGGCGACAGTTCCGTCGGGTAGCTGGACCAGCCCGGCCGACGCGCTCAAGAGGGGTGGCGGCAGGGCGACATGGGCCTCCACGCGCACCAGGGCGGACGGGCTTTCGGCGCTGTGACATTCCTGGGTGAATGAGTCAGATCATATCGAACTGACCATCGATTACCCTCGAACGCGTGCATGAGGACATGCCTGGTCGGCGCCATTCCCGCTCTCGCTCCCGCTCCCGCAGGGAACAGCGGCGCCGTCGAAGGGCCAGGAGACGACGGGTGGTGTGGACGGCGGCCGGCGCCGCGCTGCTGGCGGTCGCCGTCGCCACGTACGGCGCCGCGAGCAGCCAGGGCGAGAGCGGCGGCAG
>NZ_WWJY01000248.1 GCF_009865405.1 Streptomyces sp. SID3212 | reverse complement strand
CCGCAGAGCCGCCCAGCGCGCCGCCGACGACGCCCGCCGCACCGCCCGCGCCCTGCGCGCCGAACGCGCCGAGATCGCCGGCGCGCCCGAAACCCTCCCGGAACCGGCGCCCGACGCCCCCCGCATCGCCCTGCCCGCCCTGCGCGAGGCCTACCGCGCGGCCTCCCAGCTGTACGAGAAGGTCGGCGTCGGCGCCGACCTCCGCGCCGAACAGTCCCGCGCCGAGAGCGACGAGAGCGCCGCCGTCACCGAGCTGGACCGGCTCAGCAACAAGGTCCGCACCCGCGCCGCCCAACTCCTCGAATCCCCCGACGGCGCCGACGGCCCGTCCCGCCAGGCCGCCGCCGCCCGCGCCGAATCACTCGTCCAGATGCTGGAGACCCGCGCCACCACCGCCAGCGAGCAACTGGGCCGCCTGCGCGGCGAGGCCGAACGCCTCGCCCCGGCCGACGGTGAGGGCGACGGCGGCGCGCACACCGAGCTGCCCGAGGACCTCGTCCCCGCCGACGTCGAGCAGGCGCAGAGCATGCTCCGTACGGCCACCACCGAACGGGCCCTGCGCACCGACGCGTTGGACACCGCCCGCGCCGCCCACGACGAGCTGCTGTACTCCCACCGCGCCGCCGAGGACGCGGCGGGCGGCTTCGACGAGACGAGCGCCCTCCTGCGCGACCTGTTGCGCGGCGCGGTCGCCGACGACACCGCCGCCGACGAGACGGCCGAGCCCCCGGAGCCGTACCCCGGCAGCCTGGAGGAGGCCAGGCAGGCCGCCGCCGAGGCCCGCCGGTCCCTGCGCGCCTGCGCCCAGGACCTCTCCACGGCGGACGCCGCCCTGCGGGAGACCTGCGACGTGCTCGTACGGCACGCCAACTCCACCCGCTACGAACAGGTCAGGACCCCGGCCCGCCAGCAGATCAGGGAACTGCCCGCGTCCGCCCTGCCGGAACACGCCGAGCGCTGGGCGGCGGCCTTCGCCCCCCGGCTCCGGGTCCTGACGGACGAGCTGGCGCAGCTGGAGCGCAACCGTGAGTCCATCGTCGACCGGCTGCGCGGCCTGGTCGAGTCCGCCCTGACCACGCTCCGGTCCGCCCAGCGGCTCTCGCGACTGCCGGAGGGCCTGGGGGAGTGGTCCGGGCAGGAGTTCCTGCGGATCCGCTTCGAGGAGCCGGACCGTACGACCCTCACCGAGCGGCTCGGGGAGGTCGTCGACGAGGCGACCCGCGCCGCCCTCAAGAAGAACTCCGACCTCCGCAGGGACGGCATGTCCCTCCTCCTGCGCGGGGTCCAGGCGGCGCTCCAGCCGAAGGGCATCGCCGTCGAGATCCTCAAGCCGGACGCGGTGCTGCGTGCCGAACGTGTCCCCGTCGGGCAGATGGGCGACGTCTTCTCCGGCGGCCAGCTGCTCACCGCGGCGATCGCCCTCTACTGCACGATGGCGGCGCTCCGCAGCAACGACCGGGGCCGCGACAAGCACCGCCACGCGGGCACGCTCTTCCTCGACAATCCGATCGGCCGCGCCAACGCCACGTACCTGCTGGAGCTCCAGCGCGCGGTGTCGGACGCCCTCGGCGTGCAACTCCTCTACACCACGGGCCTCTTCGACACGACGGCGCTCGCCGAGTTCCCCCTGGTCATCCGGTTGCGCAACGACGCTGACCTGCGCGCCGGGCTGAAGTACATCAGCGTGGAGGAACACCTGCGCCCCGGTCTGCCCCAGCAGGACCCGGACGGAGAGGTCGTCCACGGCGAGATCACCGCGACCCGTATGTTCAAGCGGAGTCAGGACGCCGTCGCCGGCGGGCGAGCGGACACCACCCAGGAGGCCCTTACGCCTCGCTGAGGCGACTTCCGCCGCGCTCGCCTCCCAGCCCGTGGCTCCGCTCCGGCGCCCGGCCGTCGCGGGGCTTCCCTATGCGTCCCCCGGCACGCTCCGCGTCCCGCGCCGAACCCCGCGCGGTACGGCGGGCCCTGCGCCGCTCCCGGCGCAACTGCCGCGCCGTGCTGCTCGGTACGGACACCACGCCGTTGCGTTGGTTCCACACCTGCCGCGTCACCCACACGTCCAGCACCGACCAGGTCGCCACCACCGTCGACGCGACACTGCTGATCACCATCGGGAACGCCAGCCAGGAGGCACTGAGCGTGCCGAGAAACGCAATCATGGCCTGAATCAGCGTCACCGCCGCGATGATCACCGCGCGGACCGCCGCCCTCCTGACCGGATCCGGCATGCGGTACCTGAGCGCGGGCTCCTCCACCCAGAGCTGTCGCGAGCCTTCCGGGAACCCCTGCGAGACCCCCGAGAAGTCGTCCGCCGGCGCCGCACCACGCCGCTGATCCGTATCCATGGACCCGTCACTCCCCACCACTGTCCGAACCACCACTCCGGCCCCGAGGCCCCCGCACGTCCGGCCTCAAGGGTGACTGCCCGACTTCCGCCGCTTCACGCCCGTCCACACCGACATCCGCACCCACCGCACCAGGACGTCCGTGCCCCCAGGGAGACCCCGCACACAGGACATCTCCGTACACAAGGACGACCGGCCGCGCGGGAAGATTCCCGAGCGTGACCACCGCGGAACGATTCCAGCCAACTGGTTGAGAGTTCATACGTCGTCCGGCCCGCCGAATTTCGCCCCAGCAACGGACGGCAACTCGCCGAATACCAGGACAACTCATGATCAAGTCGTAGGGAGGCGGCCGAAAAACATCCGGACGTGCCTTCGAGTTGTCGGTGTGACAGTAGTAGGCTCGCGCCGTTTGTTGACGGAAGTTCACCGGGAGACCCCCGCATCGGGCGGGGATCGAGCAGGGGGAGGCCATGCGCTTTCGCGGGAAGTCGATCCGCCGGAAGATCGTGGCGCTGCTGCTCGTGCCGCTCGTCTCGCTCACCGCCCTCTGGGCCCTGGCGACGACGCTCACCGGCAGTGACGCCAAACGGCTCTTGGACGTCGGTTACGTCATAGGCAAGGTCGGCGGCCCCGTCGAGGACACGATCCGCGTCGTCCAGAACGAGCGCAGGCAGACCCTGATCTACCTGGCGGACCCCCGCGCCCCCGACGCCCGGGTCACCCTCCAGAAGAGCCGCACCGACACCGACAAGGTCGCCGCGCGGGTCAAGGCGAACGCGACGCCCGACGTCCGCTCCGACCTCGACGCCGTCACCGCCCAGCAACTGACCGCCGTCATCGGCGGACTGGACGACCTGGCGACCACACGCCGTTCGGTGGACAACAACAAGATCTCCCGCTCCGGGGCCCTGGACTTCTACAGCCGGATCGTCGACCCGGGCTTCACCTTCCTCGCGACCCTGCACGGCCTCCAGGAAGTCGACGCGGACAACTGGGGCCGCGCACTGGTCGGGATGGCCCTCGCCCGCGAAATGCTCTCCCGCGAGGACGCGCTGGTCACCTCCGCGCTGATGACCGGCAGCATCAACGCGCAGGAGATCCGCCGGGTCTCCGACCTCGTCGCGAACCGCACCCTGCTCTACCGAACCAACCTCTCCGACCTGCCCGCCCGGGACCGCGCGATCCTGGAGCAGTACTGGCGCACGCCCTCCACCCTGACGCTCGGCTCCACCGAGGACAGCCTCATCACCGCAGGCGCCGGCGCGAGCCCCCGGGTGATCGACGTCGCCGGCTGGCAGAAGCTGACCGGCCCCGTCCTCGACGACCTGCACCAGGAGAGCAACCGCGCCGACACCCTCTACGCGGCGCACATCGACCCCCTGCGCACCGGCACCTACTTCCGCGCCGGCCTGGCCAGCGTGCTCGGCTTCCTGGCGCTGCTCGTCTCCGTGATCGTGTCGGTACGGGTCAGCCGCGACCTGATCCGCGACCTCTCCCAGCTCCGCAAGGAGGCCCACGAGGTCTCCGGCGTCCGCCTCCCCAGCGTCATGCGCCGCCTCGCCGCCGGCGAACAGGTCGACGTGGAGACCGAGGCGCCGCGCCTCGACTACGAGAAGGACGAGGTCGGCCAGGTCGGCCAGGCCCTCAACACGCTCCAGCGCGCCGCCGTCGAGGCCGCCGTCAAACAGGCGGACCTCCGGCGCGGGGTCTCCGAGGTGTTCGTCAACCTCGCCCGCCGCAACCAGGTCCTGCTCCACCGTCAGCTCACGCTCCTGGACACCATGGAGCGCCGTACGGAGGACACCGAGGAGCTCGCCGACCTCTTCCGGCTCGACCACCTCACCACCCGCATGCGCCGCCACGCCGAGGGCCTGGTGATCCTCTCCGGCGCGGCCCCCTCCCGGCAGTGGCGCAAGCCCGTCCAGCTGATGGACGTGGTGCGCGCCGCCGTCGCCGAGGTCGAGGACTACGAGCGCATCGAGGTCCGCAGGCTTCCGCGCATCGGCGTCGGCGGCCCGGCGGTCGCCGACCTCACGCACCTGATCGCCGAACTGCTGGAGAACGCCACGGTGTTCTCACCCCCGCACACCGCCGTCCAGGTGCACGGCGAGCGGGTCGCCAACGGCTTCACCCTGGAGATCCACGACCGCGGCCTCGGCATGGCCCCCGAGATGCTCCTCGACGCCAACCTGCGGCTCGCGGAGACACCGGAGTTCGAGCTCTCCGACACCGACCGCCTGGGCCTGTTCGTGGTCAGCCGGCTCGCCCAGCGCCAGAACGTCCGCGTCTCGCTCCAGCCTTCCCCGTACGGCGGGACCACCGCCGTCGTCTTCCTCCCGGTCGCGCTGCTCACCGACGCGCCGGAGACCGAGGGCGTGGGCTTCCGGCTGGACCGCAAGGGCACGGCCGAGCGCGGCCGGGGCCGCGCCGAGGCCGGTTCCACCGGCCGGCTCACCGCGCTCGCGCAGATCCCGACCGGACTGGGCAGCGGCCCTTCCGTGCTCGACGGACCGGTCGAGCTCGAACCACCCGTGGGTCCGCTCGGCAGGGACACCCGGCCGATACGTGGCGGAGGTGACGGCATCGCCGGTCTCGAGGATTCGGACAGCGAGCGCGGCGGTATCTTCCGCGCCCGCGAGCACCTGCGCGACCTCGATCTCGATCTGGACCTCGGCGGGCGCGACGCGGGAGGCCGCGACACGGGCGAGTCCTGGCAGGTCCGTGAGGACGTACGGCTCTCGCACGACGAGGTACGGACCGCGCGCGACGGCGTCCGCAGCGCACGCGACGAGGCCCGTGAGGCCCGCGACCGGCGTG
>NZ_WWJY01000247.1 GCF_009865405.1 Streptomyces sp. SID3212 | reverse complement strand
GGGCCGGCGTGCGCGCCCTGATGGCGGAGGCCGGGCTGCGGCGCGCCTTCGTCAAACCGGCCCACGGCTCGTCGGCGTCCGGTGTCCTGGCCGTGGAGACGGCCGGCCCCGGCCGGGTCCGTGCCACGACGTCGGTCGAGCGCGACGCCGAGGGGCGGCTGTTCAACTCGCTCCGGGTGCGGTCGTACACCTCCGAGCGCGAGGTGGCGGCGATCGTCGACACCCTCGCGCCCGACGGTCTGCACATCGAGCGGTGGCTCCCCAAGGCGGGGCAGTACGGCCGGGCGGCCGATCTGCGGGTCGTCGTGGTCGCGGGCCGCGCCACCCACGCGGTCGTACGGACCAGCCGCTCGCCCATGACCAATCTGCACCTGGGCGGGACCCGGGGCGATCTCGACGCCGCCCGCGCCGCGACGGCCGCGGCGGGCAGCGGTTTCGACGAGGCGCTGTCGATCTGCGAGCAGGCGGCGGCCTGCTTCCCCGGCACCCACTGCGTGGGGGTCGACCTGCTGCCCTTCGCCGGCTGGCGGCGTTTCGCGGTCGGCGAGGTGAACGCCTTCGGCGACCTCCTGCCACGCCTGACCGGCCTGCCGGGGAGCGGCGCCGAGGGCCTGGACACGTACGGGGCGCAGGTCGCCGCCCTGGCGGACGCCCCCGGGGCTCGGGGAGGGCGGGACCGTGTCGGCGCCTGACACGCACCTCGGTGTGAACCCTGCCCCGGACCCCGGCGAGAACCCCGACATGAACGACGTCGTGGGCCGGGACGACCTGCTTCTCGTCACTCTCGACACCCTGCGCTTCGACGTGGCGCAGGAGCTGGCCGCGGCGGGCCGGATCCCGCATCTCGCGCGCCACCTCCCCGGCGGGCGCTGGGAGAAGAGGCACGCCCCGGGCAGTTTCACGTATGCCTCGCACCAGGCGGTGTTCGCCGGGTTCCTGCCCACCCCCGCGTCCCCGGGCCCGCACCCGCGGCTGTTCGCGGCGCGTTTCGCGGGCAGCGAGTCCACCGCGGGCCGGACCTTCGTGTTCGACACCCCGGACCTGGTCTCGGGCCTGGCCGCCGCCGGCTACCGCACGGTGTGCGTGGGCGGGGTGGGGTTCTTCAACCGGCAGGGCGCGCTCGGTTCGGTCCTCCCCGGCCTGTTCCAGGAGAGCCACTGGGAGCCGGAGTTCGGCGTGCCCTCCCCCACGTCGTTCGAGGCGCAGGTCGCCCGGGCGGAGGAGGTGGTCGCGGCCCTGCCCGCGGAGCGGCGGCTGTTCCTCTTCGTGAACGTGGCGGCGCTGCACCAGCCCAACTGGTTCCATCTGCCCGGCGCCACCCGCGAGGCGGGCGACTCGCGCGCCACCCACGCGGCCGCCCTCGAATACGTCGACCGGCACATCGGGCGGCTCTTCGCCGCCGCGAGCAGCCGCCGCCGGTGCTTCACGATCGTCTGTTCCGACCACGGCACGGCGTACGGCGACGACGGCTGGACCGGACACCGGCTGGGCCACGACAGCGTCTGGACCGTGCCGTACGCCCATTTCTTCCTGGAACCGGGGGCCCACTCATGACCGATCAGCCCATACCGTCCGACCAGCTCCGACCGCCCCGCCGGCACCAACCGTCCGGCCAGCTCCGCCCCCGCCCGTACCAGAGCTACGTCTACGCCTACCCGCACAAGACGGCGTACCGCGAGCTGCCCGACCGCCCCGCGCTGGCCGACGAGTGGGCGGGTGAGCGCAAGGACGCGCTCTCCCTCTATCTCCACATCCCGTTCTGCGAGGTGCGATGCGGCTTCTGCAATCTCTTCACCCGGATCGGCGCGCCCGGTGAGCTGACCACCCGTTACCTCGACACGCTGGACCGGCAGGCGGTCGCCGTACGGGACGCGCTCGGCGACAGTGAGCCGTTGCGGTTCGCCGCCGCCGCGTTCGGCGGCGGCACCCCGACCTTCCTCGACGCGGGCGAGCTGGAGCGGCTGTGCGACATCGCCGAGAAGCGGACGGGCGCCGACCTGCGGGCCGTTCCGCTGTCGGTCGAGACGTCCCCGTCGACGGCCACCGCCGACCGGCTCGCCGTCCTCGCCGACCGGGGCGCCACCCGGCTGAGCATCGGCGTGCAGAGCTTCGTCGACGCGGAGGCGAAGGCGGCGGTACGGCCGCAGCGCCGCGCCGAGGTCGAGGCGGCGCTCGGCCGGATCCGCGACGCCCGGATCCCCGTCCTCAACATCGACCTGATCTACGGCATCGACGGCCAGACCGAGCGGTCCTGGCGCCACTCCCTGGACGCCGCGCTCGCCTGGCTCCCCGAGGAGCTGTATCTCTATCCGCTGTACGTACGCCCGCTCACCGGCCTCGGCAGGACGGGCGCGGACGGCGGCCACCGGGAGAGCGACAGCGCCTGGGACGAGCGGCGGCTGCGCCTCTACCGGCAGGGCCGTGACCATCTCCTCGCCGAGGGGTACGAGCAGGTGTCGATGCGGATGTTCCGCCGCCCGGGATCACCCGCGCAGGGGCCCGACGACCACGCCTGCCAGACGGACGGCATGATCGGCCTGGGCTGCGGTGCCCGTTCGTACACCTCGCGGCTGCACTACTCCTTCGACTACGCGGTCGAGATGCGCGAGATCCGGACCATCATCGACACGTACACGGAGACCAAGGACTTCTCCCGCGCCCTGGTGGGCCACCGCATGGACGGCGACGGCGACGAGGCCCGCCGCCGCCACCTGCTCCAGTCGCTGCTCCAGGCCCAGGGCATGGAGACGGCCGGCTACCGCGCGCGGTTCGGCAGCGGCCCCGCCGACGACTTCCCGGCCGAACTGGCCCGGTTCGAGGCGTACGGCTGGCTCGACGCGAGTGCGGGCCCCGGCCTGCTGCGGCTCTCCCCCGAAGGCCTCGCGCACTCCGACGCCCTGGGCCCCGCGCTCTTCTCCCCCGCCGTACGGGCCGCGATGGCCGCGTACGCGCTGAAATGAGTCCCGCGATGGACCTGACGATCCTCTACCGCGGCCCCCTCGCGTCCTGCGACTACGACTGCCCGTACTGCCCGTTCGCCAAGCGGCGGGACAGCCGGGAGCAGCTACGGGCCGACCGGACCGCCCTCGCCCGGTTCGCCGCCTGGGCCTCCGAGCAAACGGACGACCGGCTGTCGGTGCTCTTCACCCCCTGGGGCGAGAGCCTGGTGCGGTCCTGGTACCGGCGCACGCTCACCGAGCTGTCGCATCTGCCGCACATCCGCCGGGTCGCCGTCCAGACGAACCTCAGCTGTCGCACCGAGTGGCTGGCGGACGCCGATCCGGAGACGCTCGCCCTCTGGTGCACGTACCACCCGGGACAGACGCCGTACGACCGTTTCCTCGCCAAGTGCCATGACCTGGCGGCCCGTGGGGTGCGGTTCAGCGTCGGCGTGGTCGGCCTGCCCGAGCACCTGGAGCACGCGCGCCGGCTCCGCGCGGAGCTGCCGGAGCACGTCTACCTGTGGATCAACGCGGCCGAGGGGCACACGTACGGCGACGACGAGGCCGCCCGGTGGACGGACCTCGACCCGCTGTTCCCGTACAGCCGCCATCCGCACCGCTCGGCCGGACTGCCCTGCCGCACGGGCGAGTCGGTGATCTCCGTGGACGGTGACGGTACGGTCCGGCGCTGCCACTTCGTCCGCGCCGAGCTGGGCAACCTGTACGACGGTTCGTACCGCGCGGCCCTCGGCCCCCGGGGCTGTCCGCTGGCCGTCTGCGACTGCCACATCGGCTATGTGCACCTGGAGACGCTGCCGTTGTACGACGTGTTCGCGGGCGGAGTGCTGGAGCGTGTCCCGGCCGGCCACACCGCTCAGCACTTGAGCGGCAGCAGGTCAGGACGCTTGGCCGCGACGTGATCTCCGGAGGACTCGCCGCGCAGCCGCCGCCCGATCCAGGGCACCAGGTGCTCCCTGGCCCAGTGGATGTCGTCGCGCCGCACCTCGAACGTGCCGCGCGGCGCCTGCGGCGGCCACGGCTGGTCCGGGTCGGCGGGCACGTCGAGGCCGAGCACCTGCCCGGCGCGCAGCGCGACCCGGGTGTGGCCCTCGGGCGACAGGTGGAGGCGGTCGCTGTCCCAGGCCCGCCGGTCCTGGACGGACTTGAGCGACCACAGGTCGAGGACCGGGCAGTCGTACCGGTCGGCGATGGACCGGACGTGCGCGGTGTACGTGGCGATCTTTCCGCGCAGATGCCGCAGGACAGGGACGTTCCTGGGGTCGAAGCCGGTGGTCACCATGACCGTGCCGACCGCGCCGGACAGGTCGGCGACGGCCCGCTCGAAGCGCTCGGCGACGTCGTCGGGGTCGGAGCCCGGCCGGATGATGTCGTTGCCGCCCGCGCAGAACGTCACCAGGTCCGGGGCGAGTTCACGGGCCCTGGGAATCTGTTCCTCGACGATGTGGTCGAGCAGCCGGCCCCGTATCGCGAGATTCGCGTACCGGAAATCGCCGTGGACGGTGTCCGCGCCCATTCCCGGCTCACCGGGGACCGGGAGTTGGTCGGCGAGCAGAACGGCGAGCCGGTCGGCCCAGCCCACATACGTCCCGTCGGGCCCCGGATCCCCCACACCCTCCGTGAAACTGTCGCCGAGCGCTGCGTACGACCCGAATGTGCCACGTCTTCTTGTTCTCGAATCGACTGCCACAGCGACACATCATTCACCGGGGGATGTGACCTACGCGACCGTAAGAAGAGATTGACGCGGGGTGAGATATGCCATCGGTCAAGTTTGGCTCAAACGGGAATAGCCCCGCTCCGGTGAAAAGGAATCACCGGGGCGGGGCCGAGGAGAGCCCGGAAGGGATCAGATGACGACGCCCTGCTGGCGCAGGAAGGCCAGCGGGTCGACGTCGGAGCCGTAGTCGGGGCCGGTACGGATCTCGAAGTGCAGGTGCGGGCCCGTCACGTTGCCGGTGGCACCGGAGAGCCCCAGCTGCTGGCCCTCGCTGACGGTCTGTCCGGCGGAGACGGCGATCGAGGACAGGTGGGCGTACTGCGAGTACATCCCGTCCGCGTGCCGGACGACGACCTGGTTGCCGTACGAGCCGCCGGCACCGGCGGTCACGACGGTCCCCGCGCCGACGGCCTTCACCACGGTGCCCGAGGGCGCCAGGAAGTCCACTCCGGTGTGGTAGCCGCTCGACCAGTTGCTGCCCGAGGCGTGGTACGGCGTGCCGATGGGGATGCCGGAGACCGGCAGCGTGAAGGCGGACGCCTTCTTCACGGCCGTCTCGGCCGCCGGGGCGGCCTTCTTCACCGGCGCGGCCTTCTTGGGCGCGGTGCGCTCGGCGGAGCGGGAGGCCGTGGTGGGGGCCTTGGCGCGGTCGGACAGGGGGGCCTTGGCGCCGAGGGTCAGCTTCTGGCCGGGGTGGATCAGCGACGGGTCGGAGCCGATGACGCGCTTGTTGTCCGCGTACAGCTTCTTCCAGCCGCCCGCGACCTTCTTCTTCTTGGCGATCTTCGACAGGGAGTCGCCGGACACCACGCGGTAGGTCGCGGCGGTCTTCGCGGCGGCTGCCCGTGTCACGGACGCGGGAGCGGCGTGGACGGCGGACGCGGGGGACGCGGTGACGGATCCGGCGGCGGCCGGTGCGGCGTGCGCCCCGGTGGCGCCGATGAGCGGCAGCACGACTGCTGCTCCGCCCGTTCCGGCCAGCACGAATCCACGGGTGATCGGGTTGCTCTTGGGACGGCGGTGCTTACCCTTGGCGGGCATGGCGAATTCCTCTCCGGCGCCTACGAGGTGAGCTGTCGGGTTCGGGCTGGAGATGCCCGGTCGCGGTTGCCGCGCGACTTCACCCCGAGCCGTCCGCGGAAACGGAACGGCGTACTACCTGGGTCCCCCGCTCCTGCCACGCGTGGATGGTGGGTGGGTACGAATTCCGGGCGGCGGCAGGATTAGGCGTTCCGCTCGGATTGAGGGTGAACGTAAGCCGACGCGGACGGCCGGTACAAGCCGCCGGTACCTCGCATTCGGGCACGCTCCGATATCTTCCGGCCTTTCCGGTCACCCTGCGTGGATATGCGATCTTCGCTTTCCTTCTGACGACGCAATTCCGTTTTCGGTCACCGCCACGCACCGTCACGAATATGATCCTGCTCACGAGCCGAGGACCATCTCCCCCTCGATCGGGGCAGGTTGGTCGCAATGCCTCAATACGGACAGATGCCACCAATTGCCCGAGGGGCCATGTCGTAGGGTCGCAGTCGACATCGTCGGCGAGCCGCGCCGACGGCAGACACGGAGGAGCAGCCCGTGACCCAGAATCTGCCGCACGTGCCGCCGGTCGAGCCGGAGCTGACCGGGGTACGCAACTTCCGCGACGTGGGCGGGCTGCCGACCACGGACGGCAGGAAGGTCCGGTACGGGCGGCTCTACCGCAGCGGGCACCTCGCGGGGGCCACCCCGGCGGACGCCGCCCATCTCGCGTCGCTGGGCCTGCACACGGTCTTCGACTTCCGCAACGCGGCCGACGTGCGCCTGGACGGGGAGGACATCGAGCTGCCCGGCGTACGGAACGTGAACATCCCGCTCACGGACCCGGCGGACGGGGCCGAGTTCTGGCGGATGGTCCGGGACGGCGACCTCGACCAGCTGCGCTCGCTCCTCGCGGACGGGAAGGCGGCGGCTCGGATGATCGACTCGTACCGCACGATCATCAGGGACCGTACCGCCGAGCACAGCAGGGTCCTGCACGCGCTCGCCGACAACAACGTCCCCGCGCTGATGCACTGCGCGGCCGGCAAGGACCGCGCCGGCCTCTCCGTCGCGGTGTCGCTGCTCGCGGTCGGTGTGGAGCGGGACGCGATCGAAGAGGACTACCTCAAGTCGAACGAGCCGAGCCGCCGCTACCAGGTCCGCCGCAGCGACACCTCCCCCGCCGGGACGTCGGCGGAGGTGATGGAGCTGCTCGGTCCGCTTTTCGACGCGCGCGCCGCGTACCTCGAAGCGGCCTTCGACACGATCACGACCACGTGGGGCTCCACCGACCGCTATCTCTCCGAGGGCCTAGGGCTCTCCCCGGAGACCCGCGAACGGCTGCGGGAGGGCCTGCTGGACGCGTCCTAGGACGCGCGCGGGAGCGGCGTCCTAGGAGCCGACGCTGAACAGCAGGTAGAGAAAGCCCGCGAAGAGGTGGCCTGCGATCAGGTAGGCGAAGAGGCGGATGACCAGCCCCCGGGGCAGGGTGCGGTTCTTCTTGTTCTCCGGCATGGCGTCGGACCTTTCTCGAAGGCTGTCGGTGGAGATCGGCGAGGCGGTCAGTGCAGATCGGCGGCGGGGCTCTGGAGCAGGGTGTGCACGAACAGCAGCTCCGTCCCGCCCCGGTCCGCCGCGGCGAGCCGGTGCGGGGTGAGCGAGTCGAAGTGCGCGCTGTCCCCGGGCCCGAGGAGGTGCACCGCGTCCCCGAGGCCGAGCCGCAACCGCCCGCCGAGGACGTAGAGCCACTCCTCCCCGGGGTGCACGCGTACGAGGTCGCCCTGCGCCCCGTACGGCACCACGACCCGCAGCGGCTGCATGGCCCGGCCGGAACCGCCCGCGCGGTGGTACGTCCAGCCGTCGGCCTCGACCGGCTCCTGGCGTCCCGCGCGGACGATGGGATCGCGTTCGGCGGGCGCCTCGCCGAGCAGGTCGGCGACCGTCGTGCCGTAGATACGGGCCAGGGCCAGCAGCATCGGCAGCGAGGGCTGGCGCCGGCCGGTCTCCAGCCGGGAGAGGTGGGCGGGGGACAGCCCCGCCCGCGCGGCGACGGTCTCCAGCGTGAGCCGGCGGTCGCGGCGCAGCTCGCGCAGGCGCGGCGCGACATCGGGGAGCGTTTCCGGCAGGGTGTCCGGCATGATGTCCGGCAGTTCGCCGGACCGGCCCGGAACCGCGCCCTCAGGCGTGTTCATGCCTCCATTGCGCCAGGAACGTGCCTCGGAGGCAACTTTTTTGCCTCCGAGGCAAACCACCGAGCGCGGCCGGCGCCGACGGCTACCGGTTGGCGACGGCCTGCTTCACCAGCGTCCTGCCGAAGTCCCACATGAGCCCGCCCCCGTCGTGCGCGTCGTCCATCACGGCGGTGAAGGCGTCCACGAAGCGCTCGACCTCCCGCTCGCCGATCGTCAGCGGCGGAATCAGCTTGATCACTTCCAGGTGGTCGCCGGAGACCTGGGTGAGGATCCGGTGCTTCTGGAGCAGCGGTACGACCACCATCTGGGCGAAGAGCCCCTTGCGGGCGGCCTGGAGCATGGTCCAGCGCCCCCGCAGCTTGATCGAGGTCGGCCGGCCGAACTCGATCCCGATCATCAGCCCGCGCCCGCGCACCTCGTGCAGCAGCTCGTAGCGGTCCACGAGCGCCGCCAGCCGCGTCCTGAGCAGGTCGCCGGTGACCCGCGCGTTGGCGACGATCTGCTCGTCCTCGATCACCGACAGGACGGCCAGGCCCGCCGCCATCGCCTGCGCGTTGGAGCCGAAGCTCGCCGAGTGGACCAGCACCCGGTCCATCGACGAGTAGACCTTCTTGAAGATCCAGTCCCGGCCGACGGTCGCGCCGACGGGCACGTAGCCGCCGGACAGCGCCTTGGCCACGCAGATGAGGTCGGGCTCGACCCCGTCCTCGTGCTGGTACGCGTAGAAGTCACCGGTCCTGCCGAGGCCGGTCTGCACCTCGTCCACGATGAGCAGGCTCTTGTGGCGGCGCAGCAGCTCCTGCGCGCCGCGCAGGAAGCCGGGCGGCGGCGCGTACACCCCCTTGCCCTGGATCGGTTCGATCACGAACCCGGCGACGTCGCCGCGCTTCAGCTCGCGCTCCAGCGCGTCGAGGTCGCCCATCTCGACCGCCGTGTCGGGCAGCAGCGGCGCGAAGCCGTCCCGGAAGCCGTCCTCGCCGTTGACGGACAGCGAGCCGGTGGTCAGCCCGTGGAAGGCGTGGGAGCAGTACAGGATCCTGGGGCGGCCGGTGGCGTACCGCGCGAACTTGAGCGCCGTCTCGACCGCTTCCGTACCGCTGTTGCCGAAGAACACCCGGTCCAGGTGCGGGCTGTGGGCCAGCAGCTTCTCGGCGAGCAGCCCGGGCAGCGGCTGGCAGTCGAAGCGGGTGAGGTCGGCGAGCGAGGCGTCGAGGACGTCGTGCAGCGCCTTCCGTACGACGGGGTGGTGACGCCCGAGCCCCATCACGCCGAAACCGGCGAGCATGTCCAGGTAGTCGTTGCCGTCCGCGTCCCAGAAGTAGGCGCCCTCGGCCCGTTCGTAGACGCGGTCGAAGCCGATGGTGTGGAGCATGCGCGGGAGTTGGTGGTTGAGGTGCTTCGTGTGCAGGTCGTACCGCTCGGCGCCGCGCTCCGCGAGCAGCCGTGTCAGGTCGAAGTCTTTGGTCATTCGGTGTTCCCCTTCCGCGTCGACGGGCCGCCTGAGCCCCCACCGCCGCCGGACGGGCCGGCGGCGGCGGGGGAAGGAGCCTGCGTCAGCGCGTTCCGCCGACCGTCTCGCGGACCGCCCGCAGGGACTCCTTGAGGGAGCCCATGGTGGCGAGGACGGCCGTCGGCTCGTAGCCGCAGTGCGCCATGCAGTTGGCGCACCGGGGGTCCTTGCCGCGCCCGTACTTCTCCCAGTCGGTCTCCTCGATGAGCTGCCGGTACGTCGGGACGTACCCGTCGCTCATCAGGTAGCAGGGGCGCTGCCAGCCGAAGAGGGAGTAGTTCGGGATGGCCCAGGCCGTGCAGGGGAAGTCGGCCTTGCCTTCGAGGAAGTCCAGGAAGAGCGGCGAGTGGTTGAGGCGCCAGCGCCTGCGGTTGCCGCCGGAGAACGCCTTCTTGAACAGCTCCCGCGTCTGTTCGACGCCCAGGAAGTGCTCCTGGTCGGGGGCCTTCTCGTAGGCGTAGGCGGGCGAGATCATCATCTCGTCCACCTTCAGGTCGTCATTGAGGTAGTTGAGCACCTCGATGATGGTCTGCGGGGTGTCGGTGTTGAAGAAGGTCGAGTTGGTGGTCACCCGGAAACCGGCCGCCTTGGCCGCCTTGATGGCCGCCACCGCCTCGTCGAACACCCCCTCCTTCGCGACGGACTCGTCGTGGCGCTCCCGCAGCCCGTCGATGTGCACGGCGAACGCGAAGTACGGCGACGGGGTGAACTTGTCGAGCTTCTTGCGCATCAGCATCGCGTTGGTGCACAGGAAGACGTACTTCTTCTTGGCCACCAGCTGCCGGACGATCTCATCGATCTGTGGGTGCATCAGCGGCTCGCCGCCGGCGATGGAGACCATCGGCGCCCCTGACTCCAGCACCGCGCCGACCGCCTGGGCAACGGGCATCCGCTGCTTGAGCACGCCGGCCGGGTGCTGGATCTTGCCGCAGCCCTCACAGGCCAGATTGCAGGCGAACAGTGGTTCGAGCTCGACGATGAGCGGGAACTTCTCCCGCTTTCTGAGCTTCTGTTCAGCCAGATAAGTCCCGACCCTGATGGTCTGGCGAAGCGGCATGGCCATCTAGCTCACCTCCTGGGGAGCAGCAAAGAACGGTGCCATTCATAAAAAGCTGGAAGGACGGCACGAAGAACACGGAAAGCTGATATTCCACCGCGCACCGTGCCGATCCGGACGAGCTCGTGCTCCGGAGCGTCCACGACCACCCGGACGGCCGCAACCGGACGGGGTCCGGAACGCAGAGCGGTACGGAGTGTCGTGGCGGACTCCATGTCCACCGCGACCGCCCCGGTGGCGCGCAGCGCGACCCGCTCCTCGCCGCGCACCACATGATCGGAGCCGGTCAGCGGTCCGGTGTGGACCGCGTGTCCCGGTACTGCGCGTGTCAGCGCCTCGACGAGCAGCCCGGTGGCCGTACAGGGCGTGGAGCCACCGGCTCCCCGGGTCTCGTCGGCGACGATCAGGTCCCCGGGGTTCATCCCCGGGGCGAGACCGGCACAGAAGCCGGACGCGATGACGGCCGCGTCCCTGTGCCTGGCCCCGCCGAGCGCGCGTGCCACCGCGTGCTCGGCGTTCTTGGGTCCCATCCCCGTCCGCAGGACGGTCACGGGACCGGCCGCGTCGGCGCGTCCGCCGCTGCGCAGCGCGAACCGCTCGATGCCCAGGGCGCAGGCGATCAGCAGACCGAAGGGCTCGTCCATCAGCTCCCCTTGCGGCTGATCGCGCCGCTGGCCAGGGGCTCGCCGTTGACGTACCGGCCGAGAGCCGTGAGCGGGAAGACCTGCCGGTAGAGGTGGTAGTTGATGGAGAAGTCCCACGGGAAGCCGGTGCCGGTGAAGTACGGCTCGTCCCAGGAGCCGTCCTCGCGCTGGGTCTCGGCGAGCCAGGCGACACCCCGCTCGACGGCCGCGCTCTCCCGCCCGCCGGCCGCGAGGAGCGCCAGCAGCGCCCACGCGGTCTGGGAGGCGGTGGAGACACCGTGCCCGATCCACTTCTCCTCGCGGTACGAGCGCAGGTCCTCGCCCCAGCCTCCGTCGTCGTTCTGCACGGATTCGAGCCAGCGGACGGCCCGGCGGATCGCGGGGTGGGTGACCGGCAGCCCGGCGGCGGTCAGGGCGGGCACCACCGAGCCGGTGCCGTACACGTAGTTGACGCCCCAGCGGCCGAACCAGGCACCGGAGGCCTCCTGTTCCGCGAGGAGCCACTCGATGCCCCTGCGGGTGTCGGGGTGTTGGGCCATGCCCTCGTACGCGAGCATCTCCACGACGTGCGCGGTGACGTCGGCGGACGGCGGGTCGATGACCTCACCGAAGTCGCAGAACGGCATCCGGTTGGGGAACGGGCTGGTGTTGTCGGCGTCGAACGCCGCCCACGCCCCGTTCCTGGACTGCATGCCGAGCGTCCACCGGGTACCGCGCTCGACGGCCGCGTCGAGCCGCGCGGGCGCCGGGTGTCTGACCCGGCGCAGCGCCAGGATCACCTCGGCGGTGTCGTCGATGTCCGGGTAGTTGTCGTTGTGGAACTCGAAGGCCCAGCCGCCGGGGGCGAGTTCGGGTCTGCGTACGGCCCAGTCCCCCGGCCGGGAGATCTCCTCGGCGATCATCCAGTCGGCCGCCTTGACCAGCGCCGGGTGGTCGGGGCTCACGCCCGCGTCGGCGAGGGCGATGGTGGCCAGACAGGTGTCCCAGACCGGGGACTGGCAGGCCTCGATCATCCGCGCGCCGTCCTCGCGCCACACGGCGAACCGGTCGAGCGATTCGAGTCCCGCGCGCATGATCGGGTGGTCCAGGTCGTAGCCGAGGAGGTGCAGGGCGATCACGGAGTAGACGGCGGGCGGCTGGATCCCGCCCCAGGCGCCGTCGTTCTCCTGCCGCTCGATGATCCAGCGGGCGGCCGCGTTCATCGCGGTCCTGCGGACGCGCCGCGGCGCCACCTTGTGGTACGCGTGGAGGACCTTGTCGAGCCGCTGGAACATGCCGTCCCAACTGGCCACGGGTGCCAGCGGCTTGACGGGGTTGGGGGCGCCGGCGTCGGTGTGCAGCTCGTCGAGCGGGAACGGGGCGGGCCGCACGGGCCGCTTCGCCGAGACGATGGTGAGCGGCACGATGGTCTGCCGGGCCCAGCAGCCGAAGTCGTAGATGTTGAGCGGGAACCACTTGGGGAAGAAGATGAGTTCGGGGGGGAGTTCGGGGAGGTCGTCCCACTTCCACCAGCCGAAGAGGGCCAGCCAGATCCGGGTGAAGACGCGGGCGGCGGCGATGCCGCCCTGCTCCCGTACCCAGGTGGCGGCGCGTTTCATGTGCGGGTCGTCCGGGCTGTCCCCGGCGAGCCGCAGGGCCACGTACGCCTCGATGGTGGCGGAGAGTTCGGGAGGGCCGCCGTAGAAGGTGGCCCAGGTGCCGTCCGCGCGTTGCTGGCCGCGGATGAACAGGCCCGCGGCCTCGGTGGTGCGCGGGTCCTGGACCCCGAGGAACTGACGGAGCAGCAGGTCCTCCGCGTCCATGGTGACGTTCGTCTCCAGGTCGCCCTTCCACCACCCCTGGGCGTCCTGTTGGCCGAGCAGGTGCTCGACGGATCGTGCGGTGGCCCGCCGGGCGGCCACCAGGAGGTCGCCCGCCGCGGCGGTAGTCGTGTCGGTCGGTTCACTGGCCGCGGCTGCGCGGGGTCCCACGGCCCCGGTGCTTCCGTCGGTCGTCGCTGTCATGGCTTCCCCTTCTTGCAGTGGTGCATCTGCTGTGCTGGGGTCTCCGTCGTCCATGCCCGGTCGGGCTGCCGCGAGGGCTGTGCCCTAGGGGCCGTGGACGGCGACTGCGAGGCATATGGGAATAATGATCATCTCTTTCGTACGACGACGAAGTCGGCGAGTGCGGTGAGCCGCGCTCTGACCTGTTGCGGCATGTCCACGCCGTCCAGGGCCTCGATGGCGACGGTGTGCTGCCTGCGGGCCTCCTGCGAGGTCCACTCCCGGCCGCCCGCCTCCTCGATCAGGGCCGCCCTGGTGGCGAACTCCTCCTCCGAGAAACGCTCGAAGTCGTTGCTCTTGGCGTCGGCGGCGAGCAGTTCGCCGAGCCGTTCCGACGCCGGACCGCCCGCCGCGAGCGCGGCGACGACCGGCAGGGACTTCTTGCGCTGGCGCAGGTCGCTCCAGGTCTGCTTGCCGGTGGCCCCCGGGTCGCCCCAGATGCCCAGCAGGTCGTCCACGGCCTGGAAGGCGAGGCCGAGGTGGTGGCCGTACGCCTCCAGCGTGTCGGCCGTCCGGTCGTCGGCGCCGCCGAGGACCGCGCCGATGGAGGCGGCGCAGGCGAGCAGGGCGCCGGTCTTGTTGCCCTCCATCTCCAGACACTCCTCGACGGTGACCCGTTCGCGGTGCTCGAAGGAGATGTCCTGGGCCTGGCCGTCGATCAGTTTGCGGCTGGCGGTGGTCAGCCGGCGGGTCGCCCGGCCCGCCTCGACCGTGCCGAGCTCCAGCAGCACCTCGTTGGCGAGCGCGAAGAGCGCGTCGCCGACGAGGATCGCCTGGGCGGGGCCGTGCATCTTCCAGACGGTGTCGCGGTGGCGGCGCTGCTCGTCGCCGTCCATCAGGTCGTCGTGCAGCAGCGAGAAGTTGTGGACCAGTTCCACGGCGACCGCGCCGGGGATGCCCGTACGGGGGTCGGCGCCGGCGGCCTCGGCGGAGAGCAGCGCGAGCGCCGGGCGCACGGCCTTGCCGCCGTCGCCGTCGGCGGGCCTGCCGTCGGCGTCGATCCAGCCGAAGTGGTAGGCGGCGACGGTGTCCATCGGCGGGGCCAGCCGGTCGACCGCGGCGCGCAGCACGGGGGTCGACATGCTCCGTCCGCGCTCCAGCAGTGCGTAGACGTCGGCGGTGTCGACAGCCGGGTTCGCCGGGGGCACGGTCGGCACGGTCTCTCCTCTTGTTCCAGTACTCGTGGGGGCGGTGCTCGGGCTCATGCCGCCTCCTCCAGCGGGTGTGCGTGGCGGGCGCCCAGCTCGGCCAGGGCCGCGCCGGCGGCGCTGAAGCCGCTCCTGACCGCGCTTTCCATGGTCGCGGGCCAGCCGGTGGCGGTCCACGCGCCGGCCAGGTAGAGGCCGGGTGCGCGGGTACGGGCCCCCGGCCGCAGCCGGCCCACGCCCGGGGTGGGGGCGAAGGTGGCGGTCCGCTCGCGGGTGACGAAGAAGTCCCGTACCTCCGCGCCCCTGGTCGCCGGGAGCAATCGTTCCAGCTCCGGCAGGTAGCGCGTGCGCAGGGCGGAGACAGGGGTGTCGATCTCGTCCTCGGCCGCGGACTGGGAGAGGGCCAGGTACTGGCCCTCCTGGAGTCCGGAGGCGGCCGTACGGTCGAAGACCCACTGGACCGGGCTGCCGAGGGCGGCGAAGAACGGCCGGCGCAGGACCTTGCGGTCGTAGACGACGTGGATGTTCAGGATCGGCGCGGTGCCGATGTCGAGCAGCCGGTCGGGGTCGTCGAGGGCGCCCTCGGGCAGCAGCGCGTGTGCCTCGCGCTGGGGTACGGCGAGGACGACGGCGTCCGCGTCGAGGCGCTCGCCGTCCACCTCGACGTGCCAGCCGCCGTGCTCCGCCCGGGTGACGGAGTGGACGCGGGTACGCAGCTGCGTCCGTACGCCGGCGGAGTCCAGGGCCTTGCGGGCCAGTGTGTCGTGCAGCTCGCCGAGGGGGACGTGCGCCCAGCCGATGTCGGCGGCGCCGGGCTCGGAGAGCAGTCCGGTCTTGAAGACCATCGCGGCGAGCCCGAGGGAGGCGTTCGGCGCGGTGGCGTTGAGGGTGGCGACGCCCACCAGGTCCCAGAGCGCCTCGATCGTCCGGGCGGACTGGCCGTGGCGGCCGAGCCAGGTGCCGAAGTCGATCCCGTCCAGCGCCGGGTCGGCGGGGTCGAGCCGCTTGAGGGCGAGCGCGGCGCGTCCCACGGAGGCGCGCTCGGCGAGGGAGAGGTGCGGGTAGGCGGCGAGTCCCGCGGCGAGGTGCAGCGGTACGGGCAGGCCGTTGCGGCGGATCCGGCCGAGGCGCGGCCCGCCGGGCGTGCCGACGTCCAGGACGGGCACGTCCAGGCGGTCCTGGAGCGGGGCGAGCGCGGCGCCGTCGACCCGGTCGAGGAACCAGCGGTACGCGGTGCAGCAGCGCAGGTACACGTGCTGGCCGTTGTCGATGTCGAGGTCGCCCCGGCGGAAGGAGAAGGCGAGGCCGCCGAGACGGGGCCGGCCCTCGACCAGGGTCACGTCCAGTCCGGCGTCGGCGAACTGGAGCGCGGCGGTGGTCCCGGCGAGTCCCGCGCCGACCACGACCGCGTGCCGGGACCGCGTGCCGTCGGCTGTGGTCATGCCTGCTCCCCTCGGAGTGTCGCAGTCAGGGACGCGTCGGACCGGCGGATGGTTGACACGGCCGGCCCGGCCGTCGGCACCGGGGTGCCGCTCGTACCGGCCCGGGAGCCCTCCGAAGTGTTGTCGCACGTCATGCGCGCCTCCTGACCGTCTGCCGGGTGACGTTCCTGGCGTCGAGCCCCGAGAGGCCGCGGACCGCCACGTACGCCTTCTCGTGTCCCGGCAGGGAGACACGCCCGCGCAGCACGGCCTCGGGGTCGCGCTCGATGCGGTCGAGGAGCCTGCGGTAGATGCCGGCCATGGCGGCGACACAGGCGCCGCTGCGCCGGTCGAGCAGCGGCAGCAGCCGGTAGCCCTCGGCGAACAGGGCCCGCGCGCGGCGGACCTCGAAGTGCACGAGCCCGGCGAAGTCGGCCCCGGGGGCGGGGGTGTTGCTGTGGAAGCCCGCGGAGCAGCCGAACTTGGCGAGGTCGTCGGACGGCAGGTACGTACGGCCGTTGCCCGCGTCCTCGCGTACGTCCCTGAGGATGTTCGTCAGCTGGAGCGCGAGGCCCAGTGTGTCGGCGTACTCGGACGCGCGCTCGGCGCCCGGGGCGCCCGGGGACGTACCGAACACGCCGAGCGAGAGGCGTCCGATGGCGCCCGCGACACACCGGCAGTACACCTTGAGCTGGTCCCAGGTGTCGTACGTCTCGCCGCGGACGTCCATCAGGACACCGTCGATCAGCTCGTCGAGCCCGTCGACGGGGATGGGGAAGCGGCGGGCCGCGTCGGCGAGCGCGACGGCGACGGGGTCGGTGTCGTCCTCGTCGACGGCGCCTTCCCTGATCCGGTCCAGGAGCACACGGGTGTCCTCCAGCCTGGCCTGCTTGGCCGCCGGTTCCAGTGTGCCGTCGCCGATGTCGTCCACCCGCCGGGAGAGGGCGTACAGCGCGGACATGGCCTGCCGCTTGTCGGTCGGCAGCAGCCTGATGCCGTAGGCGAAATTGCGGGCCTGCTGGCCTGTGACGGCCTCGCAGTAGCTGTAGGCCGCCAATACCGGCGCGGACATCGGCGTCTGTCCCTCCACGTTCCGGCTCACCCCTCTCTGTGCGCTCGTCGCAAGACAGCTCCCACTTCGCGCAGCAGACGCGGCTTGGTGGGTTTGGGCGGTCCGGGGAGCACATCGTGCCCGGCGGCCGCGATCGAAGCGAGGGCGGCGCGCCCTCCGGCCACAAATCCCGCGAGCAGCAGACGGAGTCTGCCGTGGACGCTACCCACCAACAGGGTGCCTTCATTCAACAGCTGCCCCGCCCGTTCGGCCTCGTAGGCCACCAGCTGGCGCACGGCGGGGCCCGCGCTGGGGACGGCGAGGTCCGCCTCGGTGACGCGGAACCGTTTCATGTCCTCGGCGGGCAGGTAGATCCGGTCGCGCCCGAGGTCCTCGGTCACGTCCTGGAGATGTTCGATGATCTGGAGTGCTGCGCAGACGGCGTCGGAGAGGCGGAGACGCTCCGGGGTCGCGGTGCCGCTGATCGCCAGGACGAGCCGGCCGACCGGGTTCGCGGACAGTTCGCAGTACGCGAGGAGGTCGTCGTACGTCTCGTAGCGCCGTACCAGCTGGTCCTGGCGGTTGGCGCCGATCAGGCCGAGGAACGGCTCGGGTGTGAGCGAGGCGTTCCGTACGGTCGGGACGAGCGCCGTCAGCAGCGGATGACGGGGGGCGGGTCCCGCCGGGTCGAAGACGCGCCGCAGGTCGGTCTCGAACGCGTCGAGCATCACGAGCCGGTCGTCGGCCTGCCCGGGGTCGACACCGAGGTGGCGGGCGTCGCCGCCGCCGGGCGCGAGGTCCCCGTCGCCGATGTCGTCGACGAGCCGGGCGAAGCCGTAGACCGCCATCAGGTCGTCGCGCCAGGCGCGGGGCAGGAAGAACGGCGCCACGGGGAAGTTCTCGTCCGCGGCCTTGTCCAGCGTCGTCCGCGAGGTGGCGTCGGGGCGCACCTGTGGGGTGCCCGTCACTGCGAGCTTCCCGGTGCAAGGACGGCGAAACCCTCGCGAATCTGGAGATTTTCCGTCATTGCCGTCACATCTCCCGTTCTACACTGCCGACCCAATACATCCCATTTCGGACACGCCGCCCGCTCGGCCCAGTCCCTCCGCACTCCCGTACACCTGGGCTCCCCTGCGCCCGAAGGTCACCGGTGGGCAGGACGCCCCCCGGGGGAATCGCCCCACATGCCACGAATCAGCACCCGCACAGCTTACGTTGTACAACGAAGAGGAACACGCGGGGGTGTTGAGCGCATAACAAGAACATCGCAATGCCGGTCAACCTTCCCCCGACCCGGCCGACTTGACCGACGTTTGACGAAAACGGCCGGTGGCCGCACCCGGCCTGCCCGGTCCCGCCCCGGTGAAACCCCGCACGCCATGATGCTCCCGGCCGGCCGGGGATCGCCGGGGGCGCGCCGGGCCCCCGTCATGGCGCGGCCCCCGCCGTGGTGTTCCGGCGGGGGCCGCGTCGGGCTGAGGGGCACGGTGGGGGACGGACCGACGGACTACTTGCCCGTCTCCTTCTCGTACGCCTTGATGACCTCGTCGGTGGGGCCGTCCATGAGCAGCTCGCCCTTCTCCAGCCACAGCACGCGGTCACAGGTGTCCCTGATCGACTTGTTGCTGTGGCTCACCAGGAAGACCGTGCCCGCCTCCTTGCGCAGCTCGCGGATCCGCTGCTCGGAGCGGATCTGGAACTTGCGGTCGCCGGTGGCCAGCGCCTCGTCGATCATCAGGACGTCGTGGTTCTTGGCGGCGGCGATGGAGAACCGCAGCCGGGCCGCCATGCCGGAGGAGTACGTCCGCATGGGAAGGGTGATGAAGTCGCCCTTCTCGTTGATGCCGGAGAAGTCCACGATCTGCTGGTAGCGCTCGCGGACCTCCTCGCGCGACATGCCCATGGCCAGACCGCCGAGGATCACGTTGCGTTCGCCGGTCAGGTCGTTCATCAGCGCCGCGTTCACACCGAGCAGCGAGGGCTGGCCGTCGGTGTAGACCTTCCCGCGCTCGGTCGGCAGCAGTCCGGCGATGGCCCGCAGCAGGGTCGACTTGCCGGAGCCATTGGTGCCGATCAGGCCGATCGCCTCGCCGCGGTAGGCGGTGAAGGTGACGCCCCGGACGGCGTGGACCTTGCGGACCCCGCGGGACTCCCCCTTCTCCTTCTCCCGGCGGACGATCCGGCTCAGCGCCGCCGTGGCACTGCCCCGGCCGCCGCCACCGGCGTTGACCCGGTAGACGATGTGCACGTCGTCGGCGATGACGGTGGGGGTGCGCCCCTTTTCGATGTCAGCCACGGCCGTACCGCTCCTCAGCTTTCCAGAAGTACACGAAGCCCCCGGCGCCCAGGACCACGGCCCAGAGCAGACCGACCATCCAGACGTGCGCGGGCAGATTCTCCGAGCCGTAGCCGTCGATCAGCGCGAACCTGACCAGATCCATGTAGATCGCGGCCGGGTTGTACTGGAGGACGTCCCCGATCCAGGCCGGCTTGTCCCTGAGCATCACGGGAATGGAGAACATCACACCCGACGCGTACATCCACGTACGCATCACGAACGGCATCAGCTGCGCGAGGTCCGGGGTCTTGCTGCCCAGCCTCGCCATGATCAGCGCGAGGCCGGTGTTGAACACGAACTGGAGGGCCAGCGCGGGCAGGATCAGCAGCCAGCTCAGCGACGGATAGCTGCCGAACGACACCGCCACGACCACCAGCACGATCATGGAGTACATCAGCTGCTGGAGCTGCTGGAGCGCGAACGAGACCGGTAGGGCGGCCCGGGGGAAGTGCAGGGCCCTGACCAGCCCCAGATTGCCCGAGATGGCCCGCACCCCGGCCATCACCGAACTCTGGGTGAAGGTGAAGACGAACACCCCGGTCACCAGGAACGGGATGAAGACCTCCGACGGGATGCCCCGGCTGCTCTGGAGGATCAGGCCGAAGATCAGGTAGTAGACGGCCGCGTTGAGCAGCGGGGTCGCCACCTGCCAGAGCTGGCCGAGCTTGGCCTGGCTGTACTGGGCCGTGAGCTTCGCGCTGGAGAAGGCCAGGACGAAGTGCCGGCGACCCCACAACTGCCGCACGTACTCGGCCAGTCCGGGGCGCGCCCCGCTCACCGCCAGGCCGTACTTGGCGGCGACCTCCGCCGGGGAGAGACGGTCGTCGGGAGACGGCGGGGCGCTCATCGCGATCGCACCGTCATGGGTTGTCTCACTCACAAGTTGAAACTTTCGTGTTCAAGATGCGCAGACGATCGGGCACCGGCACGGACGGCCAGGCCGCGGGGACAGGACATGAGATGTTCTCAGACCCCAGATGCTCTCAGAGTCCGAGCATCTCAGACGACCGGTGGACGGCCCAGCCTGGTGAGTCGCCAGACCGTACGCCATTTCATCGGCCTCCGTGGTCCGCACGGGGTGGACCAGCCCTCCCGGAACCCGCCCCACCATGCCTTGAGGGCCGTTCTCGACGGCCGCCTGAGCAGGGTCAGCAGCAGCCAGACCCCCAGATAGAGCGGCACGACCAAGGCGGGGAGGTTGCGGCGGGCCAGCCAGACCCGGTTGCGGGCCACCATGCGGTGGTAGACCGCGTGCCGGGACGGCGGCATCGTCGGATGGTGCAGCACCAGGTCCGCGCGGTAGTCGATCATCCAGCCGGCGTCCAGCGCCCGCCAGGCGAGATCGGTCTCCTCGTGCGCGTAGAAGAAGTCGTCCGGCAGCGGGCCGACCTCCGCGAGGACCTTCGTCCGTACGGCGTTGGCGCCCCCGAGGAAGGTCGTCACCCGGGACGACCGCAGCGGGTCGGACGCGCGCAGGCGCGGGACGTGCCGGCGCTGCGTCAGTCCGGTCTCCGGGTCGGCGATCCGGAAGCTGACGATGCCGAGGACGGGATCGGCCGCGAACGCCTCCCGTACCAACTGGGCCGTGTCCGTGAGGGGAAGCGAACCGTCGTCGTCGAGGAAGAGCAGCGCGTCGACCTCCGAGCCGGCCGCGCCGAAGGCCTCGATGCCGACGTTGCGGCCACCCGGGATGCCCAGGTTCTCGGGCAGTTCGACCGTGCGTACCCCGTCGGGAACGGGCCCCACCGGGGCGCCGTTCCCGACCACGACGACGTCGACCGGGTCGCCCTCCTGGCGGGCGACCGAGTCGAGGAGCGCACGCAGTTCGCCGGGGCGCTCACCCATCGTGATGATCACCGCGCCGAGCCGCATGTCGCTCACTTCAGCCTGCTGGACGCCAGGATGGAGACCAGGTGGAGCAGGGTCTGGACGAGGGCGATGCCGGCGAGGACCGCGATGCCGAGGCGGGTGAAGAACAGATCGCCCCGCGCCTGGTCGATGATCGCGACGACCAGGATGAAGAGGCTGGCCTCGATCCCGCCGACGAGCCGGTGGAACTTGAGCATGGCCGCCGCGCGGCGGGCCACCGCCAGACCGGACGAACGGGGCACGGACGCCTCGTCCTTGACGGCCGGCAGGCCGCTGCGCTGGCGGGCCACGTCGACCAGGTCCGTCTCGGCCTTGATCAGGATCGCGCCGAGCGCGGCGAGGGTGCCGAGGAAGGCCCACAGCCAGTTGGTGGACGCGCCGTTGTCGTGGAAGACGTCCGCGCCGCGCACCCCGAAGCCGACCAGCAGGGCCGCCTCGCACAGGTAGTGGCCCACCCGGTCGAGGTAGACACCGGTGATCGAGGTCTGCTTGCGCCAGCGGGCCACCTCGCCGTCGACGCAGTCGAGCAGCAGGTAGACCTGGAAGAGGACCACCGCGAGGATCGCGCCGGTGAGCCCCGGCACGAGCAGTGTCGCGCCGCCTATGACGCCCACGACCACCATGAGGTACGTGAGCTGGTTGGGCGAGATCCGGGTGTTCACCAGGTACGGGTCGATGTGCAGCGAGATCTCCCGCATGTACATGCGCCCGGCCCAGTGCTCCCCGCTGCGCCGGTCCTTCACTCCGTCGGGGTGGACGACGGGACGGAGTTCAGCTACTGATGGTCTTGGCATAGTCGGCGTACGCGTCCCTGATCTGATCGGTGGACAGGTCGAGGTGTTCGAGGATCGTGAAGCGGCCGGGACGGGTCTGCGGCGCGTAGGCCACGGCCCGTACGAACTCGTCGACGGTGAAGCCGATCTGCTCGGGCAGGACGGGCAGTCCGTGCCGGTGCAGGACCTCGACGAGCAGCCGCGACTCCTCGTGGGCACCGCGCAGGTGCATGGCGAAGGCGGCGCCGAGGCCGACCTGTTCGCCGTGGAGCGCGGAGCGCTTGGGGTGGAGCAGGTCGAAGGCATGGCTGATCTCGTGGCAGGCGCCGGACGAGGGGCGGGTGTCCCCGCTGATCGACATGGCGATGCCGGTGAGGACCAGCGCCTCGGCGAGGACCGTCAGGAACAGGTCGTCGCCGACGCCGCCGGGGTGGCGCAGCACCGCCTCGCCGGCCGTGCGGGCCATGGCGGCGGCCAGGCCGTCGACGGGCTCGCCGTTGGTCCGGTGGGACAGCTCCCAGTCGGCGATGGCCGAGATGTTGGAGACGGCGTCGCCGATGCCGGAGCGGACGAAGCGGACGGGCGCGTCCCGGATGACGTCGAGGTCGATGACCACGGCAATCGGGGTCGGCACGCCGTAGGAGCCGCGGCCGTTGTCGTTGTCGAGGGTGGCGACGGGTGAACAGATGCCGTCGTGCGCCAGGTTGGTGGCGACCGCCACCATCGGCAGGCCGAGGCGGGCCGCCGCGTACTTCGTCACGTCGATGATCTTGCCGCCGCCGAGGCCGACGACGGCGTCGTACCGCTTGCCCTTGATCCCGTCGGCGAGCCGGACGGCGGAGTCGATGGTGCCGTCGGCGACGGCGAACCAGTCGGCGTCGGGCAGGACCGGCGCCAGCTTGTCGCGCAGCGCCGCCCCCGACCCGCCGCTGATCGCGAACGCGAGCCGTCCGGAGCTGGAGATGCGCTGGTCGGCGAGGAGCCCGGCCAGGTCGTCCATCGCGCCGCGGCGGATGTCGACGGAGACCGGGGAGGGGATCAGCCGGGTCAGTACTGGCACGCGATCTCACGGCCCTTCGCGAGGTCGGCGTGATTGTCGATCTCGACCCAGGGGATGTCACCGATGGGCGCCACGTCGATGGTGAAGCCGCGGTCGACCAGTTCCTGGTAGCCGTCCTCGTAGTAGAGGTCGGGGTCGCGCTCGAAGGTGGTCCGCAGGGCGTCGGCGAGGTCCGCGGCGGCCTCGGCCTCGATCAGCGTGACGCCGATGTACTCACCGGTGGCGGTGGCCGGGTCCATCAGCTTGGTGATGCGGCGCACCCCCTTGGTGCCCTCCGTGACGACCTTCATCTCCTCGTCGGCGAGGTGCTTGACCGTGTCGAGGGCGAGGATGATCCGCCGGCCCTCGCCGCGCGCGGCGAGCAGGGTCTTCTCGACGGAGACGGGGTGGACGGTGTCGCCGTTGGCGAGGATCACGCCCTTCGCCAGGACGTCACGGGCGCACCAGAGGGAGTAGGCGTTGTTCCACTCCTCGGCCTTGTCGTTGTCGATGAGGGTGAGCCGGATGCCGTACGTCTCCTCCAGGGCGGCCTTGCGGGCGTACACGGCCTCCTTGCGGTAGCCGACGACGACGGCCGCCTCGGTCAGGCCGACCTCGGCGAAGTTGGCGAGGGTCAGGTCGAGGACCGTGAGGGTCCCCTCCCCTTCCGGGTCCACGGGCACGAGGGCCTTCGGGAGCGTGTCGGTGTAGGGGCGCAGACGCCGTCCGGCACCGGCGGCCAGTACGAGGCCGATCATGCGGGTTCTCCTTCGTCATGTACGGCGGGGGCTCCGGCCGACACCCAGAAGCGGATGGACTCCAGGAGCACGACCAGCGCCACGACGGTCGCGAGCACCGTCAGGGCCACGGGGAAGTCCGTGCCGCGCGTCCCGAGGACGGCGGCGAGGGCGGTGACGACCAGGGTGCGGCCCTCGTGTCCGCCTGTGCTCCTGACCAGCCAGCGGGGCGGGGCGCCGGTGCCGCCGCGGATGCGGTACACCGTGTCGTAGTGATGGTAGGCGACGGCCGCCACCAGCCCGAAAGCCGCGGGCAACGCTCCGTTCACCTCGGAACGCGCGGCGAGGACGAGGACGGTGGAGTACTCGGCGGCCCGGAGCACCGGCGGGACGAGCCAGTCGAGCGCGCCGGTGAGGGGCTGGGTGACGGCGGCGCCGGCGAGTACGGCGTACAGCGCGGCGGCCAGGACCACCCAGGAGCTGCCGAACGGTTCGAAGCAGGCGGCGGCCACCAGCAGGGCGCCGCCGGCGAAGGCGACGAACGGGCGCAGGCCGAACGGGGGGTAGGCCTTGAGGCGGGCCAGCAGCCGGGTGACGGTCTCGGCCACCGGGCCGGAGTCGGCGAGGTCGGCGAGGGCCTGCGCGGCGCGTTCGGTGCGGACCGCCTTGCGGGTCACCGAGCGCAATATGCGGCCGGCGCTGGTGTAGCAGGCGGCGAATCCGCAGCCGACGAGGAGGGCGTAGAAGACGACACGCGGGGTGGTCAGGGCGGTCAGGACGGCGATCATGGCCCAGCGCTCGCCGATCGGGAGCACGATCATCCGGCGCACCCAGACGGTCCAGCCGACGCTGTCGAGCTTGCTGGAGAGCGCGGCGGTGGGGGTCCCGACGACGGCCTTGCCGGTGGAGGTGGCGGCCGTGGCGTCGGCGTTCGCCTCGTTGAACGAGAAGTCGACGACGTGGCGGCAGGTCTGGAGGATCATCGCGCCGAGCGCGAGGGCCCATACGTCGTCGCCGTTCCTGGCGGCGCCCAGGGCGAGGCCCGCGTAGTAGGCGTACTCCTTGGCCCGGTCGAAGGTGGCGTCCAGCCAGGCGCCCATCGTGGAGTACTGGAGCGAGTAGCGGGCGAGCTGCCCGTCGGTGCAGTCCAGTACGAAGGAGAAGAGCAGCAGCACTCCGGCGGCGACGTAGCCGCCCCGGGTGCCGGTGGCCGCGCAGGTCGCCGCGATCAGCGCGGTGACCAGCGAGGCGGTGGTGACCTGGTTGGGCGTCAGGCCGCGGCGGGCGCACCAGCGGGCGAGGTAGCGGGAGTAGGGGCTGACGCAGTACGTCGTGAAGAAGCCGTCGCGGGCCTTCACGGCGGAGCGCAGCCGTACGGCTTCGTCGTCGACGGCCGCGGTGGCGGCGGCGGCCTCCTGGTGGGAGGCGGTGTCGAGCGGGACGGCGGCGACCAGCGAGCCCAGTTCGGGGCGCTGTACGGGGGTGCCCTCGGCGTCGAGCGCGGCGGCGACCC
>NZ_WWJY01000246.1 GCF_009865405.1 Streptomyces sp. SID3212 | reverse complement strand
GGTCGGTTCGGCCCCGCTCTCCGCCAGCCGCTGCCGCACGGCGTCCAGCAGGCCGCCCGCCGACGTCCCGCCGTACGAGGCCTCGTCCCGCGTACGGCCCGTCACGGGCTCACACTCCCCTCGTCGGCCAGCGCCCGCTCCCAGAACGCGGTGCAGAAGGCAGCGAGCGGGCCACGGGCACTGGATCCCGGCGGCGCCCCGCCGTCCTGCGCCTGGGCCAGGCCCGGCTCCCAGGGCAACTCGCCCACCAGCGGGAGTCGGAGCGCGCCCGCGATCCACCGCTCGTCCAGACCCGTCGCGTACGGCCCCCGGACCACGGCCCTCAGATCCTGGAGGACCATGCCGACCATGGAGGCCACCCGGCCGGCCGCCGCCACGGCCCGCAGCTCGGCGGGCACCACCAACAGCCCGAGATCCACCTGGGCCAGGGCCTCCGCCATGGCCTCGTCGATCCGGCGCGGAAGATCCACCACCACCACGCCGCCGCGCCTGCGGGCCGCCGCGAGCACGGAGCGCATGGCCTCCGGCTGAACCACCACCGGGTCACCGCGATCCCAGCTCAGCACCCGTAACTCGTGCAGCCGGGGCAGCGACTCCTCCAGCGCGCCCCCGGCGACCCGGCCCTTCGAGGTCGCGAAGTCCGGCCACCGCCGGCCTTCGCTCTGCTCACCGCCGAGCAGCACGTCGAGCCCGCCGCCCAGCGGATCGCCGTCGATGAGCATCGTGCGCCGGCCGGCCCGGGCCGCGGTGACGGCCAGGGCGCATGCCAGGGTCGAGGCCCCCGCGCCGCCGCGCCCGCCGATCACGCCGACCGTGAGCGCCTGACGGCCCACGCCCTCCGCCGCGTCCGCGATCCGGTCGACCAGCCAGCCTTCCGCGTCGGGAAGCCGCAGGACACAGTCGGCGCCGATCTCCACCGCCCGCCGCCACACATCCGGATCGTCCTGATCACGTCCCACCAGCATCACCCCCCTCCTGCGGGTGGCACCGCGGCAGCGCGCCGCCGCGTCGTCCCCGACCAGGACCATGGGCGCGTCCTCCCAGCACCCCTTCGCCTCCGGCACCCCGTGGTGCACCTGCGGCTCCGCGCCCGCCGCCGCACACAGCCGCAGCAGGTCGTCGAGCAGATCCGCGTCCTCCGTCACGATCAGCGGTCCCGCCCGTCGCCCTCCGGCGACCTGTGCCCGATCGGATGTCATGGATCCCGCCACGATCTCCGCCCCCTCATCTCTGCCTCGATCCGGGATCTGCGAGCGCTTCTCAGCGGTCCCGCAGGCATCCGGTATCCGTGATTCCGGCTTCCGCGAACTTCGCGGTCGGAATCACCGTGCAGGGGAAGAGGAAATCTTGTGGATCTTGCTCGAAAACTGTGGACAACTCACAGGTTGTGAATATCCCGCTCGCTCATACCGGTGACTTCCGGAGCGGAGCGCGTCGGCTACGCAGAGTGAGGGGTATGAATGGAAACACGCCGCCGCACACGCACCGCAGACAGAGATCGAGCGAGGTCAGCAGAGGGGGGACAACGGGATTCGAGAGACAAAAACGCGTCCGGACATGCGACGACCCCCGCCGGGGGGGAGAGCGGGGGTCGTCCCCACAGCCAGACTCGGGGGGGGAGGAGTCGGGCCGGGTTAGCACGGTCGCGAACGATCCGTGACTTCCATGGTGTACCCGACGGCCTTCTCAGGCAAACCCACGCGCCGGACCTTACGCCGAATGGTGGGCGCATATGCTCACCCTCGTGGAAATCCGCTCCTTGCCGCGCACAGCTGCCTTCTTTGACCTGGACAAGACGGTCATTGCGAAGTCATCGACGTTGACCTTCAGCAAGCCCTTCTACCAAGGCGGTCTGATCAACCGCCGGGCGGTACTACGGACCGCTTACGCGCAGTTCGTCTTCCTCGCCGGAGGCGCCGATCACGACCAGATGGAGCGGATGCGCGAGTACCTCTCCGCGCTCTGCAAAGGCTGGAACGTCTCACAGGTCAAGGAGATCGTCGCGGAGACCCTGCACGATCTCATCGACCCGATCATCTACGACGAAGCGGCATCCCTCATCGAGGACCACCACACCGCCGGCCGGGACGTGGTGATCGTCTCCACCTCGGGCGCGGAGGTGGTCGAGCCGATCGGCGAACTCCTGGGCGCGGACCGGGTGGTGGCGACCCGGATGGCCGTCGGCACCGACGGGTGCTTCACCGGCGAGGTGGAGTACTACGCGTACGGGCCGACCAAGGCCGAGGCGGTCAAGGCGCTCGCCGAGTCCGAGGGTTACGACCTGTCGCGCTGCTACGCGTACAGCGACTCCATCACGGACGTCCCGATGCTGTCGTCCGTCGGCCATCCGTACGCGGTCAACCCGGACCGCGCGCTGCGAAGGGAGGCGATCGCGCGCGACTGGCCGATCCTGGTCTTCAGCAGGCCTGTTCGGTTGAAGCGGCGGCTGCCCGCCCTGTCGATGCCGGCGCGCCCGGCGTTGGTGGCCGCGGCGGCCGTGGGTGCGGCGGCGGCCACGGCGGGGCTCGTCTGGTACGCGAGCCGCCGCCGCACGACGGCGCCCGTATGACCGCCGTGACCACCACGACCACTGCGACCGCCGCGACCGCCGCGACGGCTTTCCCCCGTCCGACGACCGCCCGTTTCCCGATCACCACCCGCCGCCCGTTTCGTCCCCGTCCGCTGCCCGTTTCATAATCGCCGGGCGCCCGATTCGCACCTGTTTGAACGTGAAAGTAAAGAAGTCGGGCCGGGGGTTTCGCATCCTTGGGGACAGGAGTACAAAGGAATCAACGGCCCGCGAGACCAAGGACATCCGAGAGGATCACCTGAGAAACGCTAGAGGCCCCACGGACCGAAGCACGGAAGTCGAGTACCCACGCGACGTCGACCCGTCGATTACGGGCCAGCCGCACCAGGTGACGGGCGAAGTTCCCGACCTGATGGGCACTACTTCGAGGACGCTTGGTAACTCGGCGGACGTGTTGGCGGCGGCATCGAAACTGATGCCGCCACAATTCTGTCCGGCCCGCCCGGACGAGAGGAATGCGGGCCGAGCCGTCGTTCGTAATAAACGCGTGGCAAATTCAGGGGCGCGACAGGCTCCACGCGCGACCGGTTCAAACGGCCGCGTTCCAAGCGTGAGGCGTCGCGAGACGTCGTGAGATGTCGTGAGGCGTACAGAAGTGGTGGGTTCAGGCCGCTCCGCGCTGGAGGGCCTCGCATACCGCCGTGGACTCCCTCACTCCCAGTTCGATCGCGCGGCCGCAATGCGCGATCCACATGACCATCCCGTCCGGGGTGCCCGACAGATAGCCGGCGAAGGCGGCGGCGTACGCGGCGCGGCCCAGCTCGGCGTGGCCCACCTCCGCCGGGCAGACCGACTTGGGGTCAAGACCGCTGCCGGTCAGCACGATGCGTTCGGCGGCGCGGGCGACGAGGCCGTTGTACGAACCGAACGGGCGTAGCGCCAGCAGTTCGCCGTGCACCACCGCCGCCGTCACCAGCGCCGGCGCCGAACTCCCCGCCACGACCAGGGCCGACAACCCCTCCAACCGCCCCGCCACCTCGTCGGCGCCGGGCAGCGGCGCCTCGGTGAGCGGTCCCGCGACATCGACGCCGGGCGTCTCCGTCACCCGTTCGCCGGCCAGCCGGGGCCGTCCGACCGTGCTGTCGGCGGGGCCCGCGCCGCCCGCCGCCACCAGATGCAGCCGGGCCAGCACCCGTACCGGTGACTGGTCCCAGATGGAGAGGAGTTGGCCGGCCTCGGCGGTCAGCCGCAGTGCGGCGCCGACCGTTCGGGCCTCGTCGTCGGCGCCGAAGTCGTTGCGCCTGCGCACCTCTTCCAGCGCCCAGTCGGCGCCGGACAGCGCGGCGGAACCCCGCGCCGCGCGCAGGGTCGCCTCCGAGGTGACCTCGTTGCTCCGGCGGCGCATCACCCGGTGGCCGTAGACGCGATCCACCGCCCTGCGAACCGAATCCACCGCGTCGGGGACGCCCGGCAGGGAGGCCAGCGCGAGCAGGGGTTCCTCCGGCCGCGGAGCGGAAGAGGCGTCAGAGGAAGTCGTACTCATAAGTAGCAAGGCTACGCGCCCACAGGGGGCGCCCCACCTTGGAGTGGTCTTCTTCACTGAATGTGACCGTCGAACACGGTAGCCGCTAACCTACGTGAACATGAAGATCGCTTTCGTGGGTAAGGGCGGCAGCGGCAAGACGACGCTGTCCTCGCTCTTCATCCGCCATCTGACCGCCAATGAGGCCCCTGTCGTCGCGGTGGACGCCGACATCAACCAGCACCTGGGGGCCGCGCTCGGCCTCTCGGACGAGGAGGCGGCCGCGCTGCCCGCGCTCGGCGCGCACCTTCCGCTGATCAAGGACTATCTGCGCGGCAGCAACCCGCGGATCTCGTCCGCCGACGCGATGATCAAGACGACGCCGCCGGGCGAGGGGTCGCGGTTGCTCCGGGTGAACGAGGACAACCCGGTGTACGACGCGTGCGCGCGGACCGTCCGGCTGGACGACGGGGAGGTCCGGCTGATGGCCACGGGGCCCTTCACGGAGTCCGACCTCGGGGTGGCGTGCTACCACTCCAAGGTCGGCGCGGTGGAGCTGTGCCTGAACCACCTGGTCGACGGGCCGGACGAGTACGTGGTGGTCGACATGACGGCGGGCTCGGACTCCTTCGCGTCGGGGATGTTCACGCGGTTCGACGTGACGTTCCTGGTGGCCGAGCCGACGCGTAAGGGTGTCTCGGTCTACCGCCAGTACAAGGAGTACGCGCGGGACTTCGGCGTCTCGCTGAAGGTCGTCGGCAACAAGGTGCAGGGGGAGGACGACCTGGACTTCCTCCGCCAGGAGGTGGGCGACGACCTGCTCGTCACCCTGGGGCAGTCCAACTGGGTCCGGGCGATGGAGAAGGGCCGCCCGCCGCGCTTCGAACTGCTGGAGGCGGACAACCGCTGCGCGCTCCAGACCCTCCAGGACGCGGCGGAGGACTCGTACGAGAACCGCGACTGGGAGCGGTACACCCGGCAGATGGTCCACTTCCACCTCAGGAACGCGGAGAGCTGGGGCAACGCGAAGACGGGCGTCGACCTGGCCTCCCAGGTCGACCCCGCCTTCATCCTCAGCGAGGCGTCCGCCGTGCCTCAGCCCGGCTGAGCCTCCGTCCGTCCGTCCGTCAGTTCTTCTGTTCGGGGCCCGCCGGGGCGCGGGACGCGTTGAGGGTGGTCGGGTCCGTCATGTACGGGGCCCAGCCGCCCTTCGGGGCCTGGCCGACGCCGAGGCCGCGCAGCTTCTCCAGCGTCCGCGGGTCCTGCGCGTCCAGCCAGTCCGCCAGCTGACGGAACGACACGCAGCGCACGTCCCGCTGGACGCAGACCGTCTTGATCGTCTCCTCGATGGCGCGCATGTACGTGCCGCCGTTCCAGGACTCGAAGTGGTTGCCGATGATCAGCGGGGCGCGGTTGCCGTCGTACGCCCGGTCGAAGGCCTTGATCAGGCCGTCCCGCATCTGGTTGCCCCAGTACGTGTGCTTGGCCGGGTCGCCCTTGGTCGTCCCCGACTGGTTGAACATGAAGTTGTAGTCCATCGACAGCGTCTCGAAGGCGCGCCCCGGCACCGGCACCAGTTGGAGCGGCAGGTCCCAGAGGCCCTCGGTCTTCTTCGGCCAGACCTGGTTGCCGACGCCGCTGGAGTCGTAGCGGAAGCCCATCGTCCGCCCGGCCAGCATCATGTTCTTCTGCCCTTCCAGGCAGGGCGTACGGCCGCCGACCAGCTCCTTGTCGTAGTCGAACGGCAGCGGCGCCTCGGTCGCGAGCCCCGCGTTGGTCTTCCAGCCCTTGACGAACGCCTTGGCCTGGCTGATCTCGCTCTTCCACTCGTCGACCGACCAGGTGCCGACGCCGCCGTTCTTGCCGCAGAAGTGGCCGTTGAAGTGCGTGCCGATCTCGTTGCCGTCGCGCCAGGCGCCGCGCAGCTGCCGCAGGGTGTCCGAGATCCCCTTGGTGTCGTTGAAGCCGATGTCCGAGCTGCCGGCCGCGTGCTGCGGCGGGTTGTACTGCCGGGCCTTCTCCTTGGGCAGGAGATAGACCCCGCTCAGGAAGTACGTCATGGTCGCGTCGTACTTCTTGCCCACCTCGCGGAAGTGGGAGAAGAGCCGCTGGCTGTCCTCGCCCGCCCCGTCCCACGAGAACACCACGAACTGCGGAGGCTTCTGGCCCGGCTTCAACCGCTGGGGCTTGGGCAGTCGCGGCTGCGCGCCGGTGTACGCGGTGGAGCCGTCACCGATGAGCCGTACGACGTTCTTGGGCGCCACGGGCGCCTTCCTGGCGCCGTACGCGCCGTTCCCGGCCTCGGGCCCACCCCCGGGGCCACCGGTGCCGGAACAGCCGGTCAGACCGACGGCGAGCGCCGTGACGGCGGCGCCGAAGGTGATTCTCGTTCTGGCGGCCAGCATCCGCCCACCTCTTCCTTCAGGGTTCGCGTACCGAAGTGCCGAGCGGCGAGGTGCCGGCACGGCGCCGAGCGCCGCCAACCTCGCACCACGGACAAAAAGAAGATGAAACGACAAGCCGTACAAAATGACTAATCACCGGTTCGAGTGATTCATTGACCCATTTGCCCGGAAAGTCATGCCAGAGTCTTTACTCTCCATTACGATCTGTTTACCAAGAGTTGCACCGAGCATCCCGCCGCTGCGTATCCCACCGCTGCACGCCGTGACCCACGGCCGCGTCCCCCACGTTCCGCGACCGCGCTGCCCCGGAGGAGACGGGAATCATGTCTGCCCGCGTACCCACTCGCGCCGACGGCGCCGCTCGACCGGCCCGTACCGACCCGCCGTCCCCGGGCTCCCGGCCCCCGTTCCGGTCCCGGTTCCGGTTCCGGATCGCCGGGGCCGACCTGTCCGCCTCCGTCACCGTCTTCCTGATCGCGCTGCCGCTTTCGCTCGGCATCGCGCTCGCCACCGGCGCGCCGCTCCAGGGCGGCCTGGTCGCGGCGGCCGTCGGCGGACTGGTCGTCGGCCGCCTCGGCGGGGCGCCGCTCCAGGTGAGCGGCCCGGCCGCCGGGCTGACCGTCGTCACGGCCGACCTGATCCAGCTGTACGGCTGGCGCACCACCTGCGCCATCACCGTCTGCGCCGGCCTCGCCCAACTCGGCCTCTCGGCGCTCCGGGTGGCCCGCTCGGCCCTCGCCGTCAGCCCGGCGATCGTGCACGGCATGCTCGCCGGCATCGGTGTCACGATCGCGCTCTCCCAGCTCCACATCGTGCTGGGCGGCTCGCCGCAGAGCTCCGCGGTCGCCAACGTCAAGGGACTTCCCGCCCAGTTGGCGGACCTCCATCCCGGTGCGGTGTCCGTCAGCGCGTTCACGATCGTGGTGCTGCTCGCCTGGCCACGGATTCCGGGGCGCGGCGGCCGGTTCGTACGGAAGGTCCCCGCCACGCTCGCCGCGGTGGCCCTGGCGACCTCGGTGGCCGCCGTGCTCGGGGTGGGCCTCCCGCGCGTCGACCTGCCCTCGTGGAGCAACCACGCCCTGCCGGAGCTGCCTCAGGGCCCGGTGCTCGGGCTGATCGCCGCCGTCCTCACCGTCACCCTGGTCGGCAGCGTCGAATCGCTCCTCTCCGCCGTCGCCGTGGACAAGCTGGTGTCCATGCGGAAGGAGCCCGCCGTCCGGATCCCGCGCGCCCGGCTCGACCGCGAGCTGTTCGGACAGGGCTCGGGCAACATCCTCTCCGGCGCGCTCGGCGGGCTGCCCATCACGGGCGTCGCCGTGCGCAGCTCCGCCAATGTCGCGGCCGGCGCGGTGAGCCGGAATTCGACGATGCTGCACGGCCTGTGGGTCGCGGTCGCGGCGCTGCTGCTGGTGCCGGTGCTCGACCTGATCCCGCTGGCGGCGCTGGCCGCGCTGGTGATGGTCGTGGGGATCCAGATGGTCAACCTCGTCCACCTGCGGAGCGTGAAGCGGAACCGCGAGATGCTGGTGTACGCGGTGACGCTGGCCGGGGTCGTGTTCACCGGCGTCCTGGAAGGGGTGGCGATCGGGATCGCCGTCGCGGTGGCGGTCGCGATGCACCGGCTCACCAGGACGCGGATCACGGTGGCCGAGCGGAACGGAGTCCACCGGATCCGGGTCCGGGGCCAGTTGACGTTCCTGGCGGTGCCGCGGCTCAGCCGGATCCTCCAGGAGGTGCCGCACCGCGCGGACAGTGTGGTCGAGCTGGACGGGTCCTTCATGGACCACGCGGCGTACGAGGCGCTGCACGACTGGCAGACCTCGCATCTCGCGCAAGGCGGGACGGCGGAGTTCACCGGGCGGGCCGGCGGGCGGATCGCGGAGCCGACGACGGAGCTCCAGTCCTGCTGCCGTCCGTGGACGCCGTGGCGTAACCACCACTGTGGTGAACACCCGGCGGCGGAACCGGCTGTCGCCGAGGTGTCGGGCGCGAGCCCGTCGGGCGCGGTCGCCTCCCACCCGGTCTCGTTCGGAACGGCATCATCCGGTACGGACCTTTCCGGTACCGATCTGTCCGGTACGGCTTCGTCCGGTACGGGTCCCTCCGACACGGCCCCGTCCAGTACAGATCCGTCCAGTACAGATCCGTCCGACACGATCACACCCGGACCCGCGACAGCACCCGGACCCGGACCCGACCCCGCCCCCTCACCCACGGCCCCCTCCGCACCACCCCGTAACAGCACGTCGGACCTCGGCACATCAGCAGCCCCCCGCGTCACCCAGCCGCACCTCGACGGCCGGCGGCACCCCGTGGGCGGTGGGGCGAGCAGTCGTCAACTCGCCAGCGGCATCAGTTCGTTCCAGCGCAACACGGCCCCCCACGTCCGGGACGAGCTGGCGCGGCTCGCCCGCGAGGGGCAGCGGCCGTCGCAGCTGTTCCTCACCTGCGCCGACTCCCGCCTGGTCACCAGCATGATCACGTCCAGCGGTCCGGGCGACCTCTTCACCGTACGGAACGTCGGCAACCTCGTGCCGCTGCCCGGCGCCGACGGCGCGCACGGTACGGACGACTCGGTGGCGGCGGCGATCGAGTACGCCGTGGATGTCCTCCGGGTCCAGTCCATCACCGTCTGCGGGCACTCCGGATGCGGCGCGATGCAGGCCCTGTTGAACACGCCGGACGTCAACGGCGAGCCCCGTACCCCCCTCCGGCGCTGGCTGCGGCACGGACAGCCGAGCCTGGATCGGATGAAGAGCAAGCACCATTCCTGGGCCAGGATCTCCGGACGGCTGCCGGCCGACGCGATCGAACAGCTCTGCCTCACCAACGTGGTCCAGCAGTTGGCGCATCTGCGCGCCCACGACGCGGTCGCGCGCGGACTCGCCGAGGGGAGGCTGGAGTTGCACGGCATGTACTTCCACGTCGGTGAGGCGCAGGCCTACCTGCTGGCCGACGGCAGTACGACGGGGAGTTCGGGGGGCGGCTCCGAAGAGGTGTTCAACCGCGTGTCCCCCACGGCCCTGGAGGAGTCGCGCGCCTGAACCGTCCGCGCCCGCCATCCGTGAGAGTGTGTGGCCGCTGCGGTCCCGGCCCCACACAGGTCTAAACCAATTACCGGAAGGGCCTTGTCACCCGGGCATCCGCCTGATGAGCTAGGCCAGGGACACACAGGACGCCCTGGGGACGCCCGGGAGAGGGAGATGTCGTGAGCAACGAAAGCCTGGCCAATCTGCTCAAGGAGGAGCGGCGGTTCGCGCCGCCGTCCGAGCTGGTCGCGCACGCCAATGTGACGGCGGAGGCCTATGAGCAGGCCGCGGCGGACCGGCTCGGCTTCTGGGCCGAGCAGGCGAGGCGGCTCACCTGGGTCACCGAGCCGACCGAGACGCTGGACTGGTCGAACCCGCCCTTCGCGAAGTGGTTCGCCGACGGTGAACTCAACGTCGCGTACAACTGCGTGGACCGTCACGTGGAAGCCGGCAACGGCGACCGGGTCGCGATCCACTTCGAGGGCGAGCCGGGCGACAGCCGCTCGATCACCTACACGGAGCTCCAGGACGAGGTCTCCCGCGCCGCCAACGCGCTGACGGAGCTCGGCGTCCAGGCCGGCGACCGGGTCGCGATCTACCTGCCGATGATCCCCGAGGCCGCGGTCGCGATGCTCGCCTGTGCCCGGATCGGAGCAGCGCACTCCGTCGTCTTCGGCGGCTTCTCCGCCGACGCGGTCGCCTCCCGCATCCAGGACGCGGACGCCAAGCTCGTCATCACCGCCGACGGTGGCTACCGCCGCGGCAAGCCGACCGCCCTCAAGCCCGCCATCGACGAGGCGGTCACCAAGTGCCCGCAGGTCGAGCACGTGCTGGTGGTCCGCCGTACGGGGCAGGACACCGCCTTCGACAGCACCCGTGACGTCTGGTGGCACGAGATCGTCGCCCGGCAGACCGCGCACCACACCCCGCAGGCGTTCGGCGCGGAGCACCCGCTCTTCATCCTCTACACCTCCGGCACGACGGGGAAGCCGAAGGGCATCCTCCACACGTCCGGCGGCTACCTCACCCAGGCGGCCTACACCCACCACGCCGTCTTCGACCTCAAGCCCGAGTCGGACGTCTACTGGTGCACGGCCGACATCGGCTGGGTGACCGGCCACTCGTACATCGTGTACGGGCCGCTCGCCAACGGCGCCACGCAGGTCATGTACGAGGGCACCCCCGACACCCCGCACCAGGGGCGGTTCTGGGAGATCGTCCAGAAGTACGGGGTGACGATCCTCTACACCGCGCCGACCGCGATCCGTACGTTCATGAAGTGGGGCGACGACATCCCCGCCAAGTTCGACCTGAGCAGTCTGCGGGTCCTGGGCTCGGTCGGTGAGCCGATCAACCCCGAGGCGTGGATCTGGTACCGCGAGCACATCGGCGCCGGCACCACCCCGATCGTGGACACCTGGTGGCAGACCGAGACCGGCGCGATGATGATCTCGCCGCTCCCCGGGGTCACCGAGACGAAGCCGGGCTCCGCCCAGCGCGCGCTGCCCGGCATCTCCGCCACCGTGGTGGACGACGAGGCCAACGAGGTCCCCGACGGGGGCGGCGGCTACCTGGTCCTGACGGAGCCGTGGCCGTCGATGCTCCGCACGATCTGGGGCGACGACCAGCGGTTCATCGACACGTACTGGTCCCGTTTCGAGGGCAAGTACTTCGCCGGTGACGGCGCGAAGAAGGACGACGACGGCGACATCTGGCTGCTGGGCCGCGTCGACGACGTGATGCTGATCTCGGGTCACAACATCTCCACCACCGAGGTCGAGTCCGCCCTGGTCTCGCACCCCAAGATCGCGGAAGCGGCGGTCGTGGGCGCGGCCGACGAGACCACCGGCCAGGCCATCGTCGCCTTTGTCATCCTGCGCGGCACCGCGAGCGTGGACGACGGCCTCGTCGCCGAGCTGCGCAACCACGTCGGTACGGCTCTGGGCCCGATCGCCAAGCCCAAGCGGATCCTCCCGGTGGCGGAGCTGCCGAAGACCCGCTCCGGCAAGATCATGCGGCGCCTGCTGCGCGACGTGGCCGAGAACCGGACGCTCGGAGACGTCACCACGCTCACCGACTCCTCGGTCATGGACCTCATCCAGACCCAGCTGCCGTCCGCGACCAGCGAGGACTGAGCACGACCCGCGCACAGGCGGGGGCACCCGGCGTCCACCGACCCGGGTGCCCCCGCCCGCGCCTGCGTAGAGTGTGCGCGACACCGACAAATGAACAGGAAAATCCAGGTGCGCCGGGAAGTCTGGTCGGCAACGTGATCCGCCATGTCCGCCGAACCGCCCCGGAGGTACGACCCCGTGCCAGCCCCCACGGCCACCGCCACCGCCCGTAAGTTCCTCGGCCGGCTGTCGCTGCCCGAGCGGAACTACGTCGCCGACGCGCTCCGTACCGAAACCGTGGGCGGACTGCTCCTCCTCGCCGCCGCCGTAGCGGCCCTGATCTGGGCGAACACCCCGGTCAGCGCGTCGTACACCACCGTGCGGGACTTCCACCTCGGCCCCTCCGCCCTCGGCCTCCACCTCTCCGTACAGCACTGGGCGGCCGACGGACTGCTCGCCGTCTTCTTCTTCGTCGCCGGGGTCGAACTGAAGCGCGAGCTGGTCGCCGGTGAGCTGCGCGATCCCCGCGCCGCCGCCCTGCCCGTCGTCGCCGCGCTCTGCGGGATGGCGACGCCCGCCCTCGTCTACCTGATGGTCAACGTCGTCGGCGGCGGTTCGCTGGACGGCTGGGCCGTCCCCACGGCCACCGACATCGCCTTCGCCCTCGCCGTCCTGGCCGTGCTCGGCACCTCGCTGCCCGCCGCGCTCCGCGCCTTCCTCCTCACCCTCGCCGTCGTCGACGACCTCTTCGCGATCCTGATCATCGCCGTCTTCTTCACGAGCGATCTGGACTTCGCGGCGCTCGGCGGCGCGTTCGCCGGCCTCGCCGTCTTCTGGCTGCTGCTGAGGAAGGGCGTACGGGGCTGGTACGTGTACGTCCCGCTCGCCCTCGTCAACTGGGCGCTCATGTACAACAGCGGCATCCACGCCACCATCGCGGGCGTGGCGATGGGCCTCATGCTCCGCTGCGTCAGGACCGGCGACGAGGAGCAGTCCCCGGGCGAGCGGGTCGAACACCTGGTGCGCCCCCTGTCGGCGGGGTTCGCCGTCCCCGTGTTCGCCCTCTTCTCCGCGGGCGTCCTGGTGACCGGCAGCGTCCTCGGCGACGTCTTCACCCGCCCCGAGACCCTGGGTGTGGTCCTGGGGCTGGTGGCGGGCAAGGCCGTCGGCATCTTCGGCGGTACGTGGCTGGCCGCCCGCTTCACCCGGGCGCGGCTCAACGAGGATCTGGCCTGGCCGGACGTCTTCGCGGTCGCCGTCCTCGCCGGGATCGGCTTCACCGTGTCGCTCCTCATCGGCGAGCTGGCGTTCTCCGGCGACGCGGCCCTCACCGACGAGGTGAAGGCCTCCGTCCTGCTGGGCTCCCTCATCGCGGCGGTGCTCGCCGGTGTCCTGCTCAAGCTCCGCGTACGGACCTATCGCGCGCTCTGCGCGGACGAGGAGCGCGACGAGGACCAGGACGGCGTACCGGACATCTATGAACAGGACGATCCCGGGTATCACCTGCGCATGGCCGCGATCTTCGAGGCGAAGGCCGCGGAACACCGCCGTCTGGCGGAACACGCGGGGGCAGCGCGCGATGACGCCGACGGTCCGGCATGATCTGACACACGCGAGAACCAGAGCGAGAAGAGGGAGTCACCGTGAGCGACCCCGGCAGGCAAGCCGCCGACGCAGTCCGGACCGGCGTCATTGTGGGACCCGTCAGCGCCGACCGCAGCCTCGGCCAGCTGGTCGCCGAGGCGACCACCGAACTGTCAGGACTGGTGCACGACGAGATCGCGCTCGCCAAGGCGGAGATCCGGCAGGACGTCAAGCGGGGTGCGATCGGCAGCGGGGCCATCGCCGTCGCGGGGATCCTCGCCCTGTTCTCCCTGCCGGTGTTCAGCTTCGCGGCCGCGTACGGCATCCACAACTGGGGACTCGGGCTCGCCTGGTCGTTCCTGATCGTCGGCGGGGCGTTCGTGGTGCTCGCGGGCCTGCTGGCCGGGTTCGCCGTACTCAAGTTCAAGAAGATCAAGCCGCCGGAGAAGAGCATCGCCTCGTCCAAGGAGTCGGCGTCCGTTCTCCAGAACGCGAAGCCTCACCCCCGGGAGGTCGGGCAGGAGACCAAGTCTGTGGCACGCTCGTCCGCATGACCGCCCCTGATTCCGCCTCCGCCTCCGCCGTCCGCCTCGATGGTCCGTGGGTCCACCGCGATGTGGCGGCCAACGGCGCGCGCTTCCACATCGCCGAGGTGGGCGACGGGCCGCTGGTGCTGCTGCTCCACGGCTTCCCGCAGTTCTGGTGGACCTGGCGGCATCAGCTGACGGCGCTCGCGGACGCCGGGTACCGCGCGGTGGCCATGGACCTGCGCGGGGTGGGCGGCAGCGACCGTACGCCGCGGGGGTACGACCCCGCCAACCTGGCCCTCGACATCACCGGCGTCGTGCGCTCCCTCGGCGAGCCCGACGCGGCGCTCGTGGGACACGACCTGGGCGGGTACCTCGCGTGGACCGCCGCCGTGATGCGGCCCAAGCTGGTGCGCAGGCTCGCGGTGTCCTCGATGCCGCACCCGCGCCGCTGGCGCTCCTCGATGCTCTCCGACCTGTCGCAGAGCCGGGCCGGCTCGTACATCTGGGGCTTCCAGCGGCCGTGGCTGCCGGAGCGTCAGCTGGTGGCGGACGACGCGGCGTTGGTGGGGCAGCTGATCCGGGACTGGTCGGGGCCGAGCCTGCCGGACGAGGAGGCGATCGACGTCTACCGGCGGGCCATGACCATTCCGTCCACGGCGCACTGCGCGATCGAGCCGTACCGCTGGATGGTGCGGTCGATGGCGCGCCCGGACGGCATCCAGTTCAACCGGCGCATGAAGCGGCCGGTACGGGTGCCCACCCTCCAGCTGCACGGGTCGCTGGACCCGGCGATGCGTACGCGCAGCACGGCGGGGTCCGCGGAGTACGTGGAGGCGCCCTACCGGTGGCGGCTCTTCGACGGGCTCGGGCACTTCCCGCACGAGGAGGACCCGGCGGCGTTCTCCTCGGAGCTGATCAACTGGCTCAAGGACCCGGAACCGGACCGCTGAGCACGCGATCCGACACCGCCGGAAACGGCGTCTCGAACACCACCACGAACACGCGTCCTAGGAAGGGCCACTTGCCGGGCGCATAGGCCAATTGGCCCTCCCCCGCGCGGTTATCGACCTTGGGGCACGGGCACACGTCCCCGTATGGGCTGGACGCACGACTACGGTGACGCACCACGCAAGCGCCGCTCGGCCACTGTGCCGATCACCCACGAGAGGGGCGGCCCGCACGATCAGGAGCATGATCCGAGGCTCGGGATCTCCCTCATTCTCCGCCGCAGGGCCCGCTGGGTCTCGGCCCGGCTGCGCCACCCGCGCACATAGGCGCGGGCCCCGCCGCTACAGCGCGCACCCCTGGCTGTCGACTTCCTGATTGGCCGTACGGCCCTTCTCGATGTCCTCGCGGATCTCGTCGACCGTCAGGGCGTACCCCGTGTTCGCGTCGTCGAGCGACCGCGCGAAGATCACGCCGTACACCTTGCCGTCCGGTGTGAGCAGCGGGCCGCCCGAATTGCCCTGGCGCACGGTCGTGAACAGCGAGTACACCCGGCGGCTGACCTCGCCGCGGTGGTAGATGTCGGGTCCGTTGGCGTTGATACGGCCCCGGACACGCGCGGAGCGCACGTCGTACGCGCCGTTCTCCGGGAAGCCGGCCACGATCGCGTTGGCGCCGCTGCGCGCCTCGTTCCCGGTGAAGCGGAGCGGGGTCGCGGGCAGGTCCGGCACGTCCAGGACCGCGATGTCGCGCTGCCAGTCGTAGAGGACGACCTTCGCGTCGTACAGCTTGCCCTCGCCGCCTATCTGGACCGTCGGCTGGTCCACCCCGCCGACCACGTGCGCGTTGGTCATCACCCGGCGGTCGGCGAAGACGAAGCCCGAGCCTTCGAGGACCTTGCCGCAGCTCTGGGCCGTACCGACGACCTTGACGATGGACCGCTGGGCGCGGGCCGCGACGGGACTGCCCGCGAGCGCGGGGTCGGGGGGCTGGACCTCGGTGATGGGCTCGTTGGCGAAGGGGCTGAAGACCTGCGGGAAGCCGTTCTGCGCGAGGACGGACGAGAAGTCCGAGAACCAGGTGGAGGCCTGGGTGGGCATCACCCGTGAGACGCCGAGGAGCACCTTGGAGCTGCGGACCTCCTTGCCGAGCGTGGGCAGCGTCGTCCCCGCGAGGGCGGAGCCGATCAGCCAGGCGACCAGCAGCATGGCGAACACATTGACCAGCGCCCCGCCGGAGGCGTCCAGGGCGCGCGCCGGCGACCACGTGATGTAGCGGCGCAGCTTGTTGCCGAGGTGGGTCGTGAAGGCCTGGCCGATGGAGGCGCAGACGATGACGATCACGACCGCGACCACGGCGGCCGTGGTGGAGACCTCGGCGTCCTCGGTGAGGTTGTCCCAGACCACCGGGAGCAGGTAGACGGCGACGAGGCCGCCCCCGAGGAAACCGATGACCGACAGGATGCCGACCACGAAGCCCTGGCGGTAGCCGACGATCGCGAACCACACAGCGGCGAGCAGCAGCAGGATGTCCAGCACGTTCACCGTCGTTAGCCTCGCAGATTCGTCAACGGCCTGGGCAGCGGGGTCGGGCGGGGACGGCAGGCGGGGGCCGGCGCGTCCCGGGCGGGAATCAGCCTGTCACGCGCGCCAGTCCAGCGGGACCTCCTTCGAGCGGTCCCAGGGGACCTCGAAACCGGCTAGATAGAGGATGCGGTCGATCAGTCCGGCGGTGAAACCCCAGACCAGGGTGGACGCGACCAGGAAGGCCGGGCCCCGGTGACCGCTCGGGTGGAAGGCGCTCACGCGGTGGGCGGGGTCCGTGAGCTCCGCCACGGGGACGGTGAAGACGCGGGCGGTCTCGGCGGGATCGACGGCGGCGACCGGGGTGGGCCGGCGCCACCAGCCGAGCACGGGTGTCACCACGAAGCCGCTCACGGGGATGTAGAGCGCGGGCAGTACGGCGAAGAGCTGGACGCCCGACGGATCGAGACCGGTCTCCTCCTCGGCCTCCCGCAGCGCCGCCCGCAGGGGCCCGGTGGTCGCCGGGTCACCGTCCTCGGGGTCGAGCGCGCCGCCGGGGAACGACGCCTGGCCCGGATGCGAACGCAGGCTCCCGGCCCGCTCCATGAGGAGCAGCTCGGGGCCGCGCTCGCCTTCCCCGAAGAGGATGAGCACGGCCGACTGCCGTCCGCCGCCGCTCTTGGGCGGCAGGAAACGGCTCAGCTGCTCCGGCGCCACGCCCACCGCGGCGCGCGCGACGGGCATGAGCCAGTCGGGCAGCCCGTCCGTGGTCACGTCGACCCCGGCCGTCGGGTCGTCGTACATGCGGTTGTGGTACGTCCTGTCAGCGCGCGTCATCTGCACCCCTGTCGCATAACGCCTGCCGTCGGCCGGATCGTTCCGCCCTCGTCCGGCTCCGCCCGTGTGTGTCGCCGTACGGCTGTGACGCGTCGCCGCACGGCGTTCGCGTCGTGCGGCTGTGACGTCATACGGCGCGGACCCTTCATGCGCTCAACGCGCGCCGTTCTTCCGCGTGGTCGGTATCAGCGGCGCCGGTATCTGCGGCGCCCGTATCTGCGGCGCCGGTATCCGGTACGGGGAAACTCGTCGGCTCCGGCTCATTCCGCATCCGCACCGGCGCCCGTGCCCGTGCCCGCACTCGCGCCCAGCGGAGGCGCCGGCCTGCCCGGGTAGTCGGCGGGCGGGCTCAGTCGCTGCCCCGGATAGCCGCCCTTCTCGTACTTGAGGAGCTTCTCCGCCTTCTCCGGGTCCGTCTCCCCCACTCCGTACGACGGACAGAGGTGCGCGATCGGGCAGGCGCCGCACGCGGGCTTGCGCGAGTGGCAGATCCGGCGGCCGTGGAAGATCACCCGGTGCGAGAGCATCGTCCACTCGCTCTTGGGGAAGATCGCCTCGATCTCCGCCTCGACCTTCTCCGGGTCCTCCTGCTCCGTCCACTTCCAGCGGCGCACCAGCCGGCCGAAGTGGGTGTCGACCGTCAGACCCGGGACCCCGAACGCGTTGCCCAACACCACGTTCGCCGTCTTGCGGCCGACACCGGGCAGCGTCACCAGATCGGCCAGGCGGCCCGGGACCTCACCGCCGAAGTTGTCCCGGAGCGCCGTCGACAGCCCGATGAGCGACCGCGCCTTGGCCCGGAAGAAGCCCGTCGGGCGGATGATCTGCTCCAGCTCCTCGGGCACGGCCGCCGCCATGTCCTCGGGCGTCGGGTAGGCGACGAAGAGCGCGGGGGTGGTCTGGTTCACCCGCAGGTCGGTCGTCTGGGCGGAGAGGACGGTCGCGATCAGCAGCTCGAACGGGTTCCGGAAGTCCAGCTCGGGGTGGGCGTACGGATAGACATCGGCCAACTCGCGGTTTATCCGCCGGGCCCGGCGGACCATGGCCAGTCTGGATTCCGGTTCGGCCGCTTCGGCCGCCGCCGTACGGATGGGCGTACCCGCCGCGGCCGTCTCCGTCCCGGCTCCGCCCGGGGCCGCGTTCCGGGCCGCGGCCTTGCTCACGCCTCGGCCCGCCCCCTTGCCCCGTGGGGCTTTCGCGGCTTTTTTCGGTTTCTCCGAGGGCTGTTCGCCCACAGCGGAATTACGGTCGGCCGCCACTTCTCCAGCCCCCTCTGCCTGCGCTGTCACCGGCTTTTTGGACACCCGGCCAGCCTAAAGCCCTCCGCTGACATCCGCCCCGGCCCTGGCCGATCACCACCCGAATCGGCCTCCCGGGCACGGTCCGGCGCCCCTGTACGTCAAGCTTGTGACCGATCACACGGTTTCGAACACGGGGTGGCCCGGCAGACGGCGAGAGGGCCGTGAGATACGGAGCCACCCGAGAACCGACAGCACGTACGGCATTATGGGGACCCTGGTTCCGCTCTGGTTCCCTGAGCAGGTCGACAAGGAGAGAACACGTGGACGACGTTCTGCGGCGTGCCCCGCTCTTCGCGGCGCTCGATGACGAGCAGGCCGGAGAGCTCCGCGCCTCCATGAGTGAAGCGACGCTGGCCCGCGGTGATGCTCTCTTCCACGAGGGCGACCCCGGCGACCGTCTCTATGTGGTCACCGAAGGCAAGGTCAAGCTGCACCGCACTTCCCCGGACGGCCGGGAGAACATGCTGGCCGTGCTCGGCCCCGGCGAGCTGATCGGCGAGCTGTCCCTCTTCGACCCCGGCCCGCGTACGGCCACGGCGAGCGCGCTCACCGAGGTCAAGCTCCTCGGCCTCGGTCACGGCGACCTCCAGCCCTGGCTCAACGCGCGGCCCGAGGTGGCCACGGCGCTGCTGCGTGCCGTCGCGCGCCGTCTCCGTAAGACCAACGACCAGATGTCCGACCTGGTCTTCTCCGACGTCCCCGGCCGTGTGGCCCGGGCGCTCCTCGACCTGTCGCGCCGCTTCGGCGTGCAGTCGGAGGAGGGCATCCACGTGGTCCACGACCTCACGCAGGAGGAGCTGGCCCAGTTGGTCGGCGCGTCCCGCGAGACGGTCAACAAGGCGCTCGCGGACTTCGCCCAGCGCGGCTGGCTGCGGCTGGAGGCACGTGCGGTGATCCTGCTGGACGTGGAGCGCCTCGCGAAGCGGTCGCGCTGACAGTTCGGCCACCGAACCCGCCGTATCCGTAGGACGGAAACCGTCCGGGCCGCCGTACAGGCGCCCGGACGGTGGCATGTCCGGACCGAACGATCAAACGGTCAGCTGATCAGACCGTGCTCGCGCAAGTACTCCAGCTGCGCCCGTACGGACAGCTCCGCCGCCGGCCAGAGCGACCTGTCCACGGCCGCGTAGACCTGCTCCACCACCTCCGACGGCGTACGGAAGCCGTTCTCGACCGCCGTCTCGACCTGGGCCAGCCGGCTCGCGCGGTGGGCGAGGTAGAACTCGACCGCGCCCTGGGCGTCGTCCAGTACGGGACCGTGGCCCGGCAGCACCGTACGGACCCCGTCGTCCACCGTCAGCGAGCGCAGGCGGCGCAGCGAGTCGAGGTAGTCGCCGAGCCGGCCGTCCGGATGCGCGACGACCGTGGTGCCCCGGCCGAGAATCGTGTCGCCCGTCAGCACGGCCCGGTCGGCGGGCAGGTGGAAGCAGAGCGAGTCGCCGGTGTGACCGGGGGTCGGGACGACCCGTAGCTCCAGACCGCCGGTGGTGATCACGTTGCCCGCCGCCAGTCCTTCGTCGCCGAGGCGCAGCGCGGGGTCGAGGGCTCTGACGTGGGTACGGGTCAGCTGGGCGAAGCGCGCCGCGCCTTCGGCGTGGTCCGGGTGGCCGTGGGTGAGCAGGGTCAGCGCGACCCGTTTGCCGGCCTGCTCGGCGATGTCGACGACCGCCTTGAGGTGGAGGTCGTCGAGGGGGCCGGGGTCGATGACCACCGCGAGGTCGGAGTCCGGTTCGGAGACGATCCAGGTGTTGGTGCCGTCGAGGGTCATGGCGGAGGCGTTCGGCGCGAGGACGTTGACGGCGCGGGCGGTCGCGGGTCCTGAGAGCGTCCCGCCGCGCGGCTGACCGGGCAGAGCGGCGGCGTCCGTCATCGTGTCCCTCCCTCGGCCGGATCCACGCGCTTGGTGAATTCGTCGTGCCCCGGCCAGCTGAGCACCAGTTCCCCGTCCACCAGCCGCGCGGTCGCCAGTACGGGCGTCAGATCGCGGTCGGCCGCCGTGTCGAGCGCCGCGGCGGCCGTGCCGTACGACGTGAGCGCCCGCAGGGTCGAGACGGTCGGGGGCATCATCAGCAGGTCGCCCTTGTCGTACGCCTCGATCGCCGCGCCCGGCCTGATCCACACCGTACGGTCGGCCTCCGTGGACGCGTTCCTGGTGCGCTGGCCGGTCGGCAGCGCGGCCACGAAGAACCAGGTGTCGTACCGGCGCGGCTCGAACTCCGGGGTGATCCAGCGCGCCCACGCGCCGAGCAGATCGCTGCGCAGCACCAGGCCGCGGCGGTCGAGCAGGTCCGCGAAGGACAGCTCGTGGCGGACGAGCGCGGCACGGTCGGCCTCCCAGTCGTCGCCCGTGGTGTCGCCGACGACGGTCTCCGGCGTCTCGCCCGCGAGCAGGACGCCCGCCTCTTCGAACGTCTCGCGGACCGCCGCGCAGACGATCGCCTGCGCGGAGGCCGCGTCGACGCCGAGGCGGTGGGCCCAGACGTCCCGGCCGGGGCCGGCCCAGCCGACCGGCCGGTCGTCGTCGCGGGGGTCCACGCCGCCGCCGGGGTAGACGTACGCACCGGCCGCGAAGGCCATCGACGCCTGCCGGCGCAACATGTGGACCTCGGGCCCGCCGCCGGGGCCCGCCCCGGCGGATCCGAGACCCGCCGTCGCCACGCTCGCCTCTGCCGAGCCGGCCATCGCCACGCTCGCCGTCGCCGCGCTCGCCTCGGCGGGGTCGTCACGCAGCAGCATCACGGTCGCCGCGCGCCGTGGCGTCACCGCCGTAATCTCACCGGCGGCGAGGGCACGGATCCGCTCGGGCCACTCGGGCGGGTACCACTGACCATTGGGCATGGCCGGATGCTATGCGCTGAGCGGACGATGTTCGAGAGGCGTAGGGCCCGGCGGTACGGACCGGGGCCTCGCGGGAGGGCCCGCCGGACCAGGCCGGGGGGCCGGTCCCCGCCGGCCCGCCCGCTCAGTCCTCCGTCAGCTCCACCAGGATCTCGACCTCGACCGGGGCGTCCAGCGGCAGGACCGCCACGCCCACCGCGCTGCGCGCGTGCACGCCCTTGTCGCCCAGTACCTGGCCCAGCAGCTCGCTGGCGCCGTTGACGACGGCCGGCTGCCCCGTGAAGTCCGCGGCCGAGGCCACGAACCCCGTCACCTTCACCACACGCGCGATGCGGTCCAGGTCGCCGGTGACCGACTTCACGGCGGCCAGGGCGTTCAGGGCGCACGTACGCGCGAGGTCCTTCGCCTCCTCCGGCGTGACCTCCGCCCCGACCTTGCCGGTGAGCGGAAGCTTGCCCTCCACCATCGGGAGCTGGCCCGACGTGTAGACGTACAGGCCCGTCCGTACCGCGGGCCGGTACGACGCCAGCGGGGCGACGACCTCGGGGAGGGTCAGGCCCAGTCCGGCGAGGGCGGCCTCCACCGTCCCGGCGGCGGCGCTGTCCGATCCGCTCATGCGGCCCGCTCCCGCTTCAGGTAGGCGACGAGCTGCTCGGGGTTGTTCGGCCCCGGGACGACCTGGACTAGCTCCCAGCCGTCCTCGCCCCAGGTGTCCAGGATCTGCTTGGTCGCGTGCACGAGAAGGGGCACGGTCGCGTATTCCCACTTGGTCATGGGGGCGACTGTATCCGTACGGCGGACGGCGCCGTATCCGTACCCACGGGCAGCCTCGTGCGTAGCCTGCGGCCTTACTGGTTAGGCTCGAATACGTGAGCAGGCTCCAGGTCGTCAGCGGCAAGGGCGGCACCGGTAAGACGACGGTCGCCGCCGCCCTCGCGCTCGCCCTCGCGACGGAGGGCAAGCGCACCCTCCTCGTCGAGGTCGAGGGCAGGCAGGGCATCGCACAGCTCTTCGAGACGGAGGCTCTTCCGTACGAGGAACGCAAGATCGCCGTCGCCTCGGGCGGCGGGGAGGTGTACGCGCTGGCGATCGACGCCGAGCGTGCCCTCCTGGACTATCTCCAGATGTTCTACAAGCTCGGCGGCGCCGGGCGGGCGCTGAAGAAGATCGGCGCGATCGACTTCGCGACGACCATCGCCCCCGGCGTCAGGGACGTCCTGCTGACCGGCAAGGCCTGCGAGGCGGTCCGGCGCAGGGACAGGCAGGGACGTTTCGCCTACGACTACGTGGTGATGGACGCGCCGCCCACCGGGCGCATCACGCGCTTCCTGAACGTGAACGACGAGGTGGCGGGGCTGGCGAAGATCGGCCCCATACACAATCAGGCGCAGGCGGTGATGCGGGTCCTCAAGTCGCCGGGGACGGCCGTGCATCTGGTGACGCTGCTGGAGGAGATGCCGGTCCAGGAGACCGTGGACGGCATCTCCGAGCTGCGGGCCGTGGACCTGCCGGTCGGCAAGGTGATCGTGAACCAGGTACGGCCCCACCTCCTCGACGAGGCCGCCGTCCGCGCCGCGTCCGGGGACCGCCGCAAGGAGGTCGCCAGGGCGCTCGGTACGGCGGGGGTCAGCGCCCCCACGAAGCTGGTGGGCCCCCTCCTCGACCAGGCGGCGGAGCACGCGCAGCGGGTGGAGCTGGAGCGCGAGCAGCGGGCCGCCCTGGCGAAGCTGGGCCTGCCCACGTACGAACTCCCCCTGATCGGTGAGGGGATGGACCTCGCCGGTCTCTACCGGCTGGCGGGGGAGCTACGGCAACTCGGGAAGGCCTTCGCATGACCCGGACCCAGCCCACCCCCCGGTCGTCGGCGACCTCCGCCCGCACCTCCGCGCTCGACGCGGCGGCCGCCCCCCTGGAGATCGATCCCCTGCTGGACGACCCGGACACCCGCATCATCGTGTGCTGCGGCTCCGGCGGGGTCGGCAAGACGACCACCGCCGCGGCCCTCGGCGTACGGGCGGCGGAGCGCGGCCGGAAGGTGGTCGTGCTCACGATCGACCCGGCCCGCCGGCTGGCCCAGTCCATGGGCATCGACTCGCTCGACAACACCCCGCGCCAGGTGAAGGGCGTCGAGGGTCCCGGCGAACTGCACGCCATGATGCTCGACATGAAGCGGACGTTCGACGAGATCGTCGAGGCGCACGCGGACCGCGACCGGGCGCGCGCCATCCTGGACAACCCCTTCTACCAGTCCCTGTCGGCCGGATTCGCGGGCACGCAGGAGTACATGGCGATGGAGAAGCTGGGGCAGTTGCGGGCGCGTGACTCCTGGGACCTGATCGTCGTCGACACCCCGCCCTCGCGCTCCGCGCTGGACTTCCTGGACGCGCCGAAGCGGCTCGGGTCCTTCCTGGACGGGAAGTTCATCCGGTTGCTGATGGCGCCGGCCAAGGTCGGCGGCCGGGCCGGGATGAAGTTCCTGAACGTCGGCATGTCGATGATGACCGGCACGATCGGGAAGGTGCTGGGCGGCCAGTTCCTCGGTGACGTACAGATGTTCGTCACCGCGATGGACTCGATGTTCGGCGGGCTGCGCACCCGGGCGGAGGCGACGTACCGGCTCCTCCAGGCGCCCGGCACGGCCTTCCTGGTGGTCGCGGCGCCGGAGCGGGACGCGCTGCGCGAGGCGGCGTACTTCGTCCAGAGGCTGGCCGCCGAGGAGATGCCGCTGGCGGGTCTCGTACTCAACCGGGTCCATGGCAGCGGCGCGGCGCGGCTCTCGGCCGAGCGGGCCCTGGCCGCCGCGGAAAATCTTGAAGAGGGCGGCATTGTGGATCAGGAGCCCGGGAATGCTCCTTCTCGTGGCGCCGAAGCCGCGGCGGGCTCTTCTCCCCGAGCCTCCGAGGCGGTGCCCGAGCCCGAGTCCCCCGCGTCCGACTCGTCCACAACTGCGCCCGCCCCAGAGGCGGATTCCGTCACACCTTCTGTCACAAGTGTCACAACTGTGGAACAGCTGACCGCTGGTTTGCTGCGTCTGCACGCGGAACGGATGCAGGTGCTCGCGCGCGAACGGCGTACGCGCGACCGCTTCACCGCTCTGCATCCGGAAGTCGCGGTGGCCGAGGTGGCCGCCCTGCCCGGCGACGTTCATGACCTCGCCGGGCTCAGGGCCATCGGTGATCACCTCGCGGCCGGTCGTAGTACGACCTGACCTGCGAGGACGCGCTCGGCGGCGCGGCTGATCGAGCCGCCACTACCGAGCCGTACGGCCGCGCACGTGCAGGCGCACACCAGGACCGTGCGGTGCCGGCCCGCGGGGCGTACCTCTTCTGCCTGGGTACCTGGCCCGCGGGTTGGTCGTACCGTCCGCGGCTAGCCCGCGGCCGCGTACGTCTCGTACGTCTCGTCGTCCTCCAAGCCCACGGGCAGGAGGCCCGCGCTGCGCTCGTACTCCGTACGCGCGGTTTCGAGCAATCTTCGCCACGACGTGACGGTGGGACGCCTGCGCAGCAGTGCGCGGCGCTCCCGCTCGGTCATCCCGCCCCACACGCCGAATTCGACGCGGTTGTCCAGCGCGTCAGCCAGGCACTCGGTCCGCACCGGGCATCCGGTGCACACCGCCTTGGCCCTGTTCTGCGCTGCACCCTGCACGAACAATTCATCCGGATCGGTAGTGCGGCATGCTGCCTGCGCACTCCAGTCGGTTACCCAGCCCATTCCGGCGCCGTCCTCTCCCGAATCGAGGCTCCCCCACGGCGGTAGCGGCATATTCACCGCTGCCAGTTGAGGACGTTACGGAAGGCGGGCACAGCGCAACACCCCCTTCGGGCCCAATCTTGAATGGTCCGAACGGACTATGCGTGCGTGACAGATCACCCAGGGGAGTGAGCGATGGACATCACTCATGAACCCGGCAAAGTGGGGCAAGAAGGGTGAGTCACAACGGACGTTCAGGGGCAGAAGCAGTCAATACAGGCGTGGCTCCCCGCGTTTCGGGTTCACGGGAAGTTCACATCGAGGGCTTGATGCGCAACCCCACTGCTGTGACAGTTGGGTACAGCTTAGGCCAGAGCCTTGACGCGTGTCCGGCGAATGAGAACGTAGGCTGCCCCCATGCCAAAAAAGCGCTCGGGCGGGGGTCTGACCGGGACCCAGCAGGCCGCCAAATTCCTCGGTGTCAGTGTGCTCGCGGGAGCGGTGCTGGCGGGAATCGCCTTGCCGGCGTTCGGCGCGCTGGGACTCGCCGCGAAGGGAACCGTCGAGGGATTCGACGAGATCCCCGCCAATCTCAAGACGCCGCCGCTGAGCCAGCGCACCGAGATCCTGGACGCCAAGGGCGGTCAGATCGCCACGGTCTACTCGCGTGACCGCACGGTCGTGCCGCTCAAGGACATCTCCCCCTTCATGCAGAAGGCGATCGTCGCGATCGAGGACTCGCGCTTCTACGAGCACGGGGCGATCGACCTCAAGGGCGTGCTCCGCGCGGCCAATCGCAACGCGCAGTCGGGCGGGGTGTCCGAGGGCGCCTCGACGCTGACGCAGCAGTACGTGAAGAACGTGTTCGTCGAGGAGGCCGGCGACGACGCGACGAAGTTCAAGCAGGCCACGCAGCAGACGCTGGGCCGCAAGATCCAGGAGCTGAAGTACGCGATCCAGGTCGAGGAGGAGCTGGGCAAGAAGAAGATCCTTGAGAACTATCTGAACATCACCTTCTTCGGTCAGCAGGCGTACGGCGTCGAGGCCGCGTCGCAGCGGTACTTCTCCACGTCGGCGAAGAACCTGACCCTCGGCCAGGCCGCGATGCTGGCGGGCATCGTCCAGTCGCCGACGCGCTACGACCCGGTCAACGACCCGGCGGAGGCGCAGAAACGCCGTAACACCGTTCTCCAGCGGATGGCCGACGTCGGCGCCGTCTCGCAGGCGGAGGCGGACAAGGCCGGCGCCGAGCCGATCAAGCTCAAGGTCAGCAAGCCCAAGAACGGCTGCATCACCGCCGTCGACGGCGCGGGCTTCTTCTGCGACTACGTCCGCGAGGTCTTCCTCACCGACCCGGTCTTCGGCAAGACGCGCGAGGAGCGGGCCAAGGTCTGGAACCAGGGCGGCCTGACGATCCGTACGACGCTGGACCCGCAGGCGCAGAAGTCGGCGCAGGCGTCGATCAAGGACCACGTCTACAAGAGCGACCCGGTCGCGACGGCCCTGTCGATCGTCGAGCCGGGCAGCGGCAAGATCCTGGCCATGGGCCAGTCGAGGCCGTACGGCTTCGGGAAGAACGAGACGCAGATCAACCTGTCCGTGAACCAGAACATGGGTGGCGGCGCCGGTTACCAGCCGGGGTCGACGTTCAAGCCGATCGTCGCGGCGGCGGCGCTGGAGCAGGGCATTCCGGCGACGCAGCAGTTCCCGTCGCCGTACCAGATGACGTACCCGACCCCGGTCCAGACCTGCGACGGCCTGTGGAGCGACAAGGACGTCCCGGTCGAGAACGAGAACGAGTCGGAGCACGGCCCGTACGGGATGAAGGAAGCGACCGCCAAGTCGGTCAACACCTACTACGTGGAGCTGATCAGCAAGATCGGCGTGTGCCCGGTGACGGACATGGCCACCAAGATGGGCGTCAAGCGGGCCGACGGCAACCGGATCCAGCAGGTGCCCTCGATCACCCTGGGCACGCAGGAGATGTCGCCGCTGACCATGGCGTCGGCGTACGCGACGTTCGCCAGCCGCGGCATGTACTGCACGCCGATCGCGATCGAGTCGATCACCGGGCCCGGCAAGAAGCAGCTGCCCGTGCCGAAGTCCACGTGCAACCGGGCGATGTCCGAGAAGACCGCCGACACCATAAACACACTGCTCAAGGGCGTGGTGGAGGACGGTACCGGTACGGAGGCGGGCCTCGGGCCGCAGCGTCCGAGCGCGGGCAAGACCGGTACGACGGACTTCCGCTACGCGGCCTGGTTCGTGGGCTACACGCCGAACATGTCGGGTGCGGTGTGGGTCGGTGACCCGCAGCACAAGCGGAAGATGGTGGACATCACCATCGGCGGGGCGTACCAGGCGAAGGTCTTCGGTGGCCAGGTGCCGGGGCCGATCTGGAAGGACGCCATGACCGGCGCGCTGGCCGGGCACGAGGCTCCCCCGTTCACCGAGGTCGACATCCCGGATCCGCCGAAGGAGAAGCCGGCGGGCGACGCGAAGCCCGGTGACACGGCGGGCCAGACGGACGGCGGGAACGGTGACAACGGGGGGAACGGCGACAACGGTGGCAACGGCGGAGACGGCGGGAACGGCGGGCGCGGTGGCGACAACCCCTTCCCGGACTTCTCGGTGCGGCCGGGGCTGCTGAGCGGCGGGAACGGGAACGGCGGGGAAGGGAACGGCCAGGACGGCGGGGGGAACGGCCCGTAAGGGCTTCCCGCGGTTGATACGACAGGGCGCCCGGTCCGGTGACGTACGACGTCAACGGTCCGGGCGCCCTGCTGCGTACGAGGGTCACCCCCACGCTCGCTTGTACGACTCGCCTCAGCCGGCGGCGAGGTGCTGCTTGACCAGGGCGGCGACCCGGCCGCCCTCGGCGCGGCCGGCGACCTTCGGGTTCACGATCTTCATGACGGCCCCCATCGCGCGCGGCCCCTCGGCACCCGCCGCACGGGCCTCGCCGACGGCCTGGGCGACGATCCCGCCGAGCTCGTCGTCGGACAGCTGCTGGGGCAGGTACGCGTCGAGGAGCACGCCCTCCGCCTTCTCCCGCTCGGCCTGCTCCGTACGCCCGCCCTGCGTGAACGCCTCGGCGGCCTCACGGCGCTTCTTCGCCTCCCTGGCGATCACCTTCTGCACCTCGTCGTCGGAGAGCTCGCGGGCGGTCGTACCCGAGACCTCCTCCTTGGTGATGGCGGTGAGGGTCAGCCGGAGCGTGGCGGAGCGCAGCTCGTCACGGGCCCGGATGGAGGCGGTGAGGTCTTCCTTGAGCTTGGACTTGAGGCTGGTCATGGGTACAAGTGTGACAGGTACGCCACGAAACCCGCCCGGGGATTACGGGCCTCCTCCCCGCCTCCTCCCCGGGTCTCCTCCCCGGGTCGTACAAACACCAATACAACGTCTGAGACGATGGGACCATGCGCGCACGTTACGGAGTACCCCTGGGAATCGCGGCAGTCGGCGCGGCCGGAATCGCCTACGCGGCAGGTATCGAAACCCGCTCGTTCCGGTTGCGGAGGGTCACCGTCCCGGTACTGCCGCGGGGCATGCGTGATCTTCGCTTCCTCCAGGTGTCCGACATCCACATGGTGAGCGGACAGCGCAAGAAACGGCACTGGCTCCAGGCGCTCGCGGGCCTGCGCCCGGACTTCGTCGTGAACACCGGCGACAACCTGTCGGACCCGGAGGGCGTACCGGAGCTGCTGGACGCGCTGGGCCCGCTGATGGAGTTCCCCGGCGTCTACGTCTTCGGCTCGAACGACTACTACGGCCCGAAGCTCCGCAACCCGGCCCGCTACCTCTTCGAGAAGGCCCAGGGCCGCCACGGCCTCAACGGCAACGCCCCGGCTCCGGCCGCGGTGCGCAACCCGTGGGAGCCGATGCGGGACGCCTTCGACGCGGCGGGCTGGGAGGGCCTCACCAACACCCGGGGCCGGCTCAAGATCGACGGCTACGAGATCGCGTTCACGGGCCTGGACGACCCCCACATCAAGCGGGACAGGTACGAACAGGTCGCCGGCGGCCCGGACCCGGACGCGGACCTCTCGATCGGCGTCGTCCACGCCCCGTACCTCCGCAGCCTGGACGCCTTCACGGCCGACGGCTACCCCCTGATCCTGGCGGGCCACACCCACGGCGGCCAGCTGTGCATCCCCTTCTACGGCGCCCTGGTCACCAACTGCGACCTGGACACGGACCGCGTGAAGGGCCTCTCGACCCACCGCTCGGGCGGCCACACCTCGTACCTCCACGTATCAGCGGGCTGCGGCACGAACCGCTACACCCCGGTCCGCTTCGCCTGCCCCCCGGAGGCCACCCTGGTCACCCTGACCCCCCACCCCTGACAGCTCCCCGCCTCCCCAAAACCGGATTTCGTCCTAGGCCAGCGGTGGGCTAAAGTAATCGATGTCGCCGCCACACGGACGACATCGGGGTGTAGCGCAGCTTGGCAGCGCGCTTCGTTCGGGACGAAGAGGTCGTGGGTTCAAATCCCGCCACCCCGACGGTGAAACACGCAGGTGAGGGGCGGCCTTCCGAATCGGAAGACCGCCCCTCACGGCGTTCCGGGGCGGCTTTGGGAGAAAATTGGGAGAAGATCTTGATCGGGGCCTCTCTTCTTCCGCCCTCTGGCCTGGTCTTTCCCTCGCTCTGAGGAGCGCGTCGAGCGCCGCGACTGGAGAGGCGGGGCTCATTGTGCGACGTACTTCCAGGGCCTCTTCCCACTGCTCGGTGAGTGCGTCCATGAGCCGAGCGCGCATGCGCGGGGTGACGTGGGAGTAGCGGGCCTGGACGGAGCCGTCCTCATGGCCGAGGCGCTCGTCCATGAGCTTGGGCGGGGTGCCGGCCTCCTCCATGATCGTCCGGTGGGTGTGCCGGAGGCCGTGGGGCGTCAGGCCGGGCGCGATCGGCACCCAGCAGACCTGGGCGCGCTGGGCTGCGCCCCTACCCCGAGCCGGGATGCCGGGCCAGGGCTCGGCGAGCAGGGGGACGGGGTGGGCGTCGTAGGGGGCGCGGGTCGGGTAGGAGCCGGTGGTGGCCGGATGGAAGAGCCACGAGGCGAAGCCACTGCGGCGCCAGTGGGGCGCGAGTTCCCCCGAGCTAGCGTTGCGGATGTACCCCAGCTCGGCGATGGCGGCCTCCACCCTGAGCCGCCTGTCCTCCGAAACGCTATCGGGCCGGTTGAGGACGTTGGAGACGGTCCCGGCGGAGACCCCGGCCTTGCGGGCCACATCGACGACCTTCGCACCCGGCCGACGAGCTGCGCCGTTGGCGGCGCTGTAGCCGTTGAAGGCGTACCGGAGCCCGTGGCAGGCGCACGGCTCGGGCCGCTTGGCGGCGACGTGCCGGGAGAGCAGCCCGGACAGGAAGTCCGGGGTGTCGATGGTCCGGTAGGAGTCGTCCTTGGGCGGGCACCGGTGGAACTCGCCCCCGTCCAGCTCGTAGAGCTGCCACTCGACGCGGAGAGTGCCGGGCCGTATGAACTGCGCCTCCAACCCCGTACGTCAGCCGGACGGCACCTTCGTCAGCCAGGCCCACGTGTACGACACCCCGCACACCGCATACGCGTCCGCCGCCCAGGTGGCGCCGGGTGCCGTATTCCCAGGCCCCGGTCGATTGGCCGCCGATGACCGTGGCGCCCACCCCGTAAAGGACCGTAGGAAAGAACCCACCCTCCCCGCCCAGCGGGTGGCCCCGGGCGGGCGGCGGGAGACTCCGCCCGCACCCCCGAGCCCGGCACTCGCCGAGGCGGCAGCGGTGCTCCACAGGGTGACCTCGGCGGAGCCCCGCCTACGCCTCGGCGCGGCAGAGGCGATGACGCTCGCACCTCTCGTAGCACTCTGGCTGGAGCGCGGCCTCGGCTCCCGCGACCTCTCGTTCGCACTGCTGGGCGGCCTGCCCGAACGCGTCCACAGCGCGTCGGCCTTCCTGCGCGACCGCCTGACCCGCAAGCTGCCCCCGGCTGTCGAACCGGCCGTCGCATCGCCGCGGCCCCGCCAGTACGAGTGCTCGGCATGTGCGCGCCCGACGCAGCACGAGGGCACCTGCCGAACCTGCGCAGGCGCGGACACCGCACCGCCGGACGCCGTCGACGAGCGCGCCCGTACCGCTACGCGAGGCCGCGCCCTGGTCCGCGCCACCCTCAGCGACCGCCAACCCGGCCCGCTGGCCGGCGCGAGAGCCTGACCTCGTCTTTCGCGGCTGCCGCCGCTCCGCACCCGTCCCGGTCCTGACGCGCGCCCCTCCCCCGACCCACCGGGTGATGCCGCCTGCCCGCGCTGACGCGCGCGCCGCGCCACCCACCCCCATGCCTGGAGCTTCGCATGCCCACGTCCACCCCGCCCCTGCCCGACCGCCCCGCGCCGATACCGGACCGGACGCGCCACCGGCCGCTCCCTTTCGACCGCCTCGTGATCCTCCTGCTCGGCACCTGCGGATGCGTGCTGTCCTTCGACTCACTGCGCCAAGTCGCCCTGGCCACCCACGTCCGCCCCGACCTGAGCTACCTCTTCCCCATCGTGATCGACGGCTTCATCGCGTACGGCGTCCGCGCGATCCTGCTGCTCCGCGACGCTCCCCGTAGCGCCCGCCTGTACGCCTGGACCCTCTTCGGCGCCGCCACCACCGCCAGCCTGTGGGCCAACTCCCTGCACTCAGTACGCCTCAACTCCCCGGGCACCCACGTCCTCGTCCTCGGCAACCACACCGTCGCCGTCCTCTCGACGATCGCCCCGATGGCCTTGGGCGGCGCCACCCACCTCCACATCCTGGTCACCCGCCACGGCCGCACGCAGCGGCCGGAATCGGCGACAGCCGGAACGCCGAGCGTGGCACCGCCCGCTCCGGACAGCATTACGGCCGCCGAACGGACAACTTCTCGCCCGGCCGTACCTCCGGCGGCCCCGGTCGCCGAAACCTCCGGCCGGAAAGCGCCCACAAGCCGTACCGGGCCTAGCCGTTCAGGCACGCGGACCAGCACCGGTCGCCCCGGCCGCCGAGCCGACGCTTCCATCGACGAACTGGCCGCCGTCATCGCCAGCGTCCACGGCCAATCTGGCCAGATAACCCGCGGCGCCGCCCGCGAGGCGATCCAGGCAGCCGGGCTGTCCGCCGGCGACGACCGCATCGCCCAAGCTCTCGCCCAGCTCGCCCAAGACCAAACTGCGTCACCCAAGGGCTGAGCCGACGAAGGCGGTGGGGGTACACGTAGATCCGGCGCAACCAGCCCCCGAGCGCCCCTACCGCCGACCCTCCCAACGCCCCGGAGCCGCCCACAGTCACGGAGTCCGCCATGTCGAACCCCGCCAGCAACCACAACCCGGCCACCTCCACGCACCCTGTCCCCGACGGCGCACGCACGTCCCCCGACAGCCGCAACAGCCCACCGTGCGGCGGAGCAAGTTGTCCCGGGATGAGTCATCCCGGGGTTCTGCCCGCCCCAGGGGTGGCGGGCAGCTCCGACGCCGTCGCCAGGGGGCGGTCAGCGACGGCCACTCTCGGCCCAGGGGTGCCGAGTGGGACGTACGACGACGCTGTCCGCACAGAATCCGACCTGCCCGACGCCCCGACCAGCACCGTCGCCCACGCAGTAGCGCAGCACCACCGACGACGTCTCGCCGTACCGCGCCGCCATCGCGACAACCCGTGCTTCAGCGACGCCGAATGGAGCGAGATCACCAAGGCCGCCGGGCAGTGCGGCCTCATGCCCGGCGGCTTCACGGCGGCTGCAACAGTCGCGTACTCCCGGACTGAGCGACGTACCAGCATCGGCGAGGAACGCCGACGCCTCGAAGACCTGATCAACGCCAACAACGCCCTCGCCGCCATCGGCAGCCGACTCAACGGCTTCGCCCACCACCTCAATTCCGGCGGCACGCCGAACGCCGAACCGGCCAGCCTCCTGCTGGAACACGTCTCCTACGCCGTACAGCGCGCCGATACGGCCGTGCTGGCCGTTCCCCACGCCGAATCCGCACCACCGAACCGCTCCCGCGCAGCAAATCCACCCCCGGCCGCCGAAATCACCCGCCACCACCGCCTACGGATGACCGCTCCCCGCCGGAACCGCACGCACCCCTGCTTCAGCGACGGCGAATGGGCCGACCTCATAGCCGCAGCGCGCGTCTGCCACCTGAAGCCAGGCGGATACGCCGCCGTCGCCGCGCTCCTCGCCGCGCGGACCGCCGATCCCAGGGCGGCCATCGCCGACACCCGCCGCCAGCTCGAGGAACTCATGGAGTCCAATCGCCAGTTCGCCGCCGTCGGCAACAACCTCAACCAGGTCCTGGCCCACCTCCGCCCCAGCGACGCTCTGTACGCCTTGGCCCAACGCACCCTGCGGCTCATCCACATGGCCTTGGACGACGTGGATACGGCCGCCCTCCACTGGCGGTAGCCGCCGTGATACCCAAGATCACCGCAGGCACCGGCGGCACGTACGGTCTGATCACGTACCTCTACGGACCCGGCAAGGCCAACGAACACACCGACCAGCACATGGTCGCCTCCTGGAACGACTTCGCCCCCGACCCCGGTCCTACGGCCAGCCGCGAGGCGATCACGAAACTCGCCCGCCAACTCGACCTCCCGGTCAAGTCCCTCCCCCGCGAGCAGCGCCCGAAGACGACGATCTGGCACTGCTCCGTCCGCACCGCCGCCGATGACCGTCCCCTGACCGACGACGAGTGGGCCGCCGTCGCCCGCCGCGTCGTGCACGCCGCCGGCATCGCTCCCGAAGGCGATCCGAAGGCCTGCCGGTGGGTCGCCGTACGCCATGCGCCCGACCACATCCACATCGCCGCCACCCTCGTCCGCGAGGACGGCCGCACCGCCCGCCGGAACTTCGACCGGAAGGCCGTCCAGGCCGAAGCCTGAGCCATCGAGAGGGACTTCGGCCTGCGTGAACTCCACCCGGGCGACGGCACAGCAGCGAAACGCGCCACCAGCGCCGAGCTTCGCAAAGCCGATCGCCGCGGCTTGGACCGCCCCGCCCGGGACCAACTCCGCGACGCCGTCCGCCGCGCCCTGGCGGGGGCGTCCACCGAGGAGCAGTTCTTCCGCCGTCTCACCGCACAGGGCGTCCGGATCACCAAGCGTGTGGCCCCCTCCGGCGACATCACCGGCTTCAGCGTCGCCCTGCCCGGCGACCGCAACCGCGACGGCAAGCCCATCTGGTTCTCCGGCTCGAAGCTCGCCCCCGACCTGTCCCTCCCCCGCATCCGGCAGCGCCTGGCCGCCGACGCCGCGCCGCCCTCCGAAGGAACCACCGAACCAGCCCGAGCCCGTCGCACCGCAACCACAGCCGCAGCGGACGCCCTCCGATCGCTGGCCCAGGACGACAACGAATCCGCAGCCGACCAGCTCGTCGGCGTGGGCGAAGTCCTCGACGCCCTCGCGCAGACCAGCCCAGCCAATACCCGCGCCGAACTCCAAGCGGCGGCGCGCGACTTCGAACGCGCTACCCGCTCCCACATTCAGGCCGGCAACTACCACAACCAAGCTTTCCGCAGGGCCGCCCGAGATCTCGTCCAGTCCGGCCCAGCCCTCGGTAAGGGCGAGGACGGCGCGGCGGCGGCCATGCTCCTGAGCATCCTGATCACAGCCGCCGTGATGGCAGCCCACTGGCACGCCGCCCGCGACCACGCCCAGCAGGCAGCCGCCTCCCGCCAGACCGCCACCCACCTCCGCGCGGCCTACCAGGCCGCCGCGAGCGCACCCCTCACCGCGATGCGCGCCACCGGCCAGTCCCTCCCCGCCCCGGCCCAGCACCACGCGGCGGAAGTGATCCGCGCTGTCCTCCCGACAGAGGCCGCCCGCATCCAGGCCGAACCCAACTGGCCGGCCCTGGCCGCCACCCTCAAGGAAGCGGCCCAGGCCGGCCACGACCCCGTCGCCCTCCTCCACAGGGCTGTAGACAACCGCGAACTCACCACGGCCGGCTCCCTGACCGACGTCCTCCTCTGGCGCCTCCGCCACAAGGCCCACCTCCCCGCAGCCCCGACCTACGCACCCCAGCAGCGTCGCCCTACGCCGACGCCCCGCTCAGCACCGCCGACCCCTCCGCTGCCTGCACAGGCTCCCAGCCGGAGGAGGTAAAACGTCCACCTCCAGCGCACCGGTGGGTACCTCGACCAGACGGCCGTGGAGTGCGGAGCTGCCGGTACGTGGGCCCACCGAGCTGAAGGCCCTGGTCATGCCCGGCATCGATGGCCTGTGCCTCTGGCCTCCCGGTACAAACCACAGTGCGCTCAGCCCACAAGCCGCCGACAATCCCCTCATGGACCCGATCGACGCCGCGCACTCCGTTGTCGAAGAACACCACCCCGACGCACGAGCCGCCTTCCTCGGCGGCAGCGTCATCACGGACCGCCGTACGGCGACCTCCGACCTGGACATCGTGGTCCTGCTGCACGGCGCTCCGGCGCCCTACCGGCTGAGCCTCCACGAAGACGACTGGCCGGTGGAACTGCTGGTGCACACCGAGGAGTCCTGGCACACCTTCGTCGAACGCGAGGTACGCAACCGTAGGTCCCCTCTCATGAGGATGTGCGCGAACGGCGTCCTGCTCTTCGACCGGGACGGAGTGGGCGCGCGCATCAGCGCCCAGGCGAAGTCGCTGGCCGCAGCCGGGCCGGCCCCGGTGTCCGTCAAGGAGATCGACGACGGCCGTTACGCCCTCACCGATCTCCTCGACGATCTCGCAGGCTGTACTGACCAGGGCGAACGCCTCTTCATCTGCATCGAACTCGCCCGCCGTACGGCCGAACTCTCCCTGGCTCTCAACTCCGCCTGGAACGGCGGCGGCAAGTGGCTGGCCCGCTGTCTCGACGCCGCAGCCCCCGGCATGAGCGCGCGTCTGCACAACGGCGTCCGGCAGGCCCTCGCGGGCCGAGCGTCGCCGCTGGTTGCTGCAGTGGACGAGGTGCTGGACCAAGCGGGAGGCCGATTGTGGGTGGGCTACCGACGCAGCGGTACCCCGTAAACGGCGAAGCGCCCGCTCACACCTGCGCTCCCAGGACCGCCTCCCCGATATACGTCGGCTCCCGGCCGAGCCACCACCAACGTCTCTGCGAACCGATTTTCAGTACGGAGAGCCGCCGTGTTTCGCCGACTGCACGCCCCGCAGACCGTAGTAGGCCCGCAGCGCGGCCTGGCTGCCGGAGCCGGTCGCGGCCATGATGCGCTGGAAGCGGGCGGAGCGCAGATCTCCGGCGGTGATGACGCGCGGGTGTTGGCGATCCGGCGGGCAGTAGCCGGACGTGTCGCGGATGAGGGCGCCAGGCGGTGGCACCGGGGCGCTGCCCAGGTTCATGTACACAGTGTCGACCGTCCAGGAACCGGGCTGGTCTTCTCGGTCGACCCACTCCACTGTTAACGCCGAACCGCCGTCCTCACTCACCGATAGGCGGGCGACCGGCAGCAGCGTGACCCGGGCATCACCGCGCACTTCGTCGACCTTGTAGTCGTCCTCCGGCGGATAGGCAACCAGGACAGTGGCGCCGAGTGCCGGGTGGGCGCGGAGGAACGTGCCGAGGGGGCGGTCGGCGCCGACCACGAGGAGGGAACCGACCACCTCTCCCGGGACCTTGGCGCCCCAGAGGGTCGGCGGGTCCGTGCCCGCTGCCACCGTGAGCCACGGGGCGACCGAGACTGGAACCGGGCCGACCCCGGTCGCGACGACCGCGTAAGAGCCGCTTATGGTGCGGCCGGTGTCCATCGTGACCGTCACGTGGTCGTCGTAGGCACGGACCTCGGTCACCCGCGCACCGAGGTCGACCTCGCACAACTCGGCGCGAGCGACGTCCTCCGCAATGGCAGCGGCGAGTTCCGGCCCGCTGGCACGGCCGCCCACGACGTTGTTGATGGCGGCGATGTGCTGGAGCTTGGCGCACAGGGCGTCCGGCTCGATCAGGACCGACCGCACGCCGACGCTGGCGGCCATCACCGCCGCAGCGCAGCCGGCCGGGCCTCCTCCGACGATGACCAGGTCCGTGATCGCTGTCATGGGGCTATTCCAGCACCGGGACTTCGAGCCTCGGGGCGAGTTGAGCCAACAGGTCCTCGGTGGTGATCAGTTGGCGTGGTCCGATGAGGCGGCGGGCGACCGTGAGGCCGGCATCGTGGACAGTGGGCCCCGCGTCGCTGGCGGAGGCGTCGGTGAGGACCCAAGGCGTGTAGCCCCGCTCGAAGGCATCTACCGCGGACTTCAGAACGCAGCTCTCGGTCGCGATGCCGCAGAAGACGAGATCGGTCCAGCCCGCGTCGCCAAGCAGGGCGACCGCCTCGTCGGTGAACAGGGTGTAGCCGACCTTGTCGAGCACGGCACAAGCGGACGCAGCCTGGTCCGCCAGCTCCGGAACGATGTCCGTCTCCGGTGGGCTCTGCAACCGGCTCCAGCCGAAGAACCGCTCGAAGGAGCTCTCGGGATAGTTTCGATAGCGGGTGAAGACGACGGGACGGCTGGCGGTGGACCATCGTGAAACGAGGCTGGAGATCACAGGAACGACGTGTCGGCTGTTGTGGTTGGTGAAGCCGTTCTGCACGTCGACAACGATCAGGGCCGCGCTGTCGATGTCCACCGCGGCATCCGTAACCTCCATGGCGTTGTTCTCCCGTCGTCAGCCCACACTGTCCCGGAGAGCGTCCTGCGCGGCACGCAGTCGTTCCGCGAGTCCGCTCGTCTTCGCATCCTGACGCAGGAGCCACCTTCCTCGACGGAGGCGTCATCACGGATCGCCACGCGACAACCTCTGGCCTGGATGTCGTGGTCCTCCTGCACCACACTCTGGCGACCTACTGGGCGAGCGTTTACAAGCAAGGCTGGCCAGTGAAGCGGCGGGTGCACACCATGAAGCAGGCCGGAGGCCGACTGCGGATCAGCTAACGCCACGTCGGCATCCAAAGGATGACCAAACACCCTCACAGCCTCGCCCTCAGCAGCCCGATCAGCCACCCCGAGTGCGACGGTGTCTGGCACCGTGGCGCTTCCCCGGAGGGCTCGTGACCGGCGCTCGTCCATCCGGATCATCGGCGGCAAGAATCGCTTGCCATACCCGCTCCTGCAGTTCCCGGATGCAAGGTCCGCACGCGTACATCGGAGCTTGCGCTCCTGCCACCATGGCAGGGCCTATCCACAGCACTCGGGTCCGCTGCTGGCCGCAGAACAGCCAGCAACAACCGTCGGTCCACTGGTTGCCGTCGTCGGTGGTCGCCGGTTCTGGCGGCCCGCCTCGCGCGAACGCCGCTATCCCGGGTATCGCGACATGAGGCAGCGGGACGTCCGTCACCGATTCCTCACCTCCAACTTCACTGTCCTGACGTATCCGCAGCGAGCACCGCTCCATCGTTGCCGTCGGCGAAGAGAAGGGTGGGCTCGGCGAGGATGTCCCGTCCTGCCTTGCTCTTGTAGATCCCGTCGACGCTGCCGAACCGGGCTTCGCTGTAGTCGAGGCCCAGAAAGCCGGCGGCCTCCCGGACGGGCTGCTCGTCGGGGCCCTCGATCTCCAGGATGGTGGGCAGGCCGGCCCAGGTGTCGAAGTCGAAGGCGATGCCGCCAAGTTGCCATTCCTCGCGGAAGTTCTCCTGGTAGCGGACCTCGCGCAGGCCGAGGCTGCTAAGGATCTCTGCCATCGCCTGGAGGTCGCCGACCTCGGTCTCGATCTCGATCGTGCCATGGATGGACGTGGCGTCGGTGACCTGCTTGAGGGTGAGCGTGGTGCGCGTTCCTTCATCGCGCAGCCGCACCCACTGCGTGTCGTCGAGAACGTCGCTCTCGAAGATCTTCCATGTGAGCAACGTCGGCGGGAGCACCTGGATGGCGCCCAGGTCCGCAAGCTTGGTCTGGAGTCCGATCACGTCGACGGACAGGAACTTCGCCTCGTACTCGTGCTTCATTACCGCCTTCTTGCCGGGTGGACGAAAAAGGGCGCCGACAGTTTGGACGTTGCCATTGAGTCAACCGACGAGTTCCCGGCCCAAGGCGGCCGAGAGGGCGCGTTGGTGGACCAGGCCGACGCGCACCAGACGAGCCTCCGGCGTCACGCAGTCGACGATGGCGAGGTGGTTGGCAACCGGGCAGACGCCGCCGTCCAGGACGACGGACACCGGGACGTCGGTGAGCTTGAGGAAGTCCTGGACCTCGTCGATGGTGATCGACGGTCCCGGCGCGTCCACGTGTGCGTCTCCGGAGACGTTGACCGTGGTCGCGGCGACGGGGACGGCGGCGGCGGCTGCGAGCCTTCCCAGGGCGTCGGAAGACCGGGTGACGAGGGCCGGGGCGCCGACCGCCGTGTACCGAGCGCTGGTCTGCTCGTCACGCCACGGCAGGAGGAGTGCGAGGTCGCCGGGCCAGAATGCCTCCATGAGCTTTCGGGCTTCGTGGTGGACGACGAAGTGCCGCTCGCAGTGTTCTGCGGAGGGGGACACGAGGACCAGGGACTTCGTGAGAGGACGCTGTTTCGCGTCGAAGATACTGCGGCAGGCCGCTTCGTTGGTGGCGTCCGCGCAGATCATGTACCAGCGTCGGGTGGGCACGATGACCAGCCCACCCTCTTCGACGGCGCGGGCGGCTTCGTTGAGTTGGTCTAAGGAGATCGATCGCACGGGACTTCCGTTTCTGACGTCGGAGTGTGAGGTCGGCCCGGACCTGTCTGGCCCTTCCGGGGCATGGCTCCCGTGCCGAGGCAGGAGCCATCGCCGACGACGGTCGGCGGGCGGGTGATGCGGCTATGCCGTCCGCTGCTACAGCAGTGCCGACAGGGGCGGGTAGTCGAGCCACGGGTTCTGCAGGGCTTGGATCCTGCGCTCGGCGTGGTGGATGTGCGAGACGCGGAAGTAGGCCATGACGCGGGGCTCGGTCCCGGTGTTGCGGCCCACGGCGTGCGGCACGAGGTGGTGCATCAGCAGCAGGTCCCCGGGGTGGCCCAGCAACGGGGTTCCGCCCTGGGCGTCGATCACCGGCGGAACCTGGTCCGTGATGCCGGAGGTCCACTCGTCGCGGAACCACCGCGACATCTCCAGGTGAGCGCCGGGCTGGACGTGCAGCGCACCGCCTCGGGGGTCCGCGACGTCAGACAGCACCACGCCCACGAGCAGGGAGAACGTCCGGAGTTCCTCCGGATCCAGGTGGGGGCAGGCGACGCCGTCGACGTGCATCGGTTTGACCGGTTGGGCCGCCGGGAGAAGCTGCTCCGGAAGGCGGATCTGGACCTGGACCGTGGTGACCGGCTGGATGTCTCCGCAGAGTCCAGCGGCGATCTGCGCCGCTCCTGAGCCGGTGAAGAGGGCGAGCAGGTCGGGATGGCTGCCCAGCTCGGGAGCGAAGGTGCGCTGGGTGTACTGGTCGATGAGGGCCTCGTCCATCGCCTCCCGACACCATTCATCGATGAGCGCTCGGGCGCGGGTGACGAGTGCGGGGTCCACGGCGTCGCGCTTGATGATCAGGCCGTCGCGCAGGAAGTCGTGTTTGTCGTCGACGGTGAGGGCCATGGGCAAACTCCTAAAAGGCTCGGCCCTCTACGGGCGGTAGGTGGTGAGCTGTTCGAGCACATCAGCTGCGGCATCAAGGGCTCCGGCCAGAACGGACCGGCCGTGGTGGGCGGAGGCAGAACGCGGGTCGCCGCCGATCACACCGTGGGCGGCGACAGTGGCGTCGCCCGAGGACCACGGCCAGGTCAACCCGCGATCGAACACGATCCGCCGGGTTGTTTCCGGGCCTTGGGAGCCGAGGGAACCGTCAGTCGGTAGGCGGTCGAGGTGGACGTCCTCCGGTGCCAGAGCCAGCATCAGCGAGGTCTCGCGCACCCCCGCGTGAACTTCCGGGACCCGCCCTTCCGTGCGGACGGGCGACAGAGCGCTCGGGTGGATCACGCACACCTCCACCCCGTACGCGAGGCGCAGCTCGTGCACTGCGGCCTCCAGAATTCCGCGGTTGCCACCGTGGCCGTTGACGATCACGAGATGCCCCGCGGCGGTGGCCCGCGTGTACTCGCGGACCACCTCGTCCAGCAGGTACAGGAACGTCGCCGCCCGGAGCGTCATCGTGCCGGGCGCCCAGGCGTGCTCCGGTGAGAGCCCGTACGGCATGACGGGCAGAGCCCAGAGGTCGTGGCGTTCGCCGTAGCGCTCGACGAGGAGCTCGGTGAACGCCTCGGCTATCACCGTGTCCGTGTTGAGCGGCAGATGCGGTCCGTGCTGTTCGCACGAGCCGATCGGCAGGCACAGCACCGACGTCTTCGTGAGCGCGCTGGTGACATCCGGAGCTGCCAGCCGACCGTAGCGCCGACGGCTGGCGGCAGTGGGGATGGCGGTCACTCCTGGGGCCTCCGGCCGATGCGGATGAGGAACTCATTGTCCTCGGGGAAGGTGTCGTCGCCGCTGTGCTCGGCAAGGGCCGCCTTCACCGAGGTCTCGAACTCCCCGAGGCGGTCGCCGAAGAGGTGCGGTGCCGCGAACGTCGTGGAGTACAGGTAGCCGAGCACGCTGTCGGCGGTCCAGGTGCGGTGGACCGGTACCCGGATCTCCTCGACCTCGCAGAACGGCGACTCGGCCATGATCTCGCTGTACGGGCGGTCGTGGTGATTGAAGGTACCGGCGCCCGCCCTGCGCTCCTCGCCCAAAAACTCCTGGACTACGGCACGTACATCCCGCTTCCAGGAGCTGTCCGCGGCCCAGAAGCTGTTGTCTCCGAAGATGGCCACGGCTCCGTGCGGGGTGACCTGTTGGTCGAGGAGTCGGAGGACGGCGGCCTGGTCGAGCCAATGGAAGGCCCGGCAGATCGTGACGAGGTCGGCCCGCCATCCCGCTGGGGGAACGAAGTCCTCGGCTGTCGTCTCGATCAGCGTGAGCTCGCTTCCGGACGGCAGGGCGGGGCGGAGCGCGGACTCTGCCGCGGCGAGCATCTCCGCGTCGTTGTCGATGGCGATGATGTCGTCGAACCGGCCGAGCAGGGACTCGGCAACAAGCCCCGTACCGGTGCCGACATCGAGCAGCCGGCGCGGACGGGCCTGCGGGGCAGCCTGGTCGAGGACGACTGCGACCTCCTCGGGGATACCCGGGCGGTACTGGCGGTAGAAGCCGACGGTGCCGGTGAACAAGGTCATGAATCGCTCCGTGTGAGGTGGTGCCGGACGTGGGTAACGGCGTCAACAAGATCGTGGGCGACCCGTACGCGCTGTTCAACGAGGAGGCGCGGGTCGGGAATGGTCCGGCCGTGGGAGATCCAGACCGCCCTCGCCCCTGCGGTTGTGGCTCCCTGGATGTCGCATTCCCAGTCGTCTCCGACGTGGACGATGCGCGACAACTCCACCCCGCACTCCTCGGCGACCGTCTGGAACGCACGGTCGTCGGGCTTGGCGTAGCCGGTACGGCAGGAGGGGAAGTGCGCGCCCACCCACGGCGAGAGCAGATCGAGGAGGCGCTCCGGATCGGCTTCGGTGCACGTCACGTTCGACAGTGTCACGACGGACGCCATGTCGCTCAGCGCCTGCAGGGCCTCGACCGTCCCGGGGAACAGCACCAGAGGGGCAACAGGCAGGTCGCGGGGGAAGTCGGACGGCTCGATGCGGAGCGCCAGGCAGACCCTGTCGACCACGGCCTCGGTGATCTCGGGCACGGTGTGGAGGACGTCGCGCATGACCCTGCGGGCTTCCTTGGGACCGAGGGGCGAGGCAGCCGCCAGCCGGGCCGCGAGCCCGGGTCCTTGCGCGCTTCCGAGCGTGCCCCCGATGTCCAGGCTGATCAACGCTTGCGCCCTTGTCATCACGCCGCCTCGGGGTGGTAAGACGGCAGGGCGGAGACGATGGCCTCGATGCGCGCTGCCCGGATGGCGTCGGTTGTGGCTTCACCGAGGAACGTCAGCGCATAGCGCAGTTCGGCCGGGTCGAGCGCCGCCACGTCGCGTGCGCGTTCTTGGGCCGCGTCGGTGAGGTCGACGGGAATTCTGCGTTGGCGTGCCCCGTGCGGCAGGTGCAGGACACCGGTCCAACGCGAGGCCAAGGCGGAGACCGCTTCCGTGGGGCGCAGGACGGTGACGTCGTCCAAGCTGATGATCCGCACGGGGACGGACTTGGAGCCGAGTTCGAGTCGGCCGGTGAGGAAGGTGTCGTGTCCTTCGACGTGCTGTTCCAGGACGAGCAGCAGGCCATGCTCGTCCTGGCGGGTTGTTCCGGTGACGGGGAGCGTTTCGTTGGTGGAAGTCACTGCGGTCTCCGGGGCTCGGTGCCTAGGCCGGCGGATGCGGGTGAGGGGAAAGCGCCGTGTGCGGGCGTCCAGGGCTCCTTGTAGAGCTGCTGGCGGCGTGGCTCCCACTGGCGCCGGTACTCAACCGCCGGGACTACGTCCGGGAACGCCGCCGCGAGGTGAATGCCGGGTACCAGGGAACGGCCGTGTGGGTAGAGGGAAATGCTTGCCTCCCGCGCCGCAGAAACGATTTCGACAGCACGGGTAAGCCCGCCGCAGCCCACGACGTCGATCGTGAGGGCAGCAGGCCGGATCTCGCCGAGGAGACGCGGCAGGTCCTCCTCGGGCATGAGCCTCTCCCCGACCGCCAGGGGAAGGCCGGTGGCGGCGAGACGTCTGTAGACCGGCAGATCGTGCTCAGGCAACGGGTCCTCCAGCCAGAAGAGCGCTGAGGCGTCCACCTGGGCAGCGAACGCGGTGCTCAGTTCGGGGTTCCATGTGCCGACCGCGTCGACGGCGAAGCCAGTGCCGAGATGCTGGGCGGCCCGCTGTACGGCGCCCACGAGGTCACGGGCTTCAGAGGCGATGGTCGGTCCCGGCCGCCGGCGCAGGCCCCACTTGGTGAACGCCCAGCCTTCCTCAGCCACTTGCACGAGCGCATCAGGCGTTTCCGAACTGGTGAGGTCCGCCCGGAGCCATGAAGCGTAGGCCGGGACCTGGGTGCGAGCGCGCGGCTGTGCCAGCAGTTCAGCCACCGGTTTACCCAGCAGGCGTCCGTGCAGATCCCAAAACGCGCAGTCCACGGCGCCTACGGCCCATTGTTCGGGCCACCCGCGACGGTCACCGCCGACCGCCCTGCACAGCCGCCGTACAAGGCCCCGGTGATCGGTGACGGGGGTACCGGCCACGGCTGCGGCGATGGCCTCGACGGTCCGACCCACCTCCGTGCTGACAGGGCCGTACCAGCCGACGTCGCCGCCGCCCCGCGCTGCCACGAAGACGGTGTCGTCACCAGGGCAGGTTGCTTCTGCCGTCTGGACAACCTCGATCTTGACCAGGGCGGGCTCCGTCATCACGCCACCTCCCGCTTCCGGTCCACCAACCGGCGGGCCGCGCACATCAGGCCAGCCGGGTCGAGACCGAGCGCATGGGCCAGCGCCGCTTGCGGCGCTGGCTGGGGTGGCTCACGCCAGCCGACGACCTCGATGGGACGCCCGAGCCTTCCGCCCAGCAGCCCCCACACCGCGGCCGGGTGGCCGAGGGTGACCACGAGCACGGGTGCGTGCCGGCCGAGGTAGCGGTCGAGTTCGGACTCGGCCAGCCCACGCGGCCAGACGGCCGGATCACCGAGGACCGTGAGATCGAGGACGCTCACGACGCGGACCCGGCACCCGAGCTTCTCCCGGATGACGGGCACCGAAGCGGTGGCGACCTCGGCGGGGAGATCCCCGGCGACCACGACCGTCAGGCCGGGCTCTCCACCGTCGCTGAGGTGCGGCCAGATGGCCAGGCCGCGCCTCTGCTCCTCGCTGATCGTGGCGGTGGGGTGGTTCACGGTGGCGTGCTTCCCGGCGATCAGGACGTTGACGCGTCCGACGGAACCCAGCGATTCGTCCGACGCGACGGCTGCCCGTCGCGGATCCGCCGGCGTCAGTATGCGCACCGCTGGGTCGCCAGTGGCGAGGAGCATCGTGGCCAGGGAGGGATCGCCGTGGGTGTACACGTTGTGCCAGCCGTACGAGGTGAGCAGCAGGTTGAGGCTGGGGGACGGCTTGCCCACGGCGAGGCGCCGGTGCTTGAGATGCCCGACGATGCCTGCGGCGAGGAGGGGCGAGAACGCCTCGTACGAGATCAGAACGCCTCGCCGGCCGCTGGCCGTCCATCCGGACAGCCAGCCCAGGAGAACTTCTTCGGCCAGCACTTCGGACACCCAGGGTTCGTCCTGCAGCTCCGCAAGATGGTTCGAGGCGAGTTCGTCGGGGCTGAAGACCCGGAGGTCTCCGACTGCGGCGTGGCCACGCAGAACCTTGGCGATGGCGTGCCCGAACCGGTCGCTGTCGGGATTCCTTGTGTGGAACGGACTGGGCCAGGGCGTCTTTGCAGGCCGAGCAGCCAAGTGCCATCTGGCCGCGCCCAGCGCATCGGCGACGTCGCCTACGGGTTGCCCGCTGCCGTCGAACAGCTCGGCAGGCCGGTAGGCGGCCAGCCACTCCTCCAGCTGCTTCCGCTGGAATTCGTCGTACCGGGCGCCGCTCAACGGTGTCTTGTGGGCGTGCGCTGTGCCCAGCACACGTTGGCCCCCCACGATCTCCGGACCGCTCCACCCCTTCACGCATCGGAGGAACACTGCTGCCCGGTCGCCGCCAGCGGACTCCTCTAGCGCCTCCGCAAGCGCCGTACGGAAGGCGCGGTGTTCGTCGTCCGAAGCTGCCCCGACATCGACCACGCGGCCACGCCAGCCCAGCCCAGCCGCGTACGCGCGGAGCTGCGCGTCGTCCATAGCGCCGAGCAGCGATCGGTCACCCATCCTGAAGCCGTTGACGTGCACGATGGGCACCACAGCGCTGTTCCGCAGCGCGCGGGCCGCGAGCCAGGAAGCAGCAGTCGTAGGGGTCTCGCATTCGCCGTCGCCGATGACGGGAACCACGACCCGGCCCGGAACGTCGGCGGCCAAGCCGTGGCTGAACGCCATTACGCCGCCGAGACAACCGCCCGGAGCAGCGCCCGCCGCCAGGAGCGGATGGACCTCGGAGCCGAGTCCGTCGGTCTCGGGGAAGTCTCGCGCGAGCCGAGCAAGCCCCTGAGCGTCACGGGAGTACTGGGTACGAAGCATGGCAAGCTCGCCGGTCAGCCACGCAAACGCCAGCTGGACGACGCCCGCGTGGCCCGCGCCCAATACAGGTACGACCGCGCGACCGGGCGGTGCTTCCCCTGCCGCAAGCACGGTGTGCGCGAGGGCCCACGTGGTGCCGGGAACGGTGCCCCAATGGCCCGACGGCCGCGACTTGACGTGCCCGGCCTCAAGCGGCTCGGCCAGCAGGACGTTGTCGTTCAGGTGGAGAAGCACCACCGAGACGTAGGTGGCGGCCCGCCACAGCGCGTTGGCCTGACTCGTCACGGGGCCACCAGGCTCTCGTCGCCGAAGGTGAAGTACCAGAGAGGCCGGTAGCACTCCCACGCCTTCGGACGCAGGCCGGTGGGCCCGGCGATCTGCTCGATCTCCTGCCTGGCTCGCAGGTAGTAGTCCAGGGTGTCCGAACCGTCCGCCCGGAGCCCGGCCATGATCGCGTTGTGGGCCTGGTACACCTGGAAGTTCGGGAACTCCGTGGTGAAGGGCATCAGTTCACTGACGCCCCTACGCAGCTCTTCCAGAGTGTCGAGACCGACGACGTAGGTGAACGAGGTCCCGTGGCCCGCCTGCATTGCCCGCTGGAGAACGCGCGGCATTTCGTCGGCGGTCAGGATCGCTTTGCTGGCCTTCAGCAGCAGATCCCGTCGGCTGAAGCACTCCGCTGTGAGCCGCAGCACGAACGGCGCCACGTGCTCGGCCAACTCCTCGAACGCCTGCCTGCTGCTGATCACCGAGGTGAGGAACCCGATCCGGGCACCCACTCCGTGCACATCGAGCACCTCGCGGAGGCCGAGCAGGTGGTCGACAGCTGCACGCTCCCGCTCGAAGCAACCGGTCGATACGGTGACCTCGACGAGCTCGCGCAGGTTGCGACGAGGGTGCTGTTCGGTCATCGCGGCCAGCAGCTCGCTGAGCTGGCGCTCCTCCGCCAGTCGGGGATCAGCCGCGGCCTCCAGCGTGTTGGGGCAGAACGCGCAACCGACACAGCGGCTGCGGGCGTTGGGATTGAGGGTCGCCGCACGCCCGTCGTCCCGGAAGTACCCGCCGACCGCCTCGTCGGCGGCCACTCGCTCGACGGTGCCGATCGGGATGCCGGCCAGAGACAGCTCGTCGCCCCGTAACGAAAAGGGGGATGTCTGCGCGTTCAGCGGAACGATCACCATCCATGGAACGTGCGGACGGGAGGCGAGGCGTATGGACACGCGTGCCCTGTGCCTGCCGTGCGCGGAAGCGATCCCGAACAGGTTGATCGCGATGAGCAGGGCGTCCTCCACGGGGACGTAGTGCTCGTCTGCCAATTGCCGAACCGTGGAAAGTGTGAGCGGCGCCGACGTCTTGCTCAAGGATGTGGTCATGGACCCTCCGAGGGGGCTTGAATCGGGGTCTGCCAAGTCCGACGGTGTGCCCGTCCCGTAACTGGCTGTTGGGACTGCCCGTCTCACGACGTACTCGTCACAAGCTCGGCCCAGACGGTCTTGCCTCCTGGCGTCTCTCGCTCGACGCCCCACCGCCCGCAGAGCGCCTCGACCAGGAGCAGCCCGCGGCCCGTCTCCGTCGAGGAACCCGGCGCCTTCTGGCGGGGGAGGGAGGAGCCGGTGTCCGCGACTTCGATCCTGAGCCGCTGGTATCCCGGCTTGAGGCGCACGTCGAAGCAGTCGCAGGCGTCGGCCTGAGAGTGCAGCACGGCGTTGGCAGTGAGCTCGGACGCAACAAGCTCGGCGTCATCGATGAACTGCATCTCGTATCCCCATACGTCGGCGACTCTCCGCACCAGGGCGCGGATGGCGGGTACGGAGCTGGGCGAGTTCAGGAACGTCATCTGCAGGACCACGCAGCCGCCGTCAACGTCGAGTAACCCGTTCTCGGGAACACCCCGCTCCCCTGCCGGGCTGTCCCGCTCCGACCCGTAGAGAGGCACGCGCGGACCGTCCACGGCAGCGGGAACGGCGGGAGGAACGCGCCTCATCTGCTGTCTTGATCGGTCCATCAACCACGCCTCCCTCGTCTGGAACAGCCTGTGCCGACGACTGCTTGATGCCACGTCAGAACGCTAGGAGGATGAACCGCGAGGAACCCGGAAAATTCTTCCGGGGTCCATGAACCGGGCGACGCCAGGCTGGAAGCATGCAGGAGATGACCCACAGTTTGAGCATCGGCGAACGTGTCGCCTGGTACCGGCGGCGGCGAGGCATGCCGCAGGAGGTGCTCGCCGGATTGGCCGGTCGGACTGCCGACTGGCTCAGCAAGGTGGAGAACAACCGCATCGATCTCGACCGGCTGTCGGTGATCAAGGTTCTGGCGGACGCTCTCGACGTGCAACTCGGCGATCTCCTCGCTGAGCCGTCGCTGTTGGACTGGGCCGGCAACAGCCAGGCCGGCACGGTGCCTCGCTTACGCGAAGCCCTCATGGACTACAAGCGCATGTCGCCCCTGCTTGCGGTCGACAAGCCACATGACCTCCCTGACCTTGAGATCCTGCGTGCCGAGGTCGGGTCAGCATGGTCGGCCTACCAGGATGCCAAGTACACCCGGGCTACCCGGCTGATCCCGGACATCCTGGCCGACGCGCAACGGGCAGTGCGTGGATATGAGGGAGACGCCAAGCTACAAGCGAAAGCGCTGCTGGCGATGGCGTACCAGGGCGCGGCAATGGTGCTGACGAAGATCGGCGAGGCGGATCTGGCCTGGATGGCAGCCGATCGAGGCTTGGGGGCGGCGCAGGAGTCGGGGAACCCCGATGTCACCGGCTCGCTCTTCCGGTCCGTCGCCCACTGCCTCCTCTCCAACGGTCGGCTCGCTGCTGCCCGCGACCTCGTCACCGACTCCGCCGGCTACCTGGAGGGAGGACTCTCCGACGCCTCCCCAACCTACGTGTCGGTCTACGGCACCCTCTTCCTCGTCGGGGCCGTGGCCGCGGCCCGCCTCGACGACCGGGCCACCGTCCGCGCGTTTCTTGCCGAGGCCGACAGCGCGGCGCAGCGCCTCGGCCAGGACGCCAACCACATGTGGACGGCCTTCGGCCCCACCAATGTGGCCATCCACCGTATCTCCACCGCGATGGAACTCGGCGACGTCCAGGTCGCCGCCGACCAGGGGCCCCGGGTGGACTCCTCCACCCTTCCCCTGGAGCGTCGCGTCCGCCACACCCTCGAAGTCGCCCGAGCCTACAGCACCGACGAGGCCCTGGCCCTCGTCCTGGACGCCGAGGAACTCGCCCCCGAGCAAGTCCGCTACCACTTCATCTCCCGCCACCTGGTGACCGCCTGGGTCCGACAGCAGAAGGGCAAGCCGAGCCACCAACTCGCGGGCGTCGCCCAGCGGCTCCGCATCGTGGGGTGACGGGCGCAGCGACTACAGTCGTCGTCATGAGCGAGCCCCAGGCCCAAGAGGAAGTAGCCCAGCCCCGCACCGCTGCCGGCGTGCTCATCTTCGACGAGGCGGGTCGCGTCCTCCTGGTCAATCCGACCTACAAGCACGGCTGGGAGATCCCGGGCGGCTACCTCCACCCCGGGGAGACCCCCAGCGAGGGAGCCGCCCGCGAGCTCAAGGAGGAGCTGGGCCTCACCACCCCCATCGGCCGCCTCCTCGTCGCCGACTGGGCACCCCACCCGAGCGAGGGCGACAAACTCCTCTTTGTTTTTGACGGCGGCCTCATCACCGATGCAGATCGAGACCAGATCACCGCGGATGGCGTGGAGATCGGCGAGCATGCCTTCCACGACGAGGACCAGATCGACACCATCCTGATCCCCCGCCTCGCCCGTCGAGTCCATGCAGCCTTCGCAGCGAAAGCGGACGGAAAGACCGTCTACCTCGAGCACGGCAGCATCAGCGGATCATGACGTTCGCTGCTCTGCAATCGAGCGAGCTCAAGCCCTCCCCCGGTCCGGGTGCCATGATCGTCGAAACTCGGCACCAGGACACGTTCGTATCGATGTTCAGCCAGCGTCCTTGATCACTGCGGCGCCGAGCCTATGCCGCGAGGGTGATGGGCTTGGCCGTCTGCTCCAGGTCCTTGAAGATGACCTTGAGGCGTTCGAGCTCGTCACCCGTGAACAGGTCGTCCGGACCGCCGGGCGCAAGGTCAGCGAACGAGTCGTCGTAGAGGTCTCCCAAGCTGAGGATTCCGCGCCGCACAACCGTGTCGATTATCAGCGTCAGGAAGTCGATCTGGCGGGAGCCGAGCTGCTTGCCAGCGCAGAAGGTCTCGAACGCCTTCTGTGCGGCCTGCCGGTCCAGCCCGCATAGCCCGCGCACGAACAGACCGAGACCTCCGGAGGAGCGCACGTCGTCCAGGTCTTCGGGCGAGGCGACAGCCTCCGCGAGGAAAACCTCCTCCAGACTTGCAAGATCGAGCTCGGTGATCTGCTCGTTGAGGCGCAGTTTGCGCACCACCGGCTGATCTTCGTGGCGAAGGAGATAGGCCCGCGCCTTCTGCTTGAAGCGCTGCTCGTCCGTACCTTGAGGCATGCCCTGGATCTCCGCCTCACTGATGTCGCCAAACTCGTCGACGAAGTCGGTGTAGACGATGTTTCGCTTGACCGCGGGGTCGGTGAGCCGAGCGAGCTGGCGCAAACGGCACCGCATATCCTCCAGCATCGGGAGCGTCACGTCGTTCCACCACTCCTCGCCGGACACCGCTTCCAGAAGTTCCGCCTGCTCGCCGACCGCCGGGATGTTGGTCTTGGTGACCAGGTTGGACGCGATGTCCTGGATCTTCGCGCGCAGTTTGGCGAACTCCTTACCGCCTTCCAGCGCGGCGAGCTGGAGGCCGTACGCCATCAGGTCGAACCGCTTGGCCTCCTCGCCCGTCTCTTCGTCGGGACGGAACTCGCTGGGGAGACCAAGCAGGTGGTCACGGATCTCGGTGTCCGCAGCATCGTCCACCCGGTGCCAGCTGCCGAACTCACCGAAGACCTCGATCTCCCTACGGTGCGGGCGTACCAGGAAGTTGTCCAGGTTCATACCGGTGACAGTCCGATGCAGCCGGTGAGCCAGCGCCCAGCGGATCTCGGCCTCGGTACTGATCGCATCGGGACCAGCATCGCGTGCAGGATCGGGCTGCTGCCGCTTGTCCAGGACCCGGACCAGGTCAAGCTGGCGCCGCAGGAGCTGCTCGGTGAGGGTGGCGGCCCTGCGCCCCTCTGACCGGTCGAGTTGGCTGTTGAAGAAGTCGATGTTGCCGCAGAAGTCGAAGACGTAGAAGTTCTGCTTGTTGTGCGCGGGGTTGGTGGTATCGGGACCATAGAGGGCCGGACGCAGGCGGGTACCGCGACCGATCATCTGCCAGAATTTGGTCCTGGAGAAGACCGGCTTGGCGAAGACCAGGTTGACCACCTCGGGCACGTCGATACCGGTGTCGAGCATGTCGACGGAGATGGCAATGTCGGGAGCGTTCGGCGGGTTCTTCGGGTTGGAGAAGCTGTCAATGAGGGACTGTGCGTAGGTCTCCTTGTACGTGATCACGCGCGCTGTATGGCCGGCGCCCTTCGGGTAATTGGCGTTGTACCGGGCCTCGATGTAGCGGGCGTGTTCGGTGTTTTTGGCGAAGATGATCGTCTTGCCGAGCCGGTCGCCGCCCTCGACACGGTGACCACGCGTCATGAGCGTCTCCAGCATCTTGTCCACGGTGTTGTCGTTGAAGAGGTACGTGTTCATCTCGTCACGGCTCACCGCGTCCGGGATGTCACCGTCCTCGGTCCACTCCATGGCGTCCCACTCGGCCTTCTCCTCGTCCGAGAGGTCGGCGTAACGAATGCCGTGCTCCATGAACTTCAGCGGCACCTTCACCGCCTTGGGCAGGACGAGATAGTGCTCGGCGGCCGCTTCCTGGAGGTCGTACGAGTCGGTCGGGACCCCGTCCTCCATGGCGAACAGCTTGTACGTGTTGTGGTCGATCTCGTCCTTGGGCGTGGCGGTCAGGCCGAGCAGCAGCGAGTCGAAGTAGCGGAACAGCTCGCCGTACTTCGCGTACACGGAGCGGTGTGCCTCGTCGATCACGATCAGGTCGAAGTAGCCGGGACCGAAGCGGCGACGGCCCGCGCCCTCGATGACATCAATCTGCTTCATCATCGTCTGGTACGTGGAGAGGTAGACACGGGCCGCCGCACCCTTGTCGTCGAGGAGGCTGGCTACCGGGGTGTTCGGCAGGTTCTCCTTGAACGCCTTCATCGCCTGGGTGACCAGTGCCTGCCGGTCGGCGAGGAACAGCACCCGCTGCGCCCACCCCGCCTTCATCAACTGGTCCACGAGGGCCACGGTGGTACGGGTCTTGCCGGTGCCGGTCGCCATGACGAGCAGCGCTTGCCGCCCCCGGTCCCGCTCGAAGGTCTCGCCCACACGCTTGATCGCACGAAGCTGGTAGGGACGGCCAGCGATCTTCTCGTTCACCGGTGTGGTCATCAGGGAGAGACGCCCGGCACGCTGCCGGATGTGCCAGTGCAGCTCGTCCCTCGTGAAGAACCCCTGCACCTGGTGGGGCGGGTAGCCAAGCCCGTCGTCCCAGAGGTAGGTCTCGTATCCGTTGGTGTAGAAGATCACCGGGCGGCGGTTGAACTGGCTTTCGAGCGCGTCTGCATACAGCTTCGCCTGCTGCTGCCCGTCCCGGGCGTCACGCCGGGTCCGCTTGGCCTCGATCACGGCGAGAGGCTTGCCGTCGTCGCCCCAAAGCACGTAGTCGACATAGCCCCTGCCGCTCTTGGTGGGCATACCGGAGGCGATCGCGTACTCCGTGTCCTTACCGGGCGTGAGGAGATCCCAGCCCGCTTCTTTGAGGAGCAGGTCTATGAACGCGTCGCGGGTCGCCTGCTCGTCGTAGTCGTGGGTGTCCTGCACAGCCTGGTTGGCGGCCTTCGCGGCGGCGATCTGTGCCCTGAGCTCTTCGAGTTGGCGAGCCAGGTCCGCGTTCTGAGCGCGCTCGGCCGCGAGCTGCTCGGCCTGCTGCTTGAAGCGGGCCTCGTCCTGCGCGTCCTTGGCCTTAAGCTCGGCTTGCCTTAGAGCGCGCGCCTGAGGGGAGAGCGGACGCGGCACGACGCTGGTGTCGAATTCCAGGCCGGCGGGGGGCAGTGCGGCGGGCCGGAGAGTATAGGTCCGGGCGAACCAGTAGAGGGAGTGGAACAGCTCCCTGACGCTTGCCTCAGCGATGGATTTCGGGACGGGGGCGGCCTTGTGCACGGCATTGTTCCCATGCCGACGGATGAGGTCCATCTTGGCGTTGACCCTCGGCCCCACGAGCTGCCGAAAGGTCGGCTCGTGGAGCATCGCCGCGAGGTCCTTCTTGTAGGGCTGACTGAGGCTGCTGTCCTTGTCGTACATCCAGCGGGCCGCGATCTCGATGGCGCGGCGGGAGTAGAAGCAGGCGGCTCGGGGGTCGTGGTGGATCAGCCGCTCAGCGCGCGTCGCTTCGTCGCAGAGGGCGGGCCATTCGGCACGGAGGAAGGCGAAGTTGCCGCCTGCGGCACCGGCGATGCTGCCGGAGGCGGCGCGATCACGGGCGTGCTTGTTCTGCTCGGCTTGCCCCTGATCATCGCTGTGCTGCTCGTTACCCATGCCGATGTCCCTCCCCTGTTGCGCCGGCCTGTCATACGTTCCCTGGACGTCCCAGCCCGTACGAGGCCAACGCATCTTGCCCGTCTCCTACGGCAGAACCCCCTGGGCCGAGCCCCCCTGCCCGGCTGTGGCGGTGGCGTGGTGCAGTCGGTGCTGAGCACCAGGTACGGCGGGGGCTGCTTACGCCGCGTCGCCGGTCGCTTCATGATTCCAGAGCATACCGGTGAAGGCACGCTGTTCCAGAGAGGTGAAGAGTTCGTCAAGGGCTGCTAGGTGGGTGCGGTTGGCGCCCTTGGACGCTTCAATAGCCTTTACGCGTTCCGAAAATACTCGGATCAGATCCTCGCCCGGGTAAGGAATTTCCAGACCGCGAAGGACGGCAAGATTGATATTTTTCTGCGCAGACTCAGAGGCGGAAGCCTCCAGCGTCTCCTGAAGGAACGACAGCCAGGCTCGAATGTATTCAACTTTCGCCGGACTTGCGGTAAATCCAACCACACTGTCAGGAAAACATGCATCAAATGTGAGAATGCCCGCCTTGGCAATATTTGCCGCAATAGTGATGCACAAGGTTCCTGCGGGCCAAATCCTGCTTTGATTCAGACCGATGTCAGAATAGGTGGAGGTAAAACTGGTGATATATCCACCGGAACCGGCAACGTCTCCTGTCTGAATCAGAGGGAACTCTCCACCCAGCAAGGCTGGATCATTCCGAGGGCGATGCTTGGAGACGCCTCGATCAAGGGTTCCCATTTTCCCCAGTTTCCGCCGCGGCCAGCCTCTCGAATTAACGATAGGATCACCGAACATGTCAACGAAGACGGACTGGGCGAGGTCGTCGAGGAGGGCAATGGCCTCGCGAAGCATGGCACGGAGCGCGTCCAGATGGTCAAGGGCAGCGGCGATGCGCTTCTGCTCCGCAAGCGGCGGCAACGGGACCATGAGGCGTCGCAAGTAGGCTTCAGGAACCCGCCTCTGACCGCCGCTGCCAGTCATCCGAAGCTCACCCTCGATACGGATCCAATGTTGTCGAAGGAATCTCAGCAAGTATCGCGCGTCCGCGTCTTGTTTAGGTCGAACAACATGGAATTCCGTAGAACCTGCACCGATTTCGTGCTCAAGCTGCGCCTGCGCGATCTTGCCGTTCTGGAAACATGGCGCGATTTTCGCGACAAGAACATCGCCGGCATAGAAAGGCGTGTAACCGTTGCGCACTTCACCGTACCGCCGCGTTACACCAGGAGTCGTAGTTCCGAGCTCAGAAACATCTGCCATACCCAGAAACGACACCTCAGTTTCAGGATCGATGGCCTTTTTATATGAAGGATTAATCTCAGCAATCTCACCCAACGGCAGGGATGTGAAACTCATGCGAACATCCCTTTCAGCTCCGCCGTGCCCTTGGCGATTTCTTCGTTGAGTTGCTCCAAATCAGCCAGGATCTCCGCCGGCGTCCGCGTCACGATCTCTTCGTGGACAATCTCCTTGTAGCAGTTCAGGGAGAGGTCGTAGCCCTGGACTGCGATGTCCGCCTTGGGTACGCAGAAGCTCTGCTCGGTCCGCGCCCGGTTTCTCTCCGTGCCGGCCCGTTCCTGCCAGCGGGCCAGGATGTCGGGGAGGTTGTTCTTCAGGAGCTCGTCCATCGCCAGCGGGTCGCCCTGCGGGCGGACACCCAAGCGCGCCTCCGGAAGCAGCGGGTTACGCTTGTCGTCCAAGCTCAGGCCGTCCGCCTGCACGTCGTAGAACCAAACGTGGTCAGTGCCACCCGAATCTGTCTTTGTGAAGAACAGGATCGCAGTCGAGACACCGGCGTACGGTTTGAACACTCCGCTCGGTAGCTTGACTACGGCCTGGACTTGCTGCTCCTCCACCAGAATACGGCGCAACTCCTTGTGCGCCTTCGTCGAGCCGAAGAGCACGCCATCGGGGACGATGACAGCGGCCCGACCACCGGGCTTCAGGAGCCGCAAAAACAATGCCAGGAACAGCAGTTCCGTCTTCTTGGCCTTGACGATGCGCAGGAGGTCTACGGCCGTGGACTCGTAGTCCAGGCTTCCCGCGAAGGGCGGATTCGCGAGGATCAGGGAGTAACGCTCAGCCTCGCCCGCTGCACTCTCCGCGAGCGAGTCGCGATGCCGGATGTCAGGGTTCTCAATGCCATGCAGCAGCATGTTCATCGAACCGATGCGCAGCATCGTGTTGTCGAAGTCGAAGCCGTGGAACATCGACTCGTTGAAGTGCTTGCGCTGCTCAACCCCCAGCAGCGCGTCGCGATGCACCCGCTGCACGTATGACGCCGCCTGCACCAGGAATCCGGCCGTGCCGCACGCCGGATCGCAGATCTCGTCGCGAGGTCCAGGCTGGGTCATCTCGACCATCAGGTCGATGATATGCCGCGGCGTGCGGAACTGGCCGTTTTGCCCCGACGTGGCGATCTTCGCGAGCAGGTACTCGTAGATGTCGCCCTTGGTGTCGCTGGTGTCCATCGAGATGCCGTCGAGGAGGTCGACGACCTTCGCCAGCAGGTTCGGCCCGGGAATCGTGAACCGGGCGTCCTTCATGTGGTGGGAGTACGTCGATTCGTCACCGCCCATGCGGCGCAGGTACGGGAAGACGCCATCGGCGACAAGCCCGTACATGATCTCGGGGTCCCTGACCTTGAAGTTCTGCCAGCGTAGGTCCTGCTGGTCATCCGAGAAGAAGGGGTCCGGGTCAGGCTTGCCCGTTGCTGTCGCCTTGCGGTCCTTACGGGTCTGGATCTCGTCCAACCGCTTGACGAAGAGCAGGTACGTGATCTGCTCCATCACCTCCAACGGGTTGGAGATGCCGCCGGACCAGAACGCGTCCCAGACACGCCCCACCTTACTCTTCAGTTCGCCGGTAATCACACCGTGGATCCTACGACCATGGAGCCCCCCAGAAGGCCACGTTGCGGTCTCCGATACGGCCCCGGCCGTTCAGACACCGACGTCCGCGCGCCCCATCGCGCCCGGACCGCCGCGCAGACGCGTCACCACCGCAAAGCCAGCCAGGGCTGATGCCAAGAACAGGCCGCACGGCCGGACTCCGCTCCAGCTCGGGCGGCAGCGAGGATGACTTTGGGGGCATGCCGCCGTCCCAGGTGTCCGTCATTTCCGCCTGCACGGGCACTACGGCCGGTCGAGCCACGGGCACAGTTCAAGATCTTCCGCGGACCGGCCGGGCGCACGCCCAGGTCTCGGTGCGCTTGGACGACGTTCTCGGCTTCGATGCCGGGGCTGGCTGAAACCCTCCCGCCGGTCAACCGAGTGTGACGCCCGTCTTGACCACTCGTCGCTGCCTTGGCAGGATCCCATTCAGCAAGCAAAACATCGCGCATATGGCTGCGCAGACCCTGTGGCCGTCCCTTCGGGGGCGGCCACAGACGTGTTTACGGAGGTTCGGTGCATCTTTGCTACATCGACGAGGCGGGCAACGGGCAAACACTTGATCCTGTGCGGCCGGACGCCCCTCCAGTCCTCGTCGTCGGCGGATTCACCGTGCCTCGGAACCACATCAGGTCCCTCACCTGGGCCTTCCTCGACGTCAAGAAGCATTACCGGCCGCAGCTACGGAACGCGGACCAGCTCTCGGACGTGATCCAGCACGAGATCAAGGGCGCGGACGTTCGCAAGAACCTCCGCGCCGGCAACCACGGCTGGCGGCGTGCGGCCATGGAGTTGATCGCTTCACTCCTCGACATGCTGGAGGCTCACGAAGCGCGCATCCTCGCTCGTGTGTGGATCAAGGAAGAGGGGCTGGCGTTCGACGAGTCCGGGGTCTACCCGGCCTCCGTCGCCGCGCTGAACGAGACCTTCCAGGCTCAGCTCGCCCATGAGCACTCGCGCGGCATGATGGTGCTCGACAGCCGTACAAAGGTGAAGAACGCCCCCAACGTCCACTGCGTGACCACCCGCAAGTACCGCACGGGTGGGGACAGCCTGCGCGGGGTCATCGAGTCCCCGGTCTTCGGGCACAGCGACACTCACACGCTTCTCCAAGTCGCTGATTTGCTGGTGTCCTCCCTCCTGTTTCCGATCGCGTGTCATGCATACCTGAGCGACGTGACGTGGAACGTGCACTGCGACGACGCTTATCGGCCGCTGCGAGAGCAGTTCGGTCAACGGCTGAAGAAGCTGCAGTTCCGTTACCAGGACGCCGGAGGGAAGTGGCGGGGTGGGATCGTGGTGTCCGACCGACGGACGCAGCAGCCGTCGAATCTGATGTTCGGCCCTCGCAAGACCTCCGCCCTTTCTTCGGCCTCCATCCCCGGCCAGCAGGGCATGCGGTACGACGACACGCTGCCGGGAGCAGGAGCAACCGACGGTCTGCCGTCGTCGACCTGACCGAGGCGAGTGAAAGAAGACAAGGAGACGGGGTGGCAGCCGCATCAGCTGCCACCCCTGCGAGGCAAGCGCAGCATTGCTGCAGGAAGAGCCCACTTCTCTGGGAGAATATTGGGAGACGATCATGGAAAAAACCGCCTCCCAAGACCCGCTCAGACCAACCCCCACCCACCCCCTGACCTGCGACTTCCCAAATCCCACAGGCCAACGGGCGGGCAGGGCCTCATTCGGGACGAAGAGGTCGTGGGTTCAAATCCCGCCACCCCGACAGCTGGGTAGCAGATCAGGGCCACCGACTCACGTGAGTCGGTGGCCCTGATTCGTTGTGCGTGACTATCTGCGTGACTACCGCTCCAGACGAGGCCCCACGCCGAAGATCCCGTCCATAGCCACGGCCCCAGTCTGGATCACCGGGCGAATCTGCTTCCGGTAGACCTCCTCCGTCACGGCAGTACTGGAGTGGCCGACCACGCGGGAAATCTCTTCGAACGGGATCTCTCGATCCGACAAGATCAAGATGAAGGAGGTCCGCGTCTCTCTCGTGGTTGACTCGTGCGGCTTGAGTTCTTCGGCGCCCGGCAACTGTGCGGCCCGCGTGTGAGGGGGGTGGGTGCGGAGCCACTCGGGATCCTGGGACGTAGTCGTCCGGGAACCCCTGTCCGGCTAACAGTCACCACTGACAACGCCCATCCTGCTGAGTGCCCGTTGAGTGTCCCACTGGGTCGTACAACCGCGAACAACCCTGGGCGCTGCCAGCCGCAAGGACCATCCAAGTGAGGCCATCAGGTCGGATGTTGTGGCGGGCCCTGCGCGTGAGCGCAGGTGCTCGGATGCGTTCATGGGCTTCGGTCGGCTTGGGGCGCAGTGGTGTTTGATCGGCCGCCTCGGGCACCGGGAAGTACCGTTGTGAAACCCTGAAGACAGGTGCTGCCCGTGCCCGCGAGAATTCGGGCATGTCCACGGACGTCAGCGGAATGATCGAGTGCAGGCCTGGAGTCCTGCTCTAGGGCGAGGACGATGAAGATACGGTCTGGGTGGGCGCCATCGATCTGTTCGTCCTCAGCGTCGGCAACGCCTACGACGCGCTCGCCTGTCTCTTCGGCGTGCGCAACACCTTCGGGTTCCGGCCGCTGGCCGCGGATCGTGGTCTGCCGGAGGACACGTCCGACGGGGTGCGTGCCGACTTCTCCGCGTACGGCGGAGCCGCGTACGTCCATGGCACCACCTGGATCTCCTGGGCCGAGTTGAGCGCCGCCGACTGGGACGCGACCGATGGCTCTGGCGTACATAGCCGTCGTGCGGTCGCCAGCGACATCACCCACTGGGGACCCGTCTGGGAGGTCATGCGGACACTGAGTGGGCTGCACGGCGCGGAGAACGTACGGCTCGTCGTCTGGTCGGATGACCCTGGTGGGAGTGGAGTGGGGAGGAGGTCGGTGGTCAGGAGGAGTTGGTGAGCAGATGGTTCCGTAGCTACTGGGACGAAGAGGACACGTGGTTCTACTTCGAGGTCGGTGACGACGGGTGGGTGAGCCGGCAAGTTGAACTCGAAGGGCCTGCGCGGCGGCCTGTCGCGGCGGCGTCCGCCGGGGATGTTGACGCCCGGTACGGCTTCACCGCCGAACTGCCCGTCACCGACTGGGAAGGGCACATCGAGATGCCCATGACCTTCCAGGAATTCGAAGAGGTGTGGCGCGCGGCCCGGCACCGTCTCATGGATCTCGAAGTCTGAGAAGCGGCAGGTCAGGCGGCCTTCACAGCTTGCCGAAGATTATTCCGGAGACCCATGTGGTCAACCTATGAGGGGCCGATTCGCGGGGCAAGATCCACCGCCTCGGTGCCCTCTTCACCGGTGTGGAGGGTGAGGGTCCCTGCCGGTGGTCGGCAGGTGGCGTTGTCAGATTTGGATTTCACGATCTGTTGCATGACCGAGCATGCGGAGCTGGTGTGCCAGGTGGATGGGTCACCCGTATCAAGGGGTGCGTTCAGCCGGTCTCAGGGGGTGGTTGTGGCCTGTTGGGCGGGGAGCGGTCGAGTGGGGGTTGTGGCGTATTGGGCTGCTTGGAGTTCGTAGAGGGAGCGGAAGAGTTTGGGGCCCTTGTTGTCGTTGGCGATCAGGGCGGGGAACGTGCCGCTTTCTGCTACTCGGCCCTGGTCCAGGACGTGAATCAGGTCTGCCGCGCGGACCGAGCCCAGGCGGTGGGTGATGAGGATGACCGTTTGGCCCGCGTCGGCGAGGGTGCGGATTTGTTCGAAGAGGCGTTGTTCCGCCTTGGCGTCGAGGGCCGAGGTCGGTTCGTCGACGATGAGGATCTGGCCGGCGCGGTAGTGGGCGCGGCCGAGGCCGAGGCGTTGCCATTCGCCGCCTGAGAGTTGGTGACCTCCCTTGTAGCCGCGGGCCAGCAACGTCTGCCAGCCTCGGGGGAGTTCGGCGATCAGGGAGTCCGCGCCCGCGTAGCGGGCCGCCTCGTCGAGGCGTTGGGAAGTGGATGGTACGTCGGCTCTGCCGATGCTGATGTTCACCGCCGCCGTGAACGGCCAGCGGTAGAAGTCCTGTCCCACCACCGCCACCCGCGAGACCAGTTCCTGGCGGTCGGCCTTCGACGCGTCCACGCCGTCCCACAGGATGCGGCCCGAGTCCGGTTGGTAGAGGCCGCAGAGCAGCTTGATCAGGGTGCTCTTGCCGCTGCCGTTCTCGCCCACCAGCGCGACGATCTTCCCCGTCGGGATAGTGAGGCTGACGCCGTCCAGCGCCCGCTTGTTGTCCTTGCCCCGGTAGGTGAACTCCACGTTCTCGAAGGTGATCTCGGAGGGGTCGGGGGGTAGCGGGAGGCCTCCCGTCGGGATGGACCGGGTGACCGCCTCCTCGCAGAGCCGGTGCAGGTCTCCAACGAACAGGCTTTCCTCGTGCAGGTAGTTGACCTGGAGGACGAGGTTCTCCAGGCTCGCCGAGCCGCTCCTGATCGCCAACACCGCCGTACCGCCCACCGCCAGAGCCATCGACCCCGTCCACAGCAGTCCGCCGAGGGTCGCGTACGCGGCGACCGCGGCGAGCCCCGTCCAGCCCGCCGCGATCAGTCCCGTACGGGCGGCGAGCCTGGCCAGCCGGCGCTGTTCCGCCTCCTGCGACTGCGCCATCGCCCGGAAGTGGTGCAGGAGGAAGGGGCCGACGTCGTGGACGCGGATCTCGGGTGCCGCGTCCGTGGAGATCAGCATCTGGCTGATGAGGTGGCCGGCCCGGGAGTGCTGCACCCAGACCTGGAAGGAGACGTAACGGCGCCTGGCCACCGTCAGGGCGGCCCACGCGCTGGGCAGTGTCATCGCGACGAGCAGGGGCAGCAGCACCGGATGCAGTACGGCCAGGACGCCGGCGGCCGCGACGAGGGACATCAGGGCGTTGAGGACGTTCTGGCAGTACTGCACCATCCGGCGCGCCGAACTCGCCCCGTACTGGGCGCTGTCGAGGAGTTTGTGGAACTCGTCGTCCTCGACCGCCTCCAACTCCACGCGGGCCGTGTGCGACAAGTACCGCTCGGTGGCGACCCGTTCGACCTTCGGTTCCAGTTGGCCCGTGCCCGCCGTGGCCAGGGCCCGCAGCACCGCGCCCACCAGCGCCGTACTTCCCGCGAGCACCAACGCGCCGCCCGCGTCGGTGAGTCGTTCGGCCGTGGTGCCTTCGCCGAGGAGGTGGGAGAGGACGCGGTTGACGGCGATCAGGCCGACCGCCTGGCTGATCCCCCTCCCGGCCTCGGCGAACGCGACCAGCCTCAGGGCGCTTCGGTCCGCCTCCCACGCCAACTGCCCTGTCGTACGCAGCAGTCGTGGCAGGCGCGTGACCATGGATCGTAGGTTCAGCTGGAGGAATGCGTCCTCGTGCTTGTTCCAGCCCATGTCGTACCGCAGGGCTCCGCCGAAGAGCAGTTCCTCGGACTCTGTTGTGTTGCTTTCGCCGGTGGGGGTTTTCCGCCTCGCCATACGCACTCCCGCTCGTGTCGTGCGTGGGTGTGGGTGACCGTCCGCGCTCCCCGGCATTCAATAGCCCCGCACCCCTCGCCGGAGAGGGCGCACAGTGCATCGGCGGCGGCGCGCGCGGGGCACGTCCGGCGCGAGGGCGGTGGTACGAGCCACGAGGGCGCTGATACGAGCCGCCGTACCCCCCCATCCAGGCCCCCGGCCCCGCGTCCCGTACGAAGCCGTCAGCGCGTCGCGCCCAGGGACTTCTTGGTGCTGCGGTAGCGGGTCAGGAGCAGCGGGCGCAGTCGGCGCAGAGGGGCGGGGAAGTTCGCGGCCATCGCCTCGTAGCCCGGCACCCGGACCGGGTCCTCCATCAGGCCGAACACCAGGTACGGGCTGTGGCGCGGCGCCCCGTGGACGATCGCCTTGCGGACCCGGATGATGTCGGCGTCCGGGACCTGGGGGAAGAGGTCGTGCAGGACCGGTTCCTCCCGGTCCAGGTGTGTCGCCAGGAGGTCCTGGACCTTCTGCGCCGACGGCAGGCCGGCGAGGGCCGCCTGGCCGACGACCGCCAGGGTCCTCGCGCGCTCCCCCGTGACGTCCGGGTCGGCGATGCCGTCCACCGCCCTGGCCAGGGTGTGCAGCTCCGTGTCCAGTGCTCCGTGTTCGACGGTCAGGCCGTCCAGTACGGCGATCGAGGACGGGAAGAGGCCGCGGAGGACCGGCCAGAGGAGTTCGTCCTCGCTCGCGTGGTGGTGATGCACGAATTCGATCAGCCAGCGGGACGTCCTGACCAGCGTCCTGACGTCGACCGCCTCCCCGGCGGTCAGCCGTGCGAACGACGCGGTGACGAGAGCGGCGCCCCGGCGCATGATCATGTGTACGGCGAGCAGCTCGTCGTACATCGTGGAGCCTTCGGCCCCGGCCTGGGGTGAAGCAGCCATCGTCTGGTCCTCGGCTTCGATTCCGTGACGCGTCCGCCCCCCACAGTGCCCCCGGCGGCAGGGCAGCGCATCTCGGACCTGGCCGGGAGAGTTATCCACAGGCAGTTGTCCACAGGCTGGGCGGTACGCCGACCGAATGTCCTGGCCCGGGCGCAGAATGGGGTCATGACTCAGATCACCGGTTCGATGCCGGATTGGGAGAAGCGCTTCCGGGCGCCGCGGGTTTCGCTGCCCGACTGGGCGGAGGACGCTCCGCAGCGGGCGCTGTTCGTGTCGAACGCGACGGGGACGTTCGAGCTGTACACGTGGGACAGGACCACGGGCGAGCAGCGGCAGGCGACGGACCGGCCGAACGGGACCACGGACGGGGTGCTGTCTCCCGACGGCGAGTGGATCTGGTGGTTCTCCGACACCGACGGGGACGAGTTCGGGGTCTGGATGCGTCAGCCCTTCGTGACCTCCCCGTCCGGGACCGGGGCGGGTGCGGGGGCCGGGGACGAGCCCGCGACACCGGGGCTCGCTCCCTCCTATCCGGGCGGGCTGGCGCTCGGTCGGGACGGCACCTCCGTCGTGGGGCGGTCCACCGACGAGGACGGGTCGACCCTCCATGTCGTACGGCCCGGGCAGCCGCCCGTCGAGATCTACCGTCACCGGGAGTCCGCCGGGGTCGGGGACCTGTCGTACGACGGCGATCTGCTCGCGATCGAGCACACCGAGCACGGGGACGCGATGCACTCGGCGGTACGGGTGCTGCGGCTGGACGGTTCGGTGGTCGCCGAGCTCGACGACACCGCGGGCGGGACGCGCGAGCTGGGTCTTGAGGTGCTGGGGTTCGCGCCGGTGGCCGGGGACAGCCGGCTGCTCGTCGGGCATCAGCGGCGGGGGCGCTGGGAGCCGGTCATCTGGGACCCGCTGACCGGCGAGGAGACCGATCTCGCCATCGAGCTGCCCGGGGACGTCAATGCCGAGTGGTATCCGGACGGGTCGGGGCTGCTGGTCACGCACAGCTTCGAGGCGCGCGACGAGCTGTGGCGGTACGACTTCGTCCGGCGCGCGCTGATCCAGGTGGACACCCCGCCCGGGACGGTGGTGGGGGCGACGGCCCGGCCGGACGGGAGCGTCGAGTACCTGTGGTCGTCGGCCGAGCTGCCGCCGGAGGTACGGTCCACGGCGGGCGGGGTCGTGCTCGATCCCCCCGGTCCCGCCGCGCCCGCGTCGGTGCCGGTGGAGGACGCGTGGGTGGCGGGTCCCGGCGGGCGGGTGCACGCGCTGGTGCAGCGGCCGGCGGGTGAGGGGCCGTTCCCGACGGTCTTCGAGATCCACGGCGGGCCGACGTGGCACGACAGCGACGCGTTCGCGGCCGGTCCCGCCGCGTGGGTGGACCACGGGTTCGCGGTGGTACGGGTCAACTACCGCGGGTCGACGGGGTACGGGCGCGACTGGACGGACGCGCTCAAGCACCGGGTCGGGCTGATCGAGCTGGAGGACATCGCGGCGGTCCGGGAGTGGGCGGTGGCCTCCGGTCTCGCGGACCCGGCGAAGCTGGTCCTGTCGGGGGGATCGTGGGGCGGCTACCTGACGCTGCTCGGCCTCGGCACGCAGCCCGACGTGTGGGCGGTGGGGCTGGCGGCCGTGCCGGTCGCGGACTACGTGACGGCGTACGACGACGAGATGGAGGCCCTCAAGGCGATGGACCGCACGCTCCTGGGCGGCACGCCGGAGGAGGTGCCGGAGCGGTTCGAGGCGTCGTCGCCGATCACGTACGTCGACGCCGTGCGGGCGCCGGTCTACATCTCTGCCGGTGTCAACGATCCGCGCTGCCCGATCCAGCAGGTGGAGAACTACGTCGACCGCCTGGCGGCCCGGGGCGCGCCGCACGAGGTGTACCGGTACGACGCGGGCCACGGCTCGCTGGTGGTGGAGGAGCGGATCAAGCAGGTCCGGATGGAGCTGGACTTCGCGGCGAGGCATCTG